>NZ_JARIXR010000035.1:0-52203 GCF_029269205.1 Pseudomonas sp. 1912-s | reverse complement strand
CAAGCCCGCTCACCACAAGCAAGCTCGCTCACCACAATTTTGCTAGGCGCCGGTTACGGCTTCGCGGCCACTGACCAACCGTTCCAGTGCCTCACCCAAGCCCGACGCCTTGTCACCAATCAGCAAGTGCCAAATACCGCTCTCAAGTTGACTCACGCCCTGGCAACCCAGTGCCGTCAGTTGGGACTCGAACAGCACCGAACCATCCCCCAATTCCACCCGAACAGGCGGATCCGGTTTAGAAACATTTCTTCCCTATAGGCAGTAACCCTGTGGTGAGCGGGCTTGCCCCGCGCTGGGCTGCGCAGCGGCCCTAAAACCTGCCACAGGGTTCTATCTGAAAAAATGCGTCGTTCTTATTGGGGCTGCTGCGCAGCCCAGCGCGGGGCAAGCCCGCTCACCACAAGCAAGCTCGCTCACCACACGCAAGCCCGCTCACCACAATTTTGCTAGGCGCCGGTTACGGCTTCGCGGCCGCTGACCAACCGTTCCAGTGCCTCACCCAACCCCGACGCCTTGTCACCAATCAGCAAGTGCCAAATACCGCTCTCAAGTTGACTCACGCCCTGGCAACCCAGTGCCGTCAGTTGGGACTCGGACAGCACCGAACCATCCCCCAATTCCACCCGCAACCGCGTCATCGCCACCGCGTCCAGTTGCAGCACA
Source organism: Pseudomonas sp. 1912-s (assembly GCF_029269205.1). Classification (NCBI taxonomy): domain Bacteria; kingdom Pseudomonadati; phylum Pseudomonadota; class Gammaproteobacteria; order Pseudomonadales; family Pseudomonadaceae; genus Pseudomonas; species Pseudomonas sp. 1912-s. The sequence continues at coordinate 51,537 of NZ_JARIXR010000035.1, read as the reverse complement.
TTGGCCCGACCGCCCAGTGCGCTCAGCCATTTCTCGGCCTCGTGCACATTCACCGGCGTGCTCTTCTCAACCGGCGCAGCAGCGACCGGCGTTACCCCAACATACGAAGGCATCGCCAACCGAATCTCATCGGCAATGCTGTCCGCCATCGGCCCGACCACCACCTGCAAACTCCCGCCATTACCCGGCCGAACCACAGCCATGGCGCCCAGCGCTTTCAAATCGGCATCCACCGCCTTGTTGCGGTCCACCATGTCCAACCGCAGGCGCGTCGTGCAGGCACCCACACTGAGCAAATTCTCCGCACCACCCAGCGCCCGAATATAAGCCCCGGCCCGCTGGTTATCGGTCATGGTCTCAGCCTGTACGACCTGAATATCCTCACGCCCCGGCGTCTTCAAATTGAAGCGGCGGATGCAGTAATTGAACACGCTGTAGTAGATCACCGCGTACGCGAGCCCAACCGGGAATACCAGCCAGCCGTTGGTTGACTTGCCCCAACCCAGCACCATGTCGATAAACCCGCCGGAGAAGGTAAAGCCCAGGTGGATGTTGAGCATGTTGGTGATCGCCATCGACAACCCGGTCAACAGCGCATGCACCAGGTACAGGAACGGCGCGAGGAACATGAACGCGAATTCGATCGGCTCGGTCACGCCGGTGAGGAACGAGGTCAGCGCCATCGACAGGAAAATCCCGCCCATGATCTTGCGCCGTTCCGGCAGTGCGTTGCGATACATCGCCAGGCAGGCGGCGGGCAGGCCGAACAGCATGACCGGGAACATGCCGGTCATGAACTGGCCGCCTTTGGGGTCGCCGGCAAAGTAGCGGGTCAGGTCGCCGGTCACCACCGCGCCTGTCGTCGGGTCGGTAAAGGTACCGAACACAAACCACGCCATGTTGTTGAGGATATGGTGCAAGCCGGTGACGATCAGCAGGCGGTTGAACACGCCGAACACGAACGCGCCGAAGCTGCCGCTTTCCATCAGTAGCACGCCGAAGCTGTTGATTCCTTGCTGCACCGGTGGCCAGATCAAACCAAAGATCACCCCCAGCGCGACTGCCGAAAACCCGGTGACGATCGGCACAAACCGTCGCCCCCCAAAGAACGCCAGGTACTCCGGCAGCTTGATGTCCTTGAAGCGGTTATACAGCGCGCCGGCCATCAAGCCGCTGGCGATGCCCGCGAGCATGCCCATGTTGATGCTGGCGTCCATCACCTTGAGGGTGGAGACCATCACCAGGTAACCAATGGCCCCCGCCAGGCCCGCCGTGCCGTTGTTGTCGCGGGCAAAACCCACGGCAATCCCGATGGCGAAGATCAGCGCCAGGTTGGCGAAGATCGCCTGCCCGGCGTCGTGCATCACCGCGATGTTCAGCAAGTCGGTGTCGCCCAGTCGCAGCAGGAGGCCGGCGATCGGCAAAATCGCGATCGGCAGCATCAGCGCACGGCCCAGGCGTTGCAGCCCTTCGATAAAATATTGGTACACGGCGTGTCTCCCTATTCTTGTTGTTTTCAGCTCAGCGGCCAGTGGTGTTGACAGGCTTGGCGAACGGCTTTGGCGCTGCTCAGGTTAAGCAGGCTTTGGCTCAGTTGCCGGCATTGGGCTGCGTCCAGGTGGCGGACACGGTCCTTGATTTCTCCGATTTGCGGCGGGCTCACGGACAGCTCGCTGATGCCCAGGCCGATCAGCACCGGCGTGGCCAGCGGGTCGGACGCAAGCGCACCGCAAACACCGACCCAGCGGCCATGTTTGGCGGCGCCGGTGCAGGTCTGGGCGATCAGCCGCAGCAGCGCCGGGTGCAGGGCGTCGACCCGGGCGGCGAGGCCGGCGTGGTCGCGGTCCATGGCCAGGGTGTATTGGGACAGGTCATTGGTGCCGATGGACAAGAAGTCCGCGTGCTCGGCCAGTTGTTCGGCCATCAGCGCGGCGGCGGGCACTTCGATCATCACGCCCAGCTCCGGGCGTTGGGTCAGTTCCAGCTCGGTGCACAACTCATCGAGGCGCTGGCGGATCTGCAGCAGTTCGTCGACTTCGCTGACCATTGGCAGCAGGATCCGGCAACGCTCCAGTGGCGAGACTTGCAGCAGGGCGCGCAGTTGCTGGTCCAGCAGTTCCGGGCGCACCTGGGCCATGCGAATGCCCCGCAGGCCCAGCACCGGATTGGTCTCGAACGGCAGCGGCAGGTAGTCGAGCTGCTTGTCGCCGCCCACATCGATGGTGCGGATGATTACGGACTTGTCGCCCATGGCGTCCAGCACGGCTTGATAGGCCTGACGTTGCTCTTGCTCGTCGGGCGCAGTGCGGCGATCGACGAAGAGGAATTCAGTGCGCAGCAGGCCGACGCCATCGGCGCCGTTCTCAAAGGCCAATTGGGCTTCGGCGCTGGAGGCAACGTTCGCGGCCACTTCAATCCGCACGCCATCCTGGGTGCTGGCGGTGCCTTGGGCGTTGGCGTGTTGCTGTTGGCGGCGCAGTTTTTGTGCGTCGCGCAACTGGTGGACCTGGGCATGGCGCGCGTCATCCGGCGTCAGTTCCAGCCGGCCATTGGCGGCATCCAGCACCACACGCTGGCCTTGAGGCACATCAAGCAATTCAGTGCCCAGCGCAACCACACACGGCAAGCCTTTGCCTCGCGCCAGAATCGCCACGTGAGAGGTTGCACCGCCTTCAGCCATGCAGATACCCGCCGCGTGTTGTTGGCTCAGTTGCAGCAGATCCGAGGGGGTCAATTCATGGGCCGAGACGATCGCGCCGGCCGGTAATTCGAAATGCCAGGCCTCGCCCAACAGCGCCCGCAGCACGCGTTGTTGCAAGTCCCGCAGGTCGTTGGCGCGTTCGGCGAACAGCGGTTTGCCGAGGGCCAGCAGCACCGCGCACTGGGCCTGGATCGCGTCGCGCCAGGCGTGAGTGGCAGCGCTGCCGTGTTCGATGGCGGCGGTGGCGGCCTCCAGCAGCGTCGGGTCTTCCAGCAGCGCCAGGTGGGCAGCGAAGATTTCTTCTTCCTCCACATCCTTGCGCTGGCGGGCCTGGTCCAGGGTGTGGCGGATTTCACCGCGCACGTGTTCCAGGGCGGTGTCCAGGTGCTGCAGTTGCTCATCCGGGACGTTATTGCCCAAGTCTGCCGGCAGCTCGATTCCGTTCAGACGGAACAGCGGGCCGCAGACCAGGCCGGGCGCGGCGCAGACGCCTTGCAGTACACCGGCTTCGGTATTTGCACGGCGCGGGGCAATGACCACTGGCGCGTGATGTTCTTCGCCAACTGCCACCGACAGCGCGGCGACCAGTGCTTGCAGCGCCGCTTCACAATCCTTGCCCCGGCAGGTGACCTGCACCTCGTCCTGCTCGCCAATCCCCAATCCCATCAAGCCGATCAAACTGTCGCACGAGGCCGTCTTGCCGGCGAAGTGCAGCTGCGACTGGCTGCTGAATGCCTGCGCCGTCTTGCGGACCAAGGCAGCAGGGCGCGCATGCAGGCCGCCACGGTGGGTGATGCGAATCGTCGCGCTGGCTTCGGTGACCGACTCATCAATTACCTTCGCCGCCCCGGCCAACCGCGCAACCACGTGCAGCAGCGGCTCGCCGACCTTTACCGTCTTCAAGGTGATCGGCCGCAGCTCAAACAACTCGCTGTTGGTCAGGATGATCAGGCTGACCAGGCTTTTGCACTGGCGCGCGATCAGGTCCAGGTCAAACTGCACCAGCGCCTGGCCCTTGCTGACCCGCGCGCCTTGCTTGACCAGCAGCGCAAACCCTTCGCCATTCAGTTCCACCGTGTCGATGCCCACGTGCATCAGCAACTCAGCGCCGTTATCCGCACGAATGGTCAGCGCATGCCCGGTGCGGGCGACATGGATGATCACCCCATCGCACGGCGCATGCAGGCAATCGTTGAGCGGGTCGATGGCAATGCCGTCGCCCATGGCGCCACTGGCGAACACTTCGTCGGGAACGTTGCCCAGGGTCAGCACCGGCCCACTGAGGGGAGCGCTGAGGGTGAGGTCTTTATTGTTGTTGGACATGGGCACGGTACTCATCAGGAAAACGCTGCAATCAACTCAGTGGGTACGGGTCACTTTGCTCAAGTGACGCGGTTGGTCCGGGTCCATGCCTCGGGCCTCTGCCAAACCGGCTGCCATCACATAGAAGCTCTGGATCGCCAGGATCGGGTCCAATGCCGGGTGTTCGGCGCGGCTCAGGGTCAGGTCGCGTTCGGCGATGTCGTCGGGGGCGGCCAGCAGCACGCGGGCACCGCGCTGGCGCATGTCGGCGGCCAGGCTCAGCAGGCCGGCTTGTTCAGCACCGCGCGGGGCAAAGACCAGCAGCGGGTAGTTGTCATCGATCAGGGCCATCGGCCCGTGGCGCACTTCGGCGCTGCTGAAGGCTTCGGCCTGGATCGCCGAGGTTTCCTTGAGCTTGAGCGCCGCTTCCTGGGCGATGGCAAAACCGGCACCGCGGCCGATCACCATCAGTTGCTGGCAGTCGCGCAGGGCGTTGATGGCCACGCTCCAGTCTTGTTTGGCGGCTTCACGCAAACCGTCGGGCAAGGCCTTGCAGGCCTGGAGCAACTCGTCTTCCTGGTTCCAGTGGCCGATCAATTGGGCGCTGGCACTCAGGGTGGCGATAAAGCTTTTGGTGGCGGCAACGCTGCGTTCCGGCCCGGCGCACAGCGGCACGTGGAATTCGCAGGCGGCTTCCAGCGGTGAGTCTTCGGCGTTGACCATCGAGATGCTCAAGGCGCCACGTTTGCGCAACAGGCGCAGGCTGTTGACCAGGTCCGGGCTTTGCCCCGACTGTGAGAAGCCGAACGCCACTTGCCCGCTGACTTTGAGCGGCGATTGCAGCATGGTCACCACCGACATCGGCAACGACGCCACCGGAATCCCCAGGTGCTGCATGGTCAGGTAGGCGAAGTAGCTGGCGGCGTGGTCCGAGCTGCCGCGGGCGATGGTCATCACTACTTGCGGCGGCTGGCGTCGCAGGCGGCCGGCGACTTCCACCAGCAACGGGTCCAGGCGCTGCAGTTGAGCCTCGACGGCCTCACAGGAGGCCAGGGCCTCTTCAAGCATTTTTGAAGTCAATGGTTTCTCCTTCGACCATTACGTCGGTGAGGTTCAGGGAGCGGTCCAGGCGCACGCAGTCGGCAAAGCTGCCGGGTTGCAGGCGACCGCGTTCTTCGAGGCCCAGGTAGTCCGCAGGAAATTGCGACAGGCGTTGTGAGGCTTCGCTGATCGGCAGGCCGATCTTCACCAGGTTGCGCAGCGCCTGGTCCATGGTCAGGGTGCTGCCGGCCAGCGTTCCATCGGCCAGGCGTACGCCGCCCAGGCACTTGGTCACGGTATGGCTGCCCAGCTTGTATTCACCGTCGGGCATGCCGGCGGCGGCGGTGGAATCGGTGACGCAGTACAGGCACGGTATCGAACGCAAGGCCACGCGCATGGCGCCGGGGTGCACGTGCAACAGGTCGGGAATCAGTTCGGCGTATTGGGCGTGGGCCAGCGCCGCGCCGACGATGCCGGGCTCGCGGTGATGCAGCGGGCTCATGGCGTTGTACAAGTGGGTGAAGCTGGTGGCGCCGGCGGCGAGGGCGGCGACGCCTTCCTCGTAGCTGCCCAGGGTGTGACCGATCTGCATGCGCACGCCGCGTTCGCTGAGGGCGCGGATCAGGCCGTCGTGGCCGGCGATTTCCGGGGCAATGGTGATCACCCGGATCGGCGCCAGGCGCAGGTATTCTTCGACTTCGGCCATCAACGCGGTGTGGGCGAAGTTAGGTTGTGCGCCGAGTTTTCCCGGATTGATGTAGGGGCCTTCCAGGTGCACGCCGAGCACGCGGGCGGTGCCGGTCGGGCGGCTTTCGCAGTAAGTGCCGATTTCGCCGAGCACGCGGGAAATTTCGTCCACCGGCGCGGTCATGGTGGTGGCCAGCAGGGAGGTGGTACCAAATCGTACGTGGGTGCGGGTAATGGTCTGAAAGGCGTCGCTGCCTTCCATGATGTCTTTGCCGCCACCGCCGTGTACGTGCAGGTCGATAAAGCCTGGCAGCAGGTACGGCAGGTCGTTGTCAGCCGGGTCGCACGGGCTGCCTTCAACGGCAGTCACCTTGCCGTGCTGGTGCACCAGGCGGCCGCGAATCCAGCCGCTGGGCGTGAGGATGTTGTCTTCGGACATGGGCAGTTCTCTAAATTCGCAGTTCAGCGGAATAGTCGTGGCGGCGCAGTTCTGCGACGAAGTCGTAGTAGTCGTTGCGGCAATAGGTGTCGGTGATTTCAATCGGGGTGTTGTCGGCGGTGTAGCCCACCCGGGTCATCAGCAGCATGGCGGTGCCGGGGGCGATGCCCACCAGGGCCGCGAACTCGTCCGAGGCGTTGATTGCCTGGATGTGTTGCAGGGCGCGCACGATGGGCTTGCCGATGCTTTCCAGGTATTCGTAGAGCGAATTGCCGATGGCCTGCGGGTGCGGGAGGACAGAGGCGGGCATGGCGGTCATTTCAATCGCCATCACCGTGTCGTCGGCCTTACGTAAACGCTTGAGGCGCGCGACCTTGTCGCTGGGCGACAGGCCCAGGCGGATCAATTCTTCATGGGTCGGCGGGGTGATCTCGCGCTCCAGCCACTGGGAAGTCGGCACAAACCCCTTGAGCCGGAGCATTTCGCTGAAGCCCGAGAGGCGCGACAGCGGCTGTTCCAGACGCGGCGTGATAAAGGTTCCGGAGCCTTGGCTGCGACGGATCAGGCCTTGTTCGAACAGCACTTCCAGCGCCTTGCGGGCTGTGACTCGGGAAATGCTCAGTTGCTCGCTGAGGGCACGTTCCGAAGGCAATGCCTGCTCGGATTTCCATTGGCCGGCATGAATCGCGGCTTCCAGGTTACGGGCCAGTTGCAGGTACAGCGGCGTCGATTGTTTGTCGTCGGGGCGCAGGGTCAGGATGGGGTTCATCGTGTCGGTTTCCGATGCGGTTATTGGAGTGTTGTCGCCCGGTAGTGATCGAAAGCTAATACCACTTAAATACCATGTCAATGCAGCGAAAACGGTGCAGACGAGTGTTTGCGGGCGCCTTAATAGTGCGCCAGATCAAGTGGTATTAGAGAGGTCTTTCTTGTGGGCAGAAGCACGCAGCTTGCCGGGGTGAACTGGTATTCACCGGCAAGCGCTGCGCGAGGCAGGAATTTTTTTCGAATTATTTTACGGGTGGCGGGAAATTACGGACGAATCTCGATCATGGTGCCGTCCTTGACCAGGTTCCAGACCTCGCGCATGTCGACATTGCGCATGCCGATGCAGCCGTCGGTCCAGTCCAGGGTGTGGAACAGCTCTTCGGGGTAGTCCTCGGCGTCGGGGGTGCCGTGGATCATGATCATGCTGCCGGGTTTTACCCCTTCGCGGCGGGCGCGGGCGGAGTCGCTGATGTTGGGGTAGGAGATGTGCATGGCCAGGTTGAAGCGGTCGCTGGTCTTGCGCCAGTCGATCCAGTAGAAGCCTTCCGGGGTTCGACGGTCGCCTTCCATCAGCTTGGTGCCCTTGGGGTTTTTGCCCAGGGAAATGCGATAGGTCTTGAGGGGCTTGCCGTCGTTGATCAGTTGCAACTGATGGGCGGACTTGAGCACCAGGATTTTCTCGACAGGTTTGCCGCCCAGGATCAGTTGGGTGGAGGCTGGCGACAGCGTGGCAAACGACAGGCAGATCAGAGCAAGCAACCAACGCATTAAAACGGTATCCCCTGAGAAGACTACGTGCCGCCTGGAGTTGTTATTTGGCCAATTGGGTCAGTGGCGGCACCGACTCGCTGCGCACCGGATACGACTGTTGCCGGCGGTCAGCAAAAAAGCATTCTAAGGTACGCCCGACCGTGCGGAAAGCCAGCTCTGACCAAGGGATGTCGGCTTCATCGAATAAGCGCACTTCGAGGCTTTCGGGGCCTGCGGCAAAGTCCAGGTCGATCAGCTCGGCGCGGTAGAAGATGTGCACCTGACTGATGTGCGGCACGTCGATCAGGGTATAGATGCTCAGGTTGCGCACCCGGGCGCAGGCTTCTTCCAGGGTTTCGCGCATGGCGGCCTGCTCGACGGTCTCGCCGTTCTCCATGAAGCCGGCGGGCAGGGTCCAGAAGCCCAGGCGCGGCTCGATGGCGCGGCGGCACAGCAACACTTGATCGCCCCATACCGGCACGGTGCCCGCGACGATATTAGGGTTCTGATAGTGAATGGTCTGACAGTGATCGCAGACATAACGCAGGCGTGCGTCGCCTTCGGGAATGCGCTGGGTGACCGGTTTACCGCACTGGCTGCAGAAGTTCATGCTGGGGTTCCTGGAGAGTGCGCCTATCTTGGCGTGACCGGGTATGGGCTGCAAGTTGTCGTTTAGCGACATGGCCAGGGTTTTGGGGTTGGGCGTGCGCAAGGTTTGGTGCATGATGCAAGGTAGCCAACAGACCGAGATGACTCATGCTGGACGAGCTACTTCGCCGGGTAAGCAATCATACGCCCCACACGCTGGAGACCGACGGTCGTTTCCCGGAAGCGGCGGTACTGGTGCCGATCACCCGCAGTGACGAACCCGAGCTGATCCTGACCTTGCGCGCCAGCGGGTTATCCACCCATGGCGGCGAAGTGGCGTTCCCTGGCGGGCGCCGCGACCCCGACGATCCCGACCTGATATTCACCGCGCTACGTGAAGCGGAAGAAGAAATCGGCCTGCCGCCAGGGCTGGTGGAAGTCATCGGCCCGTTGAGCCCGTTGATTTCCCTGCACGGTATCCGTGTCACGCCTTATGTAGGCGTTATTCCTGATTACGTTGAATACCTGGCGAATGACGCCGAGATCGCGGCTGTTTTCAGCGTGCCCCTGGAGTTTTTTCGCCAGGACCCGCGCGAACATACCCACCGTATCGATTACCAGGGCCGCAGTTGGTACGTGCCCAGTTATCGGTTTGGCGAATACAAGATCTGGGGCCTGACGGCGATCATGATTGTCGAGCTGATCAATCTGCTCTATGACGATGCCGACATCAGCCTGCATCGACCGCCGAAAAGCTTCATCAATACCTAAGAGCCAGATGGCCATCGTTTCCGCCGTGAGGAACCACCTATGAAATACCGCCTGGGCGACGCCCGAGTCGAAACCCATCCCGACAGTTGGGTGGCCCCCAATGCCACGCTGGTGGGCAAGGTCAAGCTGGAGGAGGGCGCCAACGTCTGGTTCAACGCGGTGTTGCGCGGCGACAACGAGCTGATCCTGATCGGCAAGAACAGCAACGTGCAGGACGGCAGCGTGATGCACACCGACATGGGCTACCCGCTGACCCTGGGCACCGGTGTGACCATCGGCCATAACGCCATGCTGCATGGCTGCACCGTCGACGATTACAGCCTGATCGGCATCAATGCGGTCATCCTCAACGGGGCGAAGATCGGCAAGCACTGCATCATCGGCGCCAATTCGCTGATTGGCGAAGGCAAGGAAATTCCCGACGGTTCGCTGGTGATGGGCTCGCCGGGCAAGGTGGTGCGGGAACTGACTGACGTGCAGAAGAAGATGCTTGAGGCCAGCGCTGCGCACTATGTGCATAACGCCCGGCGTTATGCCCGTGACCTGGCTGAGCAGGAAGAATGAACCCGGTGGAACGCCCCGTCGCCTCGCCCTGCGTGAGCATTTGTGCGCTGGATGACGACGATATTTGCACCGGTTGCCAGCGCACGGTGGATGAAATCACCCGCTGGAGCCGCATGGACAATGCCGAGCGCCGGGTGGTGCTGGGGTTGTGCCATGAGCGGGCGAAGGCGAGTGGGCTGGTGTGGATGATTCCCGGTAAATCCGGCGCCTGATCGCTAGAGGGCTGCACTTAATGTGGCGAGGGAGCTTGCTCCCGCTGGGCTGCGAAGCAGCCCCAAATCAGACGACAGCATTACTTCAGGTACACCGCTATCGCCCATTTCAGGGCCGCTTCGCGCCCCAGCGGGAGCAAGCTCCCTCGCCACATTGATGGGTTGTGCAGTACCCTGTGGCCCTTGTTCACAGGTCCCTCGCCCCATGTTCTTCCTGATTGCCTACATCAGCAGTGTCGTGCTGATCAACTTTGCCTTTTCCACCGCCCCGCACCTGGACGTCATCTGGTCTGCCTGGGGCGGCTTGGTGTTTGTATTGCGGGACATGGTGCAAACCCGCTTCGGCCATGGCGCGATCATCGCCATGCTGGCGGCGCTGGTGCTGTCCTACATCACGTCCGATCCATCCATCGCCCTGGCCAGCGCCACGGCGTTTGCGGTGTCGGAGTGCATCGACTGGCTGGTGTTCAGCATCACCAAGCGTCCGCTCCACGATCGCCTGTGGATAAGTTCGGCGCTGAGCATTCCCCTCGATACCTTTATCTTTTTCGGCCTGATCGGCGCGCTGACGCCTGCGGTGGCGGGCACTGCGCTGGTCTCGAAGTTCGCCGGCGTTACCGTGGTATGGCTGGCCATGGCCTGGCGTTTGCGCCGGCAGCGCGTCGCCAACTGAAGCCAATCTTTACAGTTCATGTAAAATGCCGGCCTTTCTCCACCATGATCCGCTCCCCTGAGGACCTGAGATGACCCGAATCGGAACTCCATTGTCGCCAACCGCGACCCGCGTAATGCTGTGTGGCTGCGGTGAGCTGGGCAAGGAAGTGGTAATCGAACTGCAACGCCTGGGCGTTGAAGTGATTGCCGTGGATCGCTACGCCAACGCGCCGGCCATGCAGGTTGCGCACCGTAGCCACGTGATCAATATGCTCGATGGCGCCGCCCTGCGTGCCGTGATCGAAGCTGAAAAGCCGCACTTCATCGTGCCGGAAATCGAAGCGATCGCCACCGCGACCCTGGTTGAGCTGGAAGCCGAAGGCTTCACCGTGATCCCGACCGCCCGCGCGACGTTGTTGACCATGAACCGTGAAGGCATCCGTCGCCTGGCCGCCGAAGAGCTGGACCTGCCGACCTCGCCGTACCACTTCGCCGACACCTTCGAGGACTACAGCAAGGCCGTCACCGACCTGGGCTTCCCATGCGTGGTCAAGCCGGTGATGAGTTCGTCGGGCAAGGGTCAGAGCCTGCTGCGCAGCGCTGATGACGTGCGCAAAGCCTGGGACTACGCCCAGGAAGGCGGCCGTGCCGGCAAGGGCCGCGTGATCATCGAAGGCTTTATCGACTTCGATTACGAAATCACCCTGTTGACCGTGCGCCACATCGGCGGAACCACCTTCTGCGCGCCCGTCGGCCACCGTCAGGAGAAGGGCGACTACCAGGAATCCTGGCAGCCACAGGCCATGAGCCCGATTGCCCTGGCCGAATCCGAGCGTGTTGCCAAAGCGGTGACCGAGGCCTTGGGTGGTCGTGGTCTGTTTGGCGTCGAGCTGTTCATCAAAGGCGATCAAGTGTGGTTCAGCGAAGTCTCGCCGCGCCCGCATGACACCGGCCTGGTGACCCTGATTTCCCAGGACTTGTCGCAGTTTGCCCTGCATGCACGGGCAATTCTCGGCCTGCCGATCCCGTTGATCCGTCAGTTCGGGCCGTCGGCCTCGGCGGTCATCCTGGTGGAAGGGCAGTCGACCCAGACCGCGTTTGCCAACCTGGGTGCAGCCTTGAGCGAGCCGGATACGGCGTTGCGCCTGTTTGGCAAGCCGGAAGTGAACGGTCAGCGCCGCATGGGCGTGGCGCTGGCACGGGATGAGTCGATTGAGGCTGCCCGGGCTAAAGCCACTCGTGCTTCGAAGGCAGTTGTTGTAGAGCTGTAACCGAGGCGCGCCCTTCGCGAGCAAGCCCGCTCCCACATTTTGATTTGTGAATACATTCAAATGTGGGAGGGGGCTTGCTCCCGAAAGCGGCCTATCAGGCGACCTTGTTCAAATCGTTATGGCGCGTCTCTTTCAGGCACAACACAGCAATCAAGCTGATGACCGCTGCCGCCGACACATACCCGCCGACATAACTCAAACCGCCCATCGCCACCAGCTTGGTCGCGAAGAACGGTGCCGCCGACGCACCCACGATCCCACCCAGGTTATACGCCGCCGAAGCGCCGGTATAACGCACGCGGGTCGGGAACAGTTCAGGCAGCATCGCGCCCATCGGGGCAAACGTCACGCCCATCAAAAACAGCTCCAGCGCCAGGAACAATGCGACGGCCCAGGTTGAACCGTGGGTCAGCAACGGTTCCATGGTGAAGCCGGAGAGGATGGTCAGGATCGCCCCCACAATCAGCACCGGCTTACGCCCGTAACGGTCGCTTGCCCACGCCGCCAGTGGCGTCGCCGCGCCCATGAACAGCACCGCGAAGCACAGCAAGCCGAGGAACGTTTCACGGCTGTAGCCCAGCGTGGACACGCCGTAGCTCAGGGAAAATGCCGTGGTGATGTAGAACAGCGCATAACACACCACCATCGACGCGGCGCCCAGCAGCACCGGCAGCCAGTGCTGGCTGAACAGTTCCACCAGCGGCACCTTCACCGGCGCTTCTTTGGCCACGGCATTCGCGAACACCGGCGTTTCATGCAGTTTGAGGCGCGCATACAGGCCCACCATCACCAGTGCCGCGCTGAGGATGAACGGAATGCGCCAACCCCAGCTACGGAACTGCTCGTCGCTCAGGCTCATGGCCAGGATCAGGAACAGCCCGTTGGCCGCTAGAAAGCCAATCGACGGCCCCAGTTGCGGGAACATGCCGAACCAGGCGCGTTTGCCCTTCGGTGCGTTCTCGGTGGCCAGCAATGCTGCGCCGCCCCATTCGCCGCCTAGCCCGAGGCCTTGGCCAAAACGCAGCACGCAGAGCAGGATCGGCGCCCACGCCCCGATGCTGTCGTACCCGGGGAGCAAGCCGATTAGGGTGGTGCACACGCCCATCAGCAGCAGGGACGCAACCAGTGTGGACTTGCGGCCGATCCGGTCGCCAAAGTGGCCGAACAGCGCCGAACCCAGCGGCCGCGCGATAAACGCGATACCGAAGGTCAGGAACGAAGCCAGCATCTGCGCCGTGCCGGAGGTTTGCGGGAAGAACACCGGGCCGATCACCAGCGCCGCGGCGGTCGCGTAGATATAGAAGTCGTAGAACTCGATGGCGGTGCCGATGATGCTCGCGGTGGCGACCCGGGCCGTCGAATTGGTCGGGGCAGCGGTCGCCGCCTCGTTATAGGTGGTGCTCATGGAGGTATCCCTGACGGTCATTGCGCGTTTGGACGCGGATTATTATTGGTCGAACACCCATGGATCAGGGGTGTGCGCGGGGCGGCTCGGGATGGGAGCAAACACCGGTCAGACACGGTAAAGCGGTGCCTGGACACGCTCAGTGCGGGTAGCACGCGGTCGGGCGGGGCTTGGGTAAGCCGCCCCGATTATAGGAAGGGGTTTGCGGATCCAACAAGGGGCTTAAGCGGCGACCGGCACCGTGCTGGTGTGCCAGATCAGCACCTTGGCCACGCGGTTGTCCTCGGTTTCGAGGATTTCCAGGCGATAGCGGCCGATTTTCAGGCACACGGCGCAATCCGGGATGGTTTCCAGCGCTTCGGTCACCAGGCCGTTGAGGGTCTTGGGCCCGTCGCTGGGCAGGTGCCAGCCGAGGGTTTTGTTCAAGTCACGGATCGAGGCGGCGCCGTCGATCACGTAGCGACCATCCAGTTGCGGCTGGATGTGGGGGTTATCGAGGTGGTGCTCGCTTTCGAACTCACCGACGATTTCTTCAAGAATGTCTTCCAGGGTCACGATGCCCAGCACTTCGCCGTATTCATCCACCACCATGCCCAGGCGGCGCTGTTGCTTGTGGAAGTTCAGCAATTGCAACTGCAGCGGCGTGCTTTCCGGGACGAAGTAGGGCTCGTGGCAGGCGGCCAGCAGTGCTTCCTTGGTCAGGCTGGCGTCGGGCAGCAGGTGGCGAATCTGCCGCGTGTTGAGCACGGCTTCGACCTGGTTGATATCGCTGTGGAATACCGGCAACCGGGTGCGCGTGGAAACCCGCAGTTGCTCGATGATTTCCTCGACCGGATCATCCAGGTTGATGCCGTCCACTTCGCTGCGGGGCACCAGGATGTCGTTGACGGTGATGTTGTCCAGCGCATGGATGCCTGGCATGCCGGGCGCGCGGCTATTGGGGATTTCGGCTTCCGGCTCGTCGTCCTGGTCCGGCTGTGGCTCGTCGCTCTTCTTGACCACGCCGGCCTTGCGGGCGAACGGGCGCAGCAGCATCAGGCTGACGCCGTTGAGCAGCCAGGCCAGCGGGTAAAGGATTTTCAGCGGCACGCTCAGCAGAGTGTTGCCAAAGCCGAGGATGGTTTGCGGGTGGCGAGTGGCCAAGGCGCGGGGCAGATAGTCGGCCAGCACCAACAGGACGGCACTGGAGATCACCCAGCCGAGCCACGGGCCGTTTTCCGCCCAGGCGTAGATCGCCAGCAAGGTGCAGAGAATCACCACCACCGCACGGCACAGGGTGTTGCACAGGATCAGGCTGTTGCGCGGGAAATTCAGGCGGGCGGCGGCTTTGTCACCCTGGCGGGTGCCGGGGCGCAGGGCCAGCAAATGTTGCTGGGCGGCTTCGATGGCGGTAAACAGCGCCGACCATAAAACCAGCAAGGCTACTACCGCAAGCATCGGCCCCAGGGGCAAGTTGTCCATGTCGGCTGCCCGTCAGATATGCAGGATGTATTCGCGAACCAGCTTGCTGCCGAAATAGGCCAGCATCAGCAGGCAGAAACCGGCCAGGGTCCAGCGGATCGCCTTGTGCCCGCGCCAGCCCAGGCGGTTGCGGCCCCACAGCAGCACGCTGAACACCACCCAGGCCAGGCACGCCAGCAGGGTTTTGTGCACCAGGTGCTGGGCGAACAGGTTCTCGACGAACAGCCAGCCGGAGATCAGCGACAGCGACAACAACGTCCAGCCGGCCCAGAGGAAGCCAAACAACAGGCTTTCCATGGTTTGCAGCGGCGGGAAGTTCTTGATCAGCCCGGACGGGTGCTTGTGCTTGAGCTGGTGGTCTTGCAACAGCAGCAGCAAGGCCTGGAACACCGCGATGGTGAACATGCCGTAGGCGAGGATCGACAGCAGGATGTGGGCGAGGATGCCCGGCTCTTCGTCTATGACCTGCACGGTGCCGGTCGGGGTGAATTGCGCCAGCAGCACCGTCAGCATGCCGAGGGGGAACAACAGCACCAGCAGGTTCTCCACCGGGATCCGGTAGCAGGCCATCAGGGTCAGCGCGATCACGGCGGCGGCGATCAGGCTGGCGGCGCTGAAGAAATCCAGGCCCAGGCCCACCGGCGTCATCAAATGCGTGAACAGGCTGGCGGCGTGAGCCAGCAGGGCGAGAACGCCAAGGCCTACCAACAGGCGTTTGTCGGCCTTGGCGCCTTGGGCCAGACGAGTGCCCTGATAGAGGGTCGCAGCGGCATACAAGATGGCGGCGGCGAGGCTGGGTAGCAAACTGGGTGACAAAGGGAGCATAAATCCTGTTAAGCAGGCCCGAAAGGCGCTGAGTTTGGCATACACCTGCGTAACACGAAAGACTCTCAGGCCAGACAGCGGGTGTGCATGGCGGCAGTCTTCGCTATAATCCGCGACCTGCCCACGCCGCAGGCTCGCCGAGCGCTGTTTTTAATAGCGATTTACCACAGCCTGGGCCGCCATTACCTCGGTCTACCAATGCATTTCGATGAATAGGGCCTGAAAGGATCGCGCATGTTTGAAAATCTGACTGACCGTCTCTCGCAGACGCTGCGCCATGTCACCGGCAAGGCCAAGCTGACCGAGGACAATATTAAAGACACCCTGCGTGAAGTGCGCATGGCGTTGCTGGAAGCCGACGTCGCCTTGCCGGTGGTGAAGGACTTCGTCAACTCGGTCAAAGAGCGCGCGGTGGGCACCGAAGTGTCCCGCAGCCTGACCCCGGGCCAGGCGTTTGTGAAGATCGTCCAGGCCGAACTCGAAAGCCTGATGGGCGCGGCCAACGAAGATTTGAACCTCAGCGCCGTGCCGCCGGCCGTGGTGCTGATGGCCGGCCTGCAAGGTGCGGGCAAGACCACCACCGCCGGCAAACTGGCGCGCTTCCTTAAAGAGCGCAAGAAGAAGTCGGTGATGGTGGTGTCTGCGGACGTTTACCGTCCGGCCGCGATTAAACAGCTGGAAATGCTGGCGGGCGAAGTGGGTGTGACCTTCTTCCCGTCCGACCTGAGCCAGAAGCCGGTCGACATTGCCCAGGCAGCTATTAAAGAAGCCAAGCTTAAATTCATCGACGTGGTCATCGTCGATACCGCCGGTCGCCTGCACATCGATGAAGAGATGATGGGCGAGATCAAGGCGCTGCATGCCGCGATCAACCCGGTAGAAACCCTGTTCGTGGTCGACGCCATGACCGGCCAGGATGCGGCCAACACCGCCAAGGCCTTTGGTGATGCGTTGCCGCTGACCGGTGTGATCCTGACCAAGGTCGACGGCGACGCCCGTGGCGGCGCCGCGTTGTCGGTCCGTGCGATTACCGGCAAGCCGATCAAGTTCATCGGTATGGGCGAGAAGAGCGAAGCGCTCGAACCGTTCCACCCTGAGCGGATCGCCTCGCGTATCCTCGGCATGGGCGACGTACTCAGCCTGATCGAGCAAGCCGAAGCTACCCTCGACAAGGACAAGGCCGACAAACTGGCCAAGAAGCTGAAGAAGGGCAAGGGCTTCGACCTCGAAGACTTCCGCGACCAGCTGCAACAGATGAAGAACATGGGCGGCCTTGGCGGCCTCATGGACAAGCTGCCGAACATCGGTGGCGTGAACCTGGCGCAAATGGGCAACGCCCAGGGCGCGGCAGAGAAGCAATTCAAGCAGATGGAAGCCATCATCAACTCCATGACCCCGGCCGAGCGCCGCGACCCTGAGCTGATCAGCGGTTCGCGCAAGCGTCGGATCGCCATGGGTTCCGGCACTCAGGTGCAGGACATCGGTCGCTTGATCAAGCAGCACAAGCAGATGCAGAAGATGATGAAGAAATTCTCCGCAAAAGGCGGAATGGCCAAGATGATGCGCGGCATGGGCGGTATGTTGCCCGGCGGCGGCATGCCGAAGATGTAAAGAATTCGAGCAAAAGCCCGCTTTTGCTCCGACCCACAGGGATGTGGGATCTCCAGCAAA
The DNA here is from genome assembly GCF_029269205.1 of Pseudomonas sp. 1912-s. Lineage (NCBI taxonomy): Bacteria > Pseudomonadati > Pseudomonadota > Gammaproteobacteria > Pseudomonadales > Pseudomonadaceae > Pseudomonas > Pseudomonas sp. 1912-s. Next base: position 34,427 of record NZ_JARIXR010000035.1, on the reverse strand, counting down.
CCCGCCGTTGGCGGGAGCTGACTTGCCGTTTTAACCGACGGCTCTATAGCAGATCTGAATGGCACGCTGATAGGCGCCAGAAAAAGACATTTGCAAAAGTCCGGATATTCCTTAGAATATGCGGCCTTTCGGGCACCTATGCCCGCTGTGCATTTAGATTTGCAGCACCGACTACAGGAACGATGTTCACATGCTAACAATCCGTCTTGCCCTTGGCGGCTCCAAAAAGCGCCCGTTTTACCACTTGACCGTAACTGACAGCCGCAACCCACGTGACGGCTCTCACAAGGAACAAGTAGGCTTCTTCAACCCGATCGCTCGTGGTCAAGAAGTCCGTCTGTCCGTGAACCAAGAGCGCGTAGCCTACTGGCTGAGCGTTGGTGCACAACCTTCTGAGCGCGTTGCTCAGTTGTTGAAGGATGCATCTAAGGCTGCGGCCTGAGCAATATGAACGCGACGCCAGCGGTTGCTGATGATTTGATCGTTATCGGCAAGATTTATTCTGTTCATGGCGTTCGCGGCGAAGTGAAGGTGTATTCCTTTACTGATCCGACTGAAAACCTGTTGCAGTACAAGACCTGGACGCTCAAGCGCGAAGGTAGTGTGAAACAGGTAGAGCTGGTCAGTGGACGCGGGAGCGACAAGTTCCTGGTCGCAAAGCTCAAGGGTCTTGATGATCGTGAAGAAGCTCGTCTTCTGGCCGGTTATGAGATCTGCGTGCCGCGCAACCTGTTCCCTGAATTGACCGACGGCGAGTACTACTGGTACCAGCTGGAAGGTCTGAAGGTTATTGATCAACTCGGGCAACTGCTCGGGAAAATCGATCATCTTCTGGAAACCGGCGCCAATGATGTAATGGTGGTCAAGCCTTGCGCTGGCAGCCTGGATGATCGCGAACGCCTGTTGCCCTATACCGAGCAATGCGTGTTGGCCGTCGACCTGGCAGCGGGCGAGATGAAGGTGGAATGGGACGCGGACTTCTAACGTGGCTAACCTGCGCGTTGAAGTGATCAGTTTGTTTCCCGAGATGTTTTCCGCCATCAGCGAGTACGGCATCACCAGTCGGGCGGTGAAACAGGGGCTCTTGCAGCTTACCTGTTGGAACCCGCGAGACTACACGACGGATCGACATCACACTGTGGACGATCGCCCATTTGGCGGTGGCCCGGGCATGGTGATGAAGATCAAGCCCCTGGAAGATGCATTGGTTCAGGCCAAGGCAGCCGCCGGGGAGAAGGCGAAGGTAATTTACCTGTCCCCTCAAGGCCGTCAGCTGAATCAGTCGGCGGTACGCGAGTTGGCGAATCTGGAAGCATTAATCCTGATTGCCGGTCGCTATGAAGGCATTGACGAGCGTTTTATTGATGCTCATGTCGATGAAGAGTGGTCGATTGGGGACTATGTCCTGTCTGGCGGCGAGCTGCCGGCGATGGTCCTGATAGATGCGGTTACACGACTGCTGCCTGGAGCTTTAGGGCATGCGGACTCCGCGGAGGAAGATTCCTTCACGGATGGTTTGCTGGATTGCCCGCACTACACCCGACCGGAGGTGTATGCGGATCAGCGTGTTCCCGACGTATTGCTAAGTGGCAATCACGCACACATCCGGCGTTGGCGTTTACAGCAGTCCCTCGGGCGGACCTATGAACGACGCGCCGATCTTCTGGAAAGCCGCTCGCTTTCTGGAGAAGAGAAGAAGCTGCTCGAGGAATACATCCTCGCGCGGGACGATAGTTAACAACGTATCGATGGTAGGTCCGATGACTTACCTTAGGAGCACAGCATGACTAACAAAATCATCCTTGCACTCGAAGCAGAGCAGATGACCAAAGAGATCCCTACCTTTGCCCCGGGCGACACCATTGTCGTTCAGGTGAAAGTGAAGGAAGGCGACCGTTCGCGTCTGCAAGCGTTCGAAGGCGTGGTAATTGCCAAGCGTAACCGTGGTGTGAACAGTGCTTTCACTGTTCGTAAAATCTCCAACGGTGTTGGCGTAGAGCGTACTTTCCAGACCTACAGCCCGCAAATCGACAGCATGGCCGTTAAACGTCGCGGTGACGTACGTAAAGCCAAGCTGTACTACCTGCGTGACCTGTCCGGTAAAGCAGCTCGCATCAAGGAAAAACTGGCTTAAGTCCAGCTTCCCGATGCAGAAAAAAGCAGCCTACGGGCTGCTTTTTTGTGCCCGCGATTTGAGTGGTCGCGATAGGATCTATCGACACCACCGTTTTCAGCCTGAGTTCTCATGCCTGCCATTGATCACCCCCAGATAGACCGCTTCCTCGACGCCCTCTGGCTGGAAAAAGGCCTGTCGGACAACACCCGTCAGGCGTACCGCAGCGACCTGGCGTTGTTCAATGGCTGGCTGCAGGAGAAAAACCTGGAGCTGCTCAACGCCGGTCGTGAGCTGATTCTCGACCACCTGTCCTGGCGCCTGGAGCAAAACTACAAACCCCGCTCCACTGCGCGGTTTCTTTCCGGCGTACGTGGCTTTTATCGCTACCTGCTGCGGGAAAAGCTGATTGCTATCGACCCAACCCTGCAAATCGATATGCCACAGCTGGGTCGGCCATTGCCCAAATCCCTGTCGGAAGCCGACGTGGAGGCTCTACTCGCTGCCCCAGACCTGAGCGAAGCCATCGGCCAGCGCGACCGCGCCATGCTGGAAGTGCTGTATGCCTGCGGCCTGCGTGTCACCGAGCTGATCAGCCTGACCCTCGAACAGGTCAATCTGCGCCAGGGCGTGTTGCGGGTGATGGGCAAGGGCAGCAAGGAACGCCTGGTGCCCATGGGCGAAGAGGCAATCGTGTGGATCGAGCGCTACATGCGCGACGCCCGCAGCGAGCTGCTCAACGGCCGCCCCAGCGATGTGCTGTTCCCCAGCCAGCGCGGCGAGCAAATGACCCGCCAGACCTTCTGGCATCGAATCAAGCACCAGGCCAAGGTCGCGGGCATCGGCAAGTCGCTGTCGCCCCACACGCTGCGCCATGCCTTCGCTACGCATTTGCTCAACCACGGCGCGGATTTGCGCGTGGTCCAAATGCTCCTGGGGCACAGCGACTTATCCACCACCCAGATCTACACCCATGTCGCGCGGGCACGTTTGCAGGACATGCACGCCAAGCATCATCCCCGCGGATGAAAATCACGCCGGAAAAAGCCCAATTTCCCCGCGACTGGCTGCCCTGCGGCCCAACTGTGGTAGGCTTTGCCGGTTCGCAAAGGGGACGGCCCAAACCCGTGTTTGAAGATCGGTGTTCCTGCTCCCGTCCCTGCATCTGCCTTCAGGAGTTCCCATGCGCTTGACCCAGATTTTTGCCATCGCAGCCATTGCGTTGGTCTCAACCTTTGCCGTCGCCGACGACGCCGCCGAGAAGACTATCCGCAAGAGCCTGGAAGCCCTCCAGCTCGACACCCCGATTGAAAGCATCAACGCCAGCCCGATGGCCGGCCTGTATGAAGTCAAGCTCAAGGGCAGCCGCGTGCTGTACGCCAGCGCCGATGGCCAGTACATCGTCCAGGGCTACCTGTTCCAGCTGAAGGACGGCAAGCCGGTGAACCTCACCGAAAAAGCCGAACGGTTGGGCGTGTCCAAGCTGATCAACGGCATTCCAGTAGCTGAAACCGTGGTGTACCCGGCCATTGGCGAGACCAAGACCCACATCACCGTGTTCACCGACACCACCTGCCCGTACTGCCACAAGCTGCACGCCGAAGTGCCTGAGCTGAACAAGCTCGGCGTTGAAGTGCGCTACGTGGCGTTCCCGCGCCAGGGCCTGGGTTCGCCGGGTGACGAGCAATTACAAGCCGTCTGGTGCTCGGCCGACAAGAAAGCCGCCATGGACAAGATGGTCGATGGCAAGGAAATCAAGGCCGCCAAGTGCGCCAACCCGGTTTCCAAGCAATTCGCCCTCGGCCAGTCGATTGGTGTGAACGGTACGCCGGCCATCGTATTGGCTGACGGTCAGGTGATTCCGGGCTACCAGCCTGCGCCGCAAGTTGCCAAACTGGCACTGAACGCAAAGTAAGCATTATCGTCGAGCCTTTGACGATCATGACTGGCCGACCATTCGGCGGGTCATTAATAGAGAGCCGCAGTTGTGCGGCTGTTTTCACGGCCGACCTAGAGTCGGCCGTTTCATGGGGAGTTCTTCAGTGAAACCGGTCAAAGTAGGCATCTGTGGGTTAGGGACCGTCGGTGGCGGCACCTTCAACGTACTTCAGCGTAACGCTGAAGAAATTTCCCGCCGTGCAGGGCGTGGGATTGAAGTGGCACAAATTGCCACGCGTACGCCAAAGCCTCAGTTCCAGACGACCGGTATTGCGATTACCAACGATGTCTTCGAAGTTGCCACCAACCCTGAAATCGATATCGTCATCGAGCTGGTGGGCGGCTACACCGTGGCCCGCGAGCTGGTGCTCAAGGCCATCGAAAACGGCAAGCACGTGGTTACCGCCAACAAGGCGCTGATCGCCGTGCACGGTAACGAAATCTTCGCCAAGGCCCGCGAGAAGGGCGTGATCGTGGCGTTCGAAGCGGCCGTGGCCGGTGGCATCCCGGTGATCAAGGCGATCCGTGAAGGCCTGTCCGCCAACCGCATCAACTGGGTCGCCGGCATCATCAACGGCACCGGTAACTTCATCCTCACCGAAATGCGCGAGAAGGGCCGTACCTTCGAAGACGTGCTGGCTGAAGCCCAGGCCCTGGGTTACGCCGAAGCCGACCCGACCTTCGACGTGGAAGGCATCGACGCGGCCCACAAGCTGACCATCCTGGCGTCCATCGCCTTTGGTATCCCGCTGCAGTTCGACAAGGCCTACACCGAAGGCATCACCCAGCTGACCACCGCCGACGTGAACTACGCCGAAGCCCTGGGCTACCGCATCAAGCACCTCGGTGTGGCGCGCAGCACCCCGGCCGGCATCGAGCTGCGTGTGCACCCGACGCTGATCCCGGCCGACCGCCTGATCGCCAACGTCAATGGCGTGATGAACGCCGTGATGGTCAACGGTGACGCTGCCGGTTCGACCCTGTTCTACGGCGCCGGTGCCGGCATGGAGCCTACAGCCTCCTCGGTGATCGCCGACCTGGTGGACGTGGTTCGCGCCATGACCAGCGACCCGGAAAACCGCGTACCGCACCTGGCCTTCCAGCCGGATTCGCTGTCGGCCCACCCGATCCTGCCGATCGAAGCCTGCGAAAGTGCCTACTACCTGCGCATCCAGGCCAAGGATCACCCGGGCGTGCTCGCTCAGGTGGCCAGCATCCTGTCGGAGCGCGGCATCAACATTGAATCGATCATGCAGAAGGAAGTCGAAGAACAAGACGGCCTGGTGCCCATGATCCTGCTGACCCACCGCGTGCTGGAACAGCACATCAACGATGCCATCGCCGCGCTTGAAGCGTTGCAGGGTGTGGTTGGGCCGGTGGTGCGGATTCGCGTCGAACACCTGAACTAATCGTTTTGCGCCAAGGGCCCCACGCGTTCGGCGGCCCTTGTTCAAGCATGCTCTAGAGGAGCCAGTCATGCGTTATATCAGCACCCGCGGCCAGGCACCGGCCCTGAATTTCGAAGACGTTTTGCTGGCCGGTCTGGCCACTGACGGCGGCCTGTATGTGCCGGAAAACCTGCCACGCTTCACCCAGGAAGAAATCGCTTCGTGGGCCGGCCTGCCGTACCACGAGCTGGCGTTCCGGGTCATGCGCCCGTTCGTCACCGGCAGCATCCCGGATGCGGATTTCAAGAAGATCCTGGAAGAAACCTACGGCGTGTTTTCCCACAACGCCATCGCCCCGTTGCGCCAACTGAACGGCAACGAATGGGTCCTGGAACTGTTCCACGGCCCGACCCTGGCGTTCAAGGATTTCGCCCTGCAACTGCTGGGTCGCCTGCTCGATTACGTGCTGGAAAAACGCGGCGAGCGTGTGGTGATCATCGGCGCCACCTCCGGTGATACCGGCTCGGCAGCGATCGAAGGTTGCAAGCATTGCGAAAACGTCGACATCTTCATCCTGCACCCGCACAACCGCGTGTCGGAAGTGCAGCGTCGCCAGATGACCACCATCTTCGGCGAGAACATCCACAACATCGCCATCGAAGGCAACTTCGATGACTGCCAGGAAATGGTCAAGGCGAGCTTCGCCGACCAGAGCTTCCTCAAGGGCACGCGCCTGGTGGCGGTGAACTCGATCAACTGGGCGCGGATCATGGCCCAGATCGTCTACTACTTCCATGCATCCCTGCAGTTGGGCGGCCCGGCGCGTTCGGTGTCGTTCTCGGTGCCAACCGGCAACTTCGGTGACATCTTCGCCGGTTACCTGGCGCGCAACATGGGCCTGCCGATCAACCAGTTGATCGTCGCCACCAACCGCAACGACATCCTGCACCGCTTCATGAGCGGCAACCAGTACGTCAAGGAAACCCTGCACGCCACGCTGTCGCCATCGATGGACATCATGGTCTCGTCGAACTTCGAACGCCTGCTGTTCGACATGCACGGTCGCAACGGCGCGGCCCTGGCCGGCTTGATGGACAGCTTCAAGCAAGGCGGCGGTTTCAGCGTCGAGCAAGAGCGCTGGACCGAGACCCGCAAGCTGTTCGATTCCCTGGCCGTGGACGACGCCGAAACCTGCGAGACCATCGCCGAAGTCTACGCCCAGACCGGCGAGCTGCTGGACCCGCACACCGCCATTGGCGTCAAGGCCGCGCGCGAATGCCGCCGCAGCCTGGACATCCCGATGGTGATCCTCGGCACCGCGCACCCGGTCAAATTCCCGGAAGCGGTGGAGAAGGCGGGTGTTGGCAAGGCGCTGGAATTGCCACCGCACCTGGCTGACCTGTTTGAACGTGAAGAGCGTTGCACCGTGTTGGCCAATGACCTGAAAGCTGTGCAGGCGTTTGTCAGCCAGCATGGCAATCGCGGCAAGCCACTCTGACCCAACGGCTTTACGTGGTAGCTCAAGCCCGTCCTCGTGACGGGCTTTTTCATTCTGGCGAGCCATACTTGCGCGGCGACCAACAAGAATAATCAAGGAAACCAACACGGTGTGTTTATCGACCCGAGGACGTGTGTGGCTGATGTGCGTGCTTTTGCTTGGCCATGGTTCGGCAAGCCTGGCTGCCGTCAGCCTGCCGTTCAAGCTGGTGCCGGCGTTCATTGCCCTGGAACCCATGCCCCTGACGTCCAGCGAGCAGCAATGGCTGGCGGCGCATCGGCCATTGAAGGTGGGCATCTCGATTGATGACTATCAGCCGATTGATATCACTCGCGACCGCAATCGCTACCAGGGCATCAGCGCCGATTATCTGAGTCTGATCGGCGCGCGCCTGAATGCGCCGATGCAGGTATTGGGTTTCGCCGAACGGGCGCAGGCAGTGGAAGCCTTGCGTACCGGTGCCATTGATATTCTCACCAGCGCCAATGGTTATGAACGTGACGTGCCGGGCCTGCGTTTTACCGCAGACTACATGCCGGATCGTTCGGTAGTGGTCGTGCGCCGGGATGACACCACCCAGAACGAAGACCTCAAGGACAAGAAGGTGGTGCTGCTGGAGGGCTACGCCAACGTCAAGAATGTGCACCATGCTTATCCCGGCAGCCACATCATGCTGGCACCGAATCTCTACAGCGGCCTGGAAGCGCTGAAGCAAGGCGATGCCGATGCGTTTATCGGCAACGAAGTGATTGTGCGGGCCTACAAATCGCTGCGGCCCTACCTCGGCTTGCAGATCAAGGTGGAAAGCCGGCTGGCTCCCATTGGCTTTGCTTTCGCCACTCGCGAGGCCGACCCGCAGCTGGGCTCGATGATGGACCAGGCGCTGTCGAGTATCGATGACTCCGTGCGCCGGGAAATCCTCGCGCGCTGGACCACCGGGCTCGGGGTGGGTATCGCCGCCGAGCGCATCGCCTTGTCGGCCCCGGAGCAAGCCTGGGTGCTCCAGCATCCCCACGTGGTGGTGGCGTCCCAGCAACTGTCGCCTTACGTATTCAAGGACAAGGACGGCCAGTGGGTGGGGCTGAATGTGGACCTGCTCAACCGCATTTCACGCATGACCGGTTTGCAGTTCGTCATGGAGGAAGTGTCTTCCACGGCACACACCCTGGCGCTGCTGGAAACCGGCAGGGCAGACATGAACACCACCCTGGCCGAGAATCAGGAGCGCCGGGCCTTTCTCAATTTCAGCCATGGTTTCGGGGGTTCCGGCTGGGTGTTCATCCAACGCGCTGACGCGCCGCCAGTGGCCAGCTTGAGTGACCTGTCAGGCGAGGTGCTGGCGTTGCCGGCGCGCCATGTCCTGGAAGGGTATATCCGTCGCGAGCACCCCGGGATCACGCTGCAATCGGTGGAGAACTACGCCCAGGCCCGTGAACGGGTCACGCGTGGCGTGGCGGCGGCGACCATCCAGAGTGAAGTGGAAGTGCAGAGTTACCCGGCCGACGAGTTGCGCATCGGTCGCAGCGTCGAGGGCAAGTGGTCGGCCAACAGCCTCTCGGTGCGCAAGGACCAACCCGAACTGCTGAGCATCTTGAACAAGGCGTTGGAGGCGCTTCCGGTGGCGGAGCTGAGCGCCTTGCGCCTGCGTTGGCTGGGCGCCGTGCCGATCCCGGTGCCCGCCTGGCAGCGTGTGCCGCCATGGGCTTATTGGACGGTCGCCATGGCGCTGCTGTTTGTGCTGGTGTCCCTGGCCTGGAACAGCCGGCTCAAGCGTCAGATTCGCCAGCGACTGCAGGCCGAGCAGCGGCTTAACGACCAGTTGGCGTTCAAGCGCGCGCTGCTGGATGGCATGCCCAACCCGGTGTTCGTGCGCGATCTGGACGGCCGCCTGGTGACCTGCAACACCAGTTATGAACAACAACTGAATACCCGGCGCGAGCAGATTCAGGGCCTGACGCTGATGGAAAGCCGGCTGATGCCCGACGCAACGGCCGCGCGCCTGCACGCCGGCCATATGGAACAGTTGGCGACGCAGCGGTCGTTGTTCGTCGACCGGCAGTTGGAGTTCAACGGCGGGTCTTTTCATGTCTATCAGTGGACGGTGCCGTTCTTTGATGCCAAGGGCCAACTGCAGGGTTTGCTCGGTGGCTGGATCGACATCCATGAGCGCAAGGTCCTGGAGAATCAGTTGATGGACGCCCGTCAGGCGGCTGACGAAGCGAACTACGCAAAAAGCGCATTTCTCTCGACCCTGAGCCACGAGATTCGCACACCGATGACCGCCATCATCGGTCTGCTTGAGCTGGAACAGGAGCGTGCCCTGGCTGAAGGCAACCCCGTGTCCGAAGCATTGCGGGTGGCCCATCGCTCGGCACGGGAGCTGATTGAGTTGATGGGCGACAGCCTTGATCTGGCCAAGATCGAAGCCGGTCATCTGCAACTGGCACCGCAGCCCACTGAGTTGAAAGGTTTCTTCGAGGACATACAGCGCCTGTTTGAAACCATGGCGCAGAAAAAGGGCCTTCACTTGACCCTGGCATTCGACCCGGCCGCCCAGGGGTATTACTGGTTCGACCCGCTGCGTTTGCGTCAGGTCATCCATAACCTGTTGGGCAACGCGCTCAAATTCACCCCGCACGGTGAGGTTCGGGTCAGTGTCGCCCGCAAGCTTGACCGCGCGGGCGTCGAATACTTGCACCTGTGCGTGGAAGACAGCGGCCCCGGCATCGGTATCGAACAACAGGCGCGGGTGTTCAAGCCGTTTATCCAGGTCAGCGCGCTGACCGCTGCCGAGCATGGCGGGACCGGTTTGGGCTTGAGCATCTGCCAGCAACTGGTGGAGTTGATGGGCGGCAGCATCAGCCTGAGCAGTGTTGTGGGGGAGGGCACGGTGGTGTGCATCGACCTGTACCTGGACCGGGTCGGCAGTGACGACGTGCCGGCGCAACCGGGTACGGCGCCGCTGGCCGCCAGCCGCAGCCTGTCGGTGTTGGTGGTGGATGACCTGCCGGCGAACCGGATGGTGCTGGTTCAACAGTTACAGTTCCTCGGCCATCAGGTCGTGGCCGTCGACTCGGCGGAGGCGGCCCTGCAGCGTTGGCGCAACGAGGTGTTTGACGTGCTGGTCACCGATTGCAACATGCCGGGCATGTCCGGCTATGCCTTGAGCGAGGCCATACGCCGGATCGAAGCCCAGGAGCAAAGGCCGCGCAGTGCGCTGGTGGGGTGCACGGCCAATGCCTTTGAGGATGAACAGCAGCGCTGCCGGGAGGCTGGAATGGATGAGCTGCTGGTCAAGCCCGTGACCCTGGAGCACTGGACACGGGTGCTCACCCGCGTGGCGCCTTCGCGCTCGTTCAGTATCCAGACGCTGCGCACCATGACTCAGGCCGACGGGCCGGTTTTGCAGCGGATGTTGGAGGAACTGGCGAGGAGCCTTGAGCAGGAGCAGCAGGTGCTGGCCGCCGCCATGGCAGATCACGACCAGGCCCGGCTGGGGGCCTCGCTGCATCGCCTGAAGGGCATTTGCTGCCTGGTGGATGCGTTGCCGTTGGCCAAGGCTTGCGTGGCGCTTGAAGGCTGTATTCGCGAGCAGCGCAATGCTGAAATTGACGTGCACTGGTTGGCGCTGTGCGATGCATTGATCGAGTTCCGGTGCGAGCTTGAGGGCCATCTGAATCAGCACAAATAGGACATGTCCTATGGGGAAAGCGCGGTGTTTTGGCTAGTCTTCGCGCCCTCGCTTCTCCCCGGTATTGTTTTCCATGCGCTCCCTCAATGTCCTGATCCTCGAAGACAACCCGTTCCAGCTGATGGCCCTGCATCAGATGCTCAATGCCAACGGCGTATTCAATGTACGCACGGCTGAAAGTGTCGACGCCGCTCGCCAGTCCCTGGAGAGCAAGGGCGCGGTGGACATTGCGATTTGCGATCTGTACCTGGAGCAGGGGGATGCTCTGGAACTGATCCGCGAACTGGCTGAGCGTCGTCTGGCGCAAGTATTGATCCTGCTGAGCAACGCCGAGCCGGATGTGCTGGACGGTGTGGCGAACATGGCGCGCCAGCTGGGGCTTAACGTGCTCGGCTGTTTGCCCAAACCGGCGTCGGCAAAGCTGATCGGGCAAGTCTTGACGGCGTGCCGGGAGCGCTTGCGGCCTGGGCCGCCAGTGATGTCCTGGGGGCGGGTGCGCCAGTTGCTGGGCTTGAGCGACATAGAGCAATTGCCGCCTTCGGCGGATGTGAGCCAAGCGGCTATCGCCCGTTGCGGCACTGTCTGGTATCAGCCCATCGTCAGCCAGGCGGGCGCGTTGCAAGGTGTCGAAGCGCTGGCACGTTGGCAACTGCCTGAAGGCGAACGGCTGTTGCCTGACGCGTTTCTGCCGGTGCTGGAGTTTGCCGGAATGGAAGAGGCATTTACCTGGCATGTGTTGGAGCAGGCGCTGGGCATGGCCGCACACGTCGTGCGCGAGAGCGGCCAGGTGCTGCCGGTGGCGGTGAACATCCCCGGACGTATGCTGGAGCGCCCGCACTTTTCCCAGGTGCTGCAAGGCCTGCTGCAGCTTCACGGGGTGCCAGCTCATGGTTTGACCCTGGAGTTGGTGGAAACCTCGCGCTTTAAGACGGACAGCGCCCACGTCACCGGCTTGCTGCGTGTGCGGATGATGGGGTGCAAGCTGTCCATTGGGGATTTCGGCGTGGGCGGCACCAGCCTGCAACGCTTGCTGGAACTGCCCTTCAGCGAGCTGAAAATACCCCCGACGTTTGCCAGCGGGATGGCCAAGGATGATCGCAAGGCGGCAGTGGTTGCTGGCGCCATGAGCATGGCCAGGCGCTTGGGCGTCGGTGTGGTGGTGACCGGGGTTGAAAGCGCTGCCGATTATCACGCGGTGAGTGAGTTGGGCGCGGCATCGTTGCAAGGCTGCTACATCGCCCGGCCCATGGACGGCGAGGCGCTGAAACAGTGGATCGCGTTTCAGGCTAGGCCAGTCCGTGTTCCTGCACATAGATAAACAGCGCGGCGTCGTTGCTCAGGCCCAGCTTGCGCATGGCGCTGACTTTCTGTGCGCTGACGGTCTGCTTGCTGCGGTGCAGATTTGCGGCAATCTCGCCTACCGTCAAACCGCCGGCCAGCAGGCGGATGACTTCCAGCTCACGGGGTGACAGTTGATCCTGAGAGTGCACGCGCTCGACGCCTGCCAGGTTCAGTGACTGACTGATGGTCTGGGCCACATAACGTCGCTGCTGGCGCACCTGACGGATCGCCTCCGGCAATTCGTCCGCCAGACTGGCCTTGCTCAGCAAACCCATGACGCCCAACTCCAGGATGGCGTGAAACAACCCGGCGTTATTGAGCATGGTCACCACCACGATGGGCAGCGCCGGGTGATGCCGGCGCAGTTGTTCAATCAGGCGCAAGCCGTCGGCCTGGGGCTCGGCGGGCATCATGAAGTCGGTGACCACTACGTCACAGGCACAGTGTTGCAGCAGCTCGCCGAGGGCCTGGGGAGAATTGGCCTCACCGACGATGGTTAGCCGTTCGTCACGCTCCAGGACCGCCCGCAGGCCGATGAGGAAAATCGGATGGTCGTCGGCGAGGACGATGCGCAATGGTTTTTCAGACGCTTCTTTCAATACAGGCTCCCGGGGTAATTCGGGGATTCTAGCCTGTTAACGCGGGAGATGAATTGGCGGTACGGTTTTACAGTTATGCAAAAACGCCGCCTTCCCTTCCTTGGGACAACGGCGCTTTTCGTTTCAGGCAGGCCCGGCTGGCGCGATGGTTTACGCCAGTAGTTTGTGCGCCAGGGCCATTATGGTGCCGATAGCGGTAAACATGCCGAGGACGATGCCCATGGGGTACCAGAAATTTTCGCGGGTGATCTTGTGCGCTTCAGCGTTGAGTTTGCGTTGCTCTGCATAGATGCGTGATATGTCGGCGTGAATCTTTTCCAATGCAGCCTGCTCTTGGTTGTGTTCCAGCATCGTCTTCATCCTTCGAAAGTTAGGGGCCTTTTGAGCTTCACTATTGCCTGCATGACAGCGTGACCAGCACCCACCGAGTATAGGATTCACCCTCGGCATCAGCGCCAAAACAGCGGCCCATTGAGTAAGCAGTTATGTGCCGCCGTTTTTTGCTTGTCATGTTGCAAGCGCATGCTGGACACGTCATCCCCGGCAACCCTTGAAAGACGAAAAAGCGAACTTTCCTACGAGACAAATAGTCACTTAGGATAGATGCAGCTCCCGTTTACACGATTGTTCCCGAACTATTGAGTGGTGATCGAGATGGAAAGTATCAGCCTATTGCTCGGTGAAGCACTGAGCCCTTACCAGGTCACGCTGACCACCTCGGGTGTGCAGGGCGAATGCCTTGTGACCGTAAAGAATCCAGCCGGTGCGATTGTGGTCGAACGCGAAGTCGACCAGGCCCAATTGACCGATAAGCGTGCGTTGGTGGATGTGGTGGACTGTTTGCACCGCGACCTGATGATTGCCGAAGGACGCCTGGAACCCTCGGTCATAGCGGCCTTGCGCAATGCGGCCCTGACCCGGCCCATTGTCTGCGCATGAAGATTTATTTTTGTTGGGAACCTTCCTACGGCAAGGTGAGTCAGATTTTGTAACAGCGAGATCAAGCATTGTGCTCCGGTGCTTGTCGCTCGTTGTTACTGGTCTTTGTAGGCCCTTATTAACCCCGAGTTGTCTCCCCACTGCTCGGGGTTTCTTTTTGCCTGCGATTTGTCATGGGGCGGGGACATCCTGGAAAAACGTCGGGTTGCCGTTGAGGTATTGCTCACGCATGACCGGGTCGAGCCATGAGGCGTAGGACTGTCGCAGTTGCTCCTGCGGGATCTCGCGCAGCACCTGGTTGATCCGCTCGATGGCCTCGCGGCCCGCCGGGGTGTCAGTGCAGGCAATCCGGGTCAGTTGATAGGGCGGGGTGCCTTTGATGGGGTAGAAGACCAGGTCCTGTGGATCGATGCCCTGTTGCAATGCTTGATAGCGAACTTCGGTCCAGTAACCCAGTACCGCCTCCAGCCGACCCTTTCGTTGCATCTGCAGCAGGCTGCCGAGGGCATCATTGCCGTAGTGCGGTGCCAGCTTGTGGGCACTGGCGTGCTTCAGCGCTTCATCGATGATGGCGCCATAGCTGCGTTCGGCGATGACGCCAAGGCGCGCATCCCGGGCACTCAAAAACGCCTCCAGGTCAAACAGGCCACCCTCTACAAACGGCGCCAGCGCCGCCCGCTGACTCTGGCGGATCGTCACGCCATTGCTCACAGTCGCAAAGGCCTGGGCGGAAAACACAATGGTTTTCGCGCGTTCTGCGGTCCACAACAGGGACGGGTCGCAGGTCAGTGTGCTCGGGTCGCGGAGCATTTGCATGCCGCGCGCACGGTTCACGTGGAGGATCTGGTGCCGATACTCCGGCATGTGCTCGGCGAGTATCGGCAGCAGTTGGTCGAGGGCACCCTGGCCTTTTTGCGGGCCCTCGAAAATCGTCACCGGCGGCAGGTCACGCAATAGCCAGATCAAGGTGTCGTCGGCGTGGCTCGACAGCGGCCACCCCCCGAGCAATGAACCGAGGACGCAGAGTCGAATGATGAAGCGCCGGGCCATCAGATCGCGCCATCCTCGCGCAGGCGCGTAATGGCGGCCGTGTCGTAGCCCAGTTCGTTGAGCAGCACGCTGTTGTGCTCACCCAACTGCGGGCCGACCCACTCACAACTGCCCGGCGTGTCCGACAGTTTGGGCACGATGCCCGGCATCTTGAAGTCCTTGCCGCCGGGGAGCTGCGCCTTGAGGAACATCTCGCGGGCGAGAAACTGCGGGTCTCCCAACATGTCTTCGGCGCTGTAGATGCGGCTGGCGGGCACTTCGGCCTTGTTCAATTGTTCGACCACCTGCTCCAGCGGCAGCGAATTGACCCAGCGATCAATCACCCCATACAACTCATCTCGACGGCTGTCGCGGCCATCGTTGCTGGCCAGGGCCGGGTCGTTGGCCAGGTCGTCCCGACCAATGGCCGACATGAAGCGCTTGAAGATCGCATCGCCATTGGCGCCGATCTGCACATGTTTGCCATCGGCGCTGGTGTGGATCGAGGAGGGCGTGATGCCGGGCATGATGTTACCGGTGCGCTCGCGGATAAAGCCGAAAACGTCGAACTCCGGGATCATGCTCTCCATCATCGCGAAGATCGCCTCATACAGCGCCACATCCACGACCTGGCCGAGCCCGCCATTCACTTCGCGATGACGCAAGGCCATCAGCGCCCCAATTACCGCCCACAACGCCGCGATCGAGTCGCCAATGGAAATCCCGGTGCGCACCGGAGGGCGGTCCTCGAAACCGGTGATGTAGCGCAGGCCGCCCATCGACTCGCCCACCGCGCCAAACCCGGGCTGATCCTTCATCGGCCCGGTCTGGCCAAAACCCGAGAGGCGCACCATCACCAGTTTCGGGTTCAGGGCATGCAAGGTTTCCCAGCCCAGGCCGAGCTTTTCCAGCACGCCAGGGCGAAAATTCTCGATCAGGATGTCTGCATCCGCCAACAGCTGCTTGAGGATCGCCAGGCCGTCCGGGTGTTTCAGGTTCAGGGTCAGGGATTTTTTGTTGCGCGCCTGCACAAACCACCACAGCGAGGTGCCCTCGTACAGCTTGCGCCACTTGCGCAACGGGTCGCCGCCGTCCGGGGATTCGACCTTGACCACCTCGGCGCCGAACTCGGCGCAGATGCGGGACGCGAACGGGCCGGCAATCAGGGTGCCGAGTTCGATGACTTTCAGGCCGGCAAGCGGTTTGGCGGTAAACGACATGAGGATCCTTTCAGGCGTGGTACGGGGATGTGATGCCTTTTAACATAGGCGAGTGGCGCAGTGATAAGGATGATGCAGCGCAGGATTCGTTGAATCACCTCGCCATCGGTTAGACTTGCCGCCTTTCCCTGTCTCTAGAAGTCCGTTCATGGCCCAGCCGTCCACGACCTACAAGTTTGAACTCAACCTCACCGACCTTGACCGTTCGGTGTACGAGAGCGTCAAGCAGACCATTGCCCGCCATCCTTCGGAAACCGAAGAGCGCATGACCGTGCGTTTGCTGGCCTACGCCCTTTTCTACAACGAGCAGTTGTCTTTTGGTCGTGGCCTGTCAGATGTAGACGAGCCGGCATTGTGGGAAAAAAGCCTGGATGATCGCGTCCTGCACTGGATCGAAGTCGGCCAGCCGGACGCAGATCGCCTGACCTGGTGTTCGCGCCGCACCGAACGCACCACCTTGCTGGCCTACGGCAGCTTGCGCGTCTGGGAAGGCAAAGTGGTGCCGGTGGCGAAAAACCTGAAAAACGTGAGCATCGCCGCCGTACCCCAGGAAATCCTGGAAGTCCTGGCCAAGGACATGCCACGGGTGATCAAGTGGGACGTGATGATCAGCGAAGGCACGATCTTCGTGACCGATGACCGTGGCCAGCACGAAGTCCAGCTGGAGTGGCTGGCTGGCGAGCGCGGCTGAAACGTCGATAACTGATTGGACGCTGGTCGAGTGTGGGAGCTGTCGAGCTTTGGCGAGGCTGCGATGCAGGCGCTGCGGTCTGACAGGTACACCGAGGTGACCCTATCGCAGCCTCGCCGGGGCTCGACAGCTCCCACAAGGGATCACCGCTGTTTTCAGCATTAATTTTCAACGCTGTATTAAAGAGAAGCTTCCGTCACCCCATGCGTATCGATCCTCGCCCGTTGCCCGCCGTCTTGCCATTTCTCGGTGAATTGCCACCGTTGTTGACCCGTCTCTACGCCGCACGCGGGGTGCAATCGGAAGCCGAGCTGGATAAAAGCCTGGCGCGGCTGATCCCGTATCAGCAGCTCAAGGGTATCGATGCCGCCGTGGACCTGCTGGTGACGGCCCTGGAACAGCGCCAGCGGATCCTGATCGTGGGGGACTTCGACGCCGACGGCGCCACCGCCAGCACCGTGGGCACCCTGGGCCTGCGCCTGCTGGGAGCTGCACACGTCGACTACCTGGTGCCCAACCGTTTCGAATACGGCTACGGCCTGACCCCGGAAATCGTCGCCGTGGCGTTGCAGCGCCAGCCCCAGCTGCTGATTACTGTGGACAATGGCATCTCCAGCGTCGAAGGCGTGGCAGCGGCGAAAGCGGCGGGGCTCAAGGTGCTGGTCACCGACCACCACTTGCCGGGCGACGAACTGCCGGCGGCCGACGCCATCGTCAACCCGAACCAGCCGGGCTGTGAATTCCCCAGCAAGGCCTTGGCGGGTGTGGGCGTGATCTTCTACGTGCTGATGGCCCTGCGCGCGCGCTTGCGCAGTTTGGGTTGGTACGAGAACAAGCCGCAGCCGAACATCGGCGAACTGCTGGACCTGGTGGCCCTGGGCAGCGTCGCCGACGTGGTCCCGCTGGACGCCAACAACCGCATCCTGGTCTACCAGGGCCTGGAACGCATTCGCGCCGGTCGCGCCCGGCCGGGGATCAAGGCGATCCTCGAAGTGGCCAAGCGCGATCACGCTCGCATTACCTCCACCGACCTCGGTTTTATCCTCGGCCCGCGCCTGAACGCCGCCGGTCGCCTGGATGACATGAGCCTGGGCATCGAATGCCTGCTCACCACGGATTTTGCCGCCGCCCGGGAAATGGCCGCGCAGCTGGACGGCATGAACCAGGACCGCAAATCCATCGAACAAGGCATGCAGCGCGAGGCCCTGGCCCAGCTCAAGGACTTGCCGGTGGAATCGATGCCGTATGGCTTGTGCCTGTTCGACCCGGAATGGCACCAGGGCGTCATCGGCATCCTCGCCTCGCGGATGAAAGAGCGCTACTTCCGCCCGACCATCGCCTTTGCCGATGCCGGTGACGGCCTGCTCAAGGGCTCCGGGCGTTCCGTGCCGGGCTTTCATATCCGTGACGCACTGGCCGTGGTGGCCAGCCAGCATCCGACCCTGATCGCCAAGTACGGCGGCCACGCCATGGCCGCGGGCCTTACCTTGCCCGAGGCCAACTTCCCACTGTTCGCCGAGGCGTTTGACGCCGAAGTGCGTCGGCAACTGCGCGAAGAAGACCTGACGGGCCGACTGCTGTCCGATGGCACCCTGGCGGTTGAAGAGTTTCACCTGGAACTGGCCCGCGCCCTGCGCAATGCCGGGCCGTGGGGGCAGCACTTCCCCGAGCCGTTGTTTCATGGGGTGTTCCAGTTGGTCGAGCAGCGCGTTGTCGGCGAGCGGCACCTGAAAGTGGTGCTCAAGAGCGAGTGTGGTTCGGTGAAACTGGATGGCATCGCGTTTGGTATCGACCGTGAAATCTGGCCCAACCCGACCATTCGCTGGGTGGAACTGGCCTACAAGCTCGACGTGAACGAGTTCCGGGGCCAGGAAACCGTGCAATTGATGATTGCCCACATCGAGCCGCGCTGAACCCTGTGCAATCCTCTGTTGTCGACTAGTCTCTAAGCACTGTGTGATCGGTCTTGTGACCTTGTCTTATTTCAGCCCGCCGGGGACGGGTTTTTCGTCGACCTTTCAAACAGAACCCTGGAGCCTGCCCACTGCATAAAAGAGGTGCCCCATGAGTCTGCTGCTTGAACCCTATACCCTGCGCCAACTGACCCTGCTCAACCGCATTGCCGTGTCGCCGATGTGCCAGTATTCCAGTGCCGATGGCCTGGCCAATGACTGGCACCTGGTGCACCTCGGCAGCCGTGCCGTCGGCGGCGCCGGGCTGATTTTTACCGAAGCCACCGCTGTCACTGCCGATGGCCGCATCACCGCCCAGGACCTGGGCCTGTGGAACGACGAACAGATCGAACCCCTGCAACGCATCACGCGCTTTATCAACGCCCAGGGCGCGGTGGCGGGTATTCAACTGGCCCACGCCGGGCGCAAGGCCAGTACGCACCGGCCGTGGATTGGCAAGCACGGCAGCGTCAAGCCGGAAGACGGCGGCTGGGTGCCGGTGGGCCCATCGCCGATTGCCTTTGACCCGCAGCACACCTCGCCCAGGCAACTGGATGAAGGGCAGATTCAGCAAGTGATCGCTGACTTTGTCGCCGCCGCCAAGCGCGCGTTGACCGCCGGTTTCAAAGTGGTGGAAATCCACGCCGCCCATGGCTACCTGTTGCATCAATTTCTCTCGCCCCTGAGCAATCAGCGCCAGGACCAGTACGGCGGCTCGTTCGAAAACCGCATCCGCCTGGTGCTGCAAGTGACCAAGGCGGTGCGCGAAACCTGGCCGCAGGACCTGCCCCTGTTTGTGCGGGTGTCGGCCACCGATTGGGTCGAAGACGGCTGGAACCCGGATGAAACCGTCGAACTGGCCCGCCGCCTGAAAGACCTGGGCGTGGACCTGATCGACGTCTCTTCCGGTGGCACCGCCGCCAATGCGGAAATTCCGACCGGCCCCGGTTACCAGACCCGCTTCGCCGAGCGTGTGCGCAAGGAGTCGGGCATCGCCACCGGCACCGTGGGCATGATTACCGAGCCCGCCCAGGCCGAGCACATTCTGCGCACCTGCCAGGCCGATATCATTTTCCTGGCCCGTGAACTGCTGCGTGATCCGTACTGGCCGCTGCATGCGGATGACGACCTGGGTGGTCGCAAGGCGACCTGGCCGGCGCAGTACCAGCGCGCAACCCATCGGGACCAGCCGATTCATGAGTCGGATCTGCGGGATTGATCGGTACAGGAATCGTGGTAAACATGAAAACCCGCCCTTGAACCGGCGGGTTTTTTTATTGGCTTCAACCCTGGAGAAACCCATGTTGCACCTGATCTGCGGCAAAATCGCGTCCGGCAAGTCGACCCTGACCCAGCAGTTGTCGCAGGCCCCACAGGCGGTATTGATCAGCGAAGATGAGTGGCTGTCGCGCCTTTATCCCGGGCAGATCAACGCCCTTGGCGACTATGTACGCTGCACCGGCCAGCTGCGCGATGCGTTGACGGCGCATATCATTTCGTTGCTCAAGGCCGGTATCTCGGTGGTGCTGGATTTTCCCGCCAACACCTTGGCCAGTCGCCGTTGGATGCGTTCGTTGTTCGAGGGCGCGGGCGCTGACCACCAATTGCATTACCTGGACGTGCCGGATGAGGTCTGCAAGGCACGCCTGCGTGCGCGTAACGCCGCCGGCACCCACGCGTTCGAAACCAGCGACGCCCAGTTCGACCTGATCACGGGCTATTTCGAAGCGCCAACGCCTGCTGAAGGCTTCAATCTTGTTCACTATCAGCCATCGGAAACACAGCATGTTGATCAAGCGTGATCTCGCCGAAAAGGACCTGCCGCTGCTGGCGCTGATTGACCGCACCGAACGGGTCGAGGCGTGCTATCGGGTGGAACACGGCGAGTTGCTGCTGTACCCCGAGTTCCACGACATGCGCGGCTGGCCCGAGGGTGAGGCCGAGCAGGACGCTGTGGCCCTGCATGCATGCCTCAAGCGCGGTGGTTGGCTGCACGGGGTGTTCGACGGTGAAAGGCTGCTGGCCGCCGTGGTGGTGGACAACCGGGTTATCCACACTCAGGGCCTGCCGATGCGCCAGCTCAAATTCCTGCATGTGAGCCACGGCGCCCGTGGCCTGGGCCTGGGCGGCCAGCTGTTTGCCATGGCTTGTGAGCACGCCCGCGCAGCCGGCGCCGAGGCGTTATATGTATCGGCCACGGAGTCACGTAACACGGTGGAGTTCTATCTCCGGCACGGTTGCCGGCTGCTCAAACAGCCGGACCCCGAGCTGTATCAACAGGAACCGCACGACATCCATTTGTATCGCCCGCTTGTGGGATAGCGCTGTAGGTCATTGCCCCGTAAGCGTTTTTTTCAAGTGATTACTCTAAAAAGCCTCACGCCCGGCAAGATAGTTTCTACGCTTACGGTAAGTCTGATCTCTGGCCCAGGAAGTCAGTCGGTTGATCCTCGCAAGCATTGCGTGTCGAGGGATGAGGTGATGGGCAATCAGGAGCAGTCGATTGATACGAGGAGACAGTCCATGGCCAAGTCTTGTGGTGTTGCGGGTGTTGTGTCGTCTTTTCTGGCCCGCAGGATGTCGTTGCGTGGCAAACGCTTGAGTTCGGACGAGGAGCAATTGCTGGAACAGTACCGTGCCCTCACCGAGAGTGATCAGGTGGCGATGCGGTACTTGATCGGGGCGATGAAGAGTATTTCTCGGTTCTGAAAGCGCCGAAGGGACGTTCCCACGCACGCGTGGGAACGTTCGGTATCAGGTGTACTTGCGCTTGTCTGGCGCAGGTGGGAAGTACTGGTACAGCCAGGTTTCACTCAAGGTACGGTCCTGGGTGCGGATGAACAGTCGCAGCTCAACCGGCTCCACACTGTCGCTGGTCGGGTACCAATCAAACAGGATCCGATAACCCTTGATGGCATCCAGCACCAATACGCTGAAGTCCTTGACCTCACCGTGGGAGCAGGTCACCACCGGTTCGATCCCGGTGCCTTCAGGCAAACGATCCAGCCCGCCGCCGTTGAAGTCCACGGCAAAGCGTCGCGCCCACACCTGCGGGTAATGCTCGCCCGGTGCCCAGCCTTCGGTGAAGCCGCCCATGCCCGAACGGGTAGCGTTAACCTGCGCCAGCGGCGTGCTGACCGGCGGCAGGGCGCTCCAGTAGAGCTTGTAGCCGTAGTTCAGGGATTCACCGGCCGCCACGGGCTTTTTCGGGGTCCAGAAGGCCACGATGTTGTCCAGGGTCTCGCCGGTTGTAGGAATTTCCAGCAGGTCGATCGAGCCTTCGCCCCACGCAGTTGTAGGTTCTACCCACAGGCTCGGGCGCTTGCTGTACCAGTCGACCGTGTCCTGGTAGCTGGCGAACTCATGGTCGGTCTGCACCAGGCCGAAGCCTTTCGGGTCGGTGTCGGCAAAGGCGTTGAATTGCAGGGTGGCCGGGTTGTTCAGCGGGCGGCAGATCCACTCGCCGTTGCCGCGCCACATGGCCAGGCGGTCCGAGTCGTGGATTTGCGGGTGGATGGTGTCGCACATCCGCCGTTCATGGGTGCCGCAGCTGAACATGCTGGTCATCGGTGCAATGCCCAGCTGTTCGATGGCGGTACGCGCGTTGATATGGGCGTCGATCGCCATCACCACCTGGTTGGCCTGGCAGTCGATGTCGAAGCGGTAGGCACCGGTGGCGCTCGGCGAGTCCAGCAGGGCGTAGACCACGAAGCGGGTGCTGTCCTTGTCCGGGGTTTCGAACCAGAACTTGGTGAAGTCCGGGAACTCCTCGCGCTTTTTCGCGTAGGTGTCGATGGCCAGGCCGCGTGCGGAAAGGCCGTACTGGCCAGTGGAATCCACCGCCCGGAAGTAGCTGGCGCCGAGGAAGGACAGCACGTCGTGGCGGTCCAGTTCCGGGGCCTTGAACAGCTTGAAGCCGGAGAAACCCAGGTCGCCGGTCAGCTGTTTGGTGTCCACCGTGGTTTTTTCATAGTTGAACAGCGAAGGGCGGAAGTGCACTTCGCGGGCCTGGCGGGTTTTCGGGTCGACGCTGTACATGCGCACCGGCGTCTTGAAACCCATGCCGACGTGGAAGAATTGCACGTCCAACTGGCCGTTCAGCTCCTTCCACAGGGAATGCTTGCCGTCGTAGCCGATGGCATTGAAATTCTGCGGGGTCATGGTCGCCAGGGTAGGCGGCAATACCTGCTTGGTGTCCTGGTAGCGATTGCTGGCCAGTTGCTTGGCCTGGATCTTCAGCGCCTCGAAATCGAAGGCCTGGGCCTCACCATCGGCGGCGCGATTGCCCGCCCAGGCTTGGGCGGCCAGCAGGCCACTGGCCGACAGACCGGTGTAAGCCGCAATGGCCATGGACGCTTTGAGCAAATTCCTGCGGTGCATAAATACAACCTGTCGTGAACAATCCCGCGCCGTTCCTGGCACGTGCTGGATCAAGAAAAACGGTTCGGACATGCCTTCGGCCAAACGCAACGGACATTAAACAGATGCCAAATAGCTTAAGCGGTTCGGTGCGGAAGGAAAAATGATTGATGGCGGGTTGATGGCGTTGCATATGAAACAAGACGTTTCTACACAACGCTGGTGTCTGTGAAGATGGGATTTTCTGTGGCGAGGGGGCTTGTCCCCCGTTGGGCTGCGCAGCGGCCCCATTAAAGCCACCGCCCTTTCCAGGCAGGAATTCAAGTCAGCTTTTGGGGCTGCTACGCAGCCCAACGGGGGACAAGCCCCCTCGCCACAAAAGCCCTTCTGCTTGAAGAGCAGGGGTCAACCCACTTCACCTACCGCCCGATACGCCTCATCAATCGCCGCATGGGCATACGCACTCCACGCCGCGTCCGAGTTGGCGATGCTCACATGCCCCAGCGGTTTGCGCGCCAGGTCCTTCAGCTTTTCGCTTTCATCGGCATCGTCAAACAAGCTGTTGGAGAAGGTCGCATAGCCGTGTGACCAACGGTTGACAGTGATCGCCAGAATATCGGTCTGGTGGTTGAAACCGCCCGGGCCGAGCATGCGTTGCAGTTGATCCCGCAATTGCGCTTCCAGTTGTTCAAACGTCTGCCCATACAGCTTGCCCCGCCCGGCGCGGGCCTGGTCGCGGCCGCTCATGCCGCTGTTGGGGCTGGTGGGCACGTACACCATGTGCAGGCCAATCGGCTGCGTCGGGTCACGCGGGTGCTCGTAGCCGCCCATGCTCACCGGGTAGTCGAGCTTGATCCGGCTGTAGGGCTGGGTGGCCGCGTAGATCTCATGCACCCCCAGCTTCTGGAACGACGTCCAGTTGCGCACCACCACTTTGGTGTAAACCAGTGGGTACTTCACGTTCTGGCTCAGGGCTTGGGCCTGCTGCTCCGGCAGGTCCCGCAGCAGGTACGGGATCATCATGTTGTAGCAGGCCAGGATGCAGCGCTTGCCACGCACCTGTGCGAGTTGGCCGCCACGGCTGTAGCCGATGTGCACGCCGTCAGCGACGTTACGCACACTCACCGCCGTGCTGTTCAAGCGCACCCGCACCGGCGTCTTGGGTTGATCGAGCTTGGCGTAGTCAAACGGCGCCAGCACGATGTCTTCCATGGTGTGCCCGGGCGCCACGGCCGGAATCAGGCTGCGCACCAGCAGCCGCGCCAGCGACGCGTTGCCGTCGGGGAAGTGGTAGATGTAGGGCTCTTCCATTTCTGCCGCGGCTTCTTCGCTGATGGGCGCGAGGTTCATTCCGGCGAAGCCCGGGAAACCCACGCTGTAGGCATCGGCCGAAGCCACGGCATCGATGCTCAAGGCCATGAAGTCGTTGGTGCGGCTCTGGAAGTACTTCACCGCGCCTTCCGATAATCCCACGTCCTTGAGCAGGAAATCGCGGTAGCTGGTGGCGGCCAGGTAGTCGGCCTTTTCCTCGGCGGTCTTGCCCGGCAAGTAATCCTTGGGGGCGACATGCAGGGCAATCAAAGCCTCGCGATCAGCGTGCGGCAGCGGGAAGTCATTGATGAAGTCGCTGATGGAGCGCGCATGCAATTGGTCCGGGGCGATGTCGTCGGCGACCATCGGCGTCGGGTCGCCGGTGACCAGTTTGTCTTCGCCGAAGTTTTCCTTGTCGAAGAACACCCCGCGTGACAGGCCAAGGCCTGGGTAGAACTGACGGTCGAACGCGGTCTCGAAGCGCTTGATGTTCACCCCGAGTTTCTTCAACAGTCCGTTTACTTCTTTGCTGTAAAGATGATTCGGCGACTGGAACGCTTCGCTGCCGCCGTAGCCGATGATCATCCGGCCACCGGCCTGGAATTCATTGCGCTTGGCGTGGCCGCCGAAGTCGTCGTGGTTTTCCAGGATCAGGATCTTTGCCTTCGGGTGCTTCTCACGGTAGAACCACGCCGCCGACAAACCGCTCAGGCCACCGCCGACCACCACCAGGTCATAGTCCTCGGTGATCGGCAATTTGTCGGTGTCGAACACCTTCTTTTCCCAGCCCATCTGGTGGGCGATTTCGAACGAACCGACATGGCTGCCACGCAAGCCGGTGAGGGCGGGCGGGTAGTAGCGGCCATCGGGAGCGGCCTGGAGGAGTTGCAGTGGCGTCATGCCGGCGGCAATAGTGATGGCGACGCCGTTGAGGAAGTCGCGGCGGGTGATGTCCATGGGAACCTGCGAATTATTTATTGTTATGAGGAGATCCCCTGTGGGAGCGGGCCGTTGTGGCGAGGGAGCTCGCTTCGACAGGGGTTATGGGTCAGTGCTTGAACATCACATGGCGAACGGTGGTGTAGTCCTCCAGGCCATACATGGACATGTCCTTGCCATAGCCGGACAGTTTCTGACCGCCATGAGGCATTTCGCTGACCAGCATGAAGTGGGTATTCACCCAGGTGCAGCCGTACTGCAAACGCGCCGCCAGGCGGTGGGCGCGGCCGACATCGGCGGTCCACACCGACGACGCCAGGCCGTAGTCCGAATCATTGGCCCAGCCCAATACCTGGGCCTCGTCATTAAACCTGGTCACCGACACCACTGGCCCGAACACCTCGCGGCGCACGATCTCGTCGTCCTGTTGCGCGTCGGCCAACACCGTCGGCTCAAAGAAGAACCCGTTGCCTTCCACGGCCTTGCCGCCGGTGATCAGGCGGATGTGAGATTGCGCCACGGCACGCTCCACAAACCCGGCCACACGGTCGCGATGCTGCGCGGTAATCAGCGGTCCCAACTCGGTGGCAGGGTCATCCTGCAAACCGTATTTGATGCTGGCCACCGCCGCGCCGAGCTTCTCGACGAACGCGTCGTAGATATCGGCCTGTGCATAAATCCGGCACGCCGCCGTGCAGTCCTGGCCCGCGTTGTAGAAGCCGAAGGTGCGAATGCCTTCCACGGCCGCGTCGATATCGGCGTCGTTGAAGATGATCACCGGTGCCTTGCCGCCCAGTTCCATGTGCATGCGTTTGACGCTGTCGGCGGTGCTGGAAATGATATTGGCACCGGTGGCAATCGAACCCGTCAGCGAGACCATGCGCACTTTCGGGTGATTCACCAGCGGGCTGCCCACGGACGGCCCGCGGCCAAACACCAGGTTGAGCACACCGGCCGGGAAAATTTCAGCGGCCAGCTCCACCAAACGCAACGCGGTCAGCGGGGTTTGTTCCGACGGCTTGAGCACCACGGTATTACCGGCGGCGAGGGCGGGGGCGATTTTCCAGGCGACCATCATCAGCGGGTAGTTCCACGGCGCGATGGAGGCGATCACGCCCACCGGGTCGCGGCGGATCATCGAGGTGTGGCCCGGCAGGTATTCACCGCCGGCCGAACCGCTCATGCAGCGGCTGGCACCGGCGAAGAAACGGAACACGTCGGCCACCGCCGGGATCTCGTCGTTCAGCGCGGCGCTGTAGGGCTTGCCGCAGTTGTCCGACTCGAGCTTGGCCAGTTCTTCGCCGTGGGCTTCGATGGCGTCGGCCAGTTTGAGCAGCAGCAACGAGCGGTCTTTGGGCGGGGTCTGGGACCAGCCTTCAAACGCGCTGTCGGCGGCGCGCACGGCGGCGTCGACCTGGGCTTCGCTGGCTTCCTTGATCTCTACCAGTACCCGGCCCAGTGCGGGGTTGAACACCGGCTGCGCCGGGCCTTCGCCTTCGACCAGTTGGCCGTTGATCAGCAGTTTGGTTTGCATGTTCGTGTCCTCTTCAAACAATTATTTACCGCCACTACCGGCCACGCTTTCGCCGCCGCGGGTCAGGTAA
The DNA here is from genome assembly GCF_029269205.1 of Pseudomonas sp. 1912-s. NCBI lineage: Bacteria > Pseudomonadati > Pseudomonadota > Gammaproteobacteria > Pseudomonadales > Pseudomonadaceae > Pseudomonas > Pseudomonas sp. 1912-s. The sequence continues at coordinate 7,815 of NZ_JARIXR010000035.1, read as the reverse complement.
TAGGCACCCAGAATCGGGAACATCGTCACGATCATCACCAGCATCGCCACCACGTTGGTCACCGGCACATCCCGTGGCCGGCTCAACTGGTTGAGCAGCCACAGCGGCAAGGTGCGCTCGTGGCCGGCGGTGAAGGTGGTGACGATGATTTCGTCGAACGACAGCGCAAACGCCAGCATGCCGCCGGCCAGCAACGCCGAGCCGAGGTTGGGCATGATGATGTAGCGGAAGGTCTGCCAGCCGTCGGCCCCGAGGTCCATCGAGGCTTCGATCAGGCTGTGGGAAGTGCGGCGCAAACGGGCGATCACGTTGTTGTAGACGATCACCACGCAGAAGGTCGCGTGGCCGACGATGATGGTGAACATCCCCGGCTCGATGCCCAGCGTCTTGAAGGTCGCGAGCAGCGCGATACCGGTGATGATCCCCGGCAGTGCAATCGGCAGGATCAGCATCAGCGAGATGCCTTGCTTGCCGAAGAACTCCCGGCGATACAACGCCGCCGACGCCAGGGTGCCGAGCACCATCGCAATCAGCGTGGCGATGGCCGCGATTTGCAGCGACAGCTTGATCGCTTCCAGCACGTCCGGCCGCGAGAAGGCCACGCTGAACCACTTCAGGGTGAAGCCCTGGGGTGGAAAGCTGAACGCCGCTTCTTCGGTGTTGAAGGCGTAGAGGAAGATGATCAGGATCGGGAAGTGCAGGAAAACCAACCCACCCCAGGCCGCGATTTTTAAGCTCAGTGAGGCTTTTTCAGAGTGCATCGAAGGCCCCCAGGCGTTTGACGATGGACAGGTAAACCGCGATCAGCACGATCGGCACCAGGGTGAACGCTGCGGCCATGGGCATGTTGCCGATGGCGCCTTGTTGCGCGTACACCATGCCGCCGACGAAGTAACCCGGCGGGCCCACCAGTTGCGGCACGATGAAGTCGCCCAGGGTCAGCGAGAACGTGAAGATCGAACCTGCTGCAATCCCCGGCACCGACAGCGGCAGAATCACTTGCATGAAGGTCTGGCGCGGCTTGGCGCCGAGGTCTGCCGAGGCTTGCAGCAACGACGGCGGCAAACGCTCCAGCGAGGCCTGGATCGGCAAAATCATGAACGGCAGCCAGATGTACACAAACACCATGAACCGCCCCAAATGCGAGGTGCTCAAGGTGCTGCCGCCCACGCCGGGAATGCCCATGATGAATTGCAACGCCGGCTCCAGGCCCAGGTGCTGCACGAACCACTGCGCCACGCCGCCCTTGGCCAGCAGCAAGGTCCAGGCGTAGGCCTTGACGATGTAGCTGGCCCACATCGGCATCATCACGGCGATGTAGAAAAACGCCTTGGTCTTGCCCGTGGTGTAGCGCGCCATGTAGTAGGCGATGGGGAACGCGACGATGGCACTGGCGATGGACACCACGACCGCCATGCTCAAGGTGCGCACGATGATGTCGAAGTTCGACGGCTGGAACAGCGCGGCAAAGTTGGCCAGGGTCAGGTCCGGCGTGACCGCCATGGTGAAGTCGTCAAAGGTATAGAACCCTTGCCACAGCAGGGTCAGCAACGAACCCAGGTAGATTGCGCCGAACCAGATCAGCGGCGGCACCAGCAGCAGCGACAGGTACAGGTTGGGCTTCTTGTACAGCAGGTTGGAAAACCTGCGCATCGGGGGTTGGGACAGGGCCAGGCTCATGTCACACCTCGCCTGCGATGTCGGTCAACGGCGTCATGGCTTCCCGCGCCCAGCGCGCGGTGATGGACTGGCCGACCTGATGCCCGGCGGTGGTGTCCAGCCATTGGTTGTTGGCCTGGCTGATGTTCAGGGCCTGGCCGTTTTCCAGTTTCAGTTCATAGCGGGTGGCGCTGCCCTGATACTGGATATCGTGCAGCAGGCCGCTGACTTCCACTTCACCGCTGCCCAGCGGGCCTTCGGCGAAACGCACATGTTCCGGGCGGATCGAGAATGGCTGCGGGCTGCCGCTCAAGCGTTGCGCCAGTTCGCCGCGAATCACGTTGGAGGTGCCGACGAATTCCGCGACGAAGGTGGTGGCGGGCTTCATGTACAGGTTGCGCGGGGTGTCGACCTGTTCGATGCGGCCCTTGTTGAACACGGCCACGCGGTCGGACATCGACAGCGCTTCGGTCTGGTCGTGGGTCACGAAAATGAAGGTGATGCCGAGCTGGCGTTGCAGCTTCTTCAGCTCGCTTTGCATCTGTTCGCGCAGCTTCAGGTCGAGGGCGCCCAAGGGCTCATCGAGCAGCAGCACACGAGGGCGATTGACCAGTGCGCGAGCCAGGGCCACGCGTTGACGCTGGCCGCCGGAGAGTTGCACCGGCTTGCGGTCGCCGTAGCCGCCGAGGGCAACCATGCCCAGGGCTTCTTCGGCGCGGTTGAGCCGTTCGGTCTTGGCCACGCCTTTGACTTTCAGGCCGTAGGCCACGTTGTCCCGCACGTTCATGTGGGGGAACAGCGCGTAGTCCTGGAACACGGTGTTCACGTCGCGCTGATACGGTGGCAGGCCGGCGGCTTCTTCGCCGTGAATACGGATGGAGCCGGCACTCGGTTGTTCGAAACCGGCGATCAGGCGCAGGCACGTGGTTTTGCCCGAGCCGGAAGGGCCGAGCATGGAAAAGAACTCGCCGTCCTGGATATCGATGGAAACCCGGTCAACGGCTTTCACTTCGCCGAACTGACGGGAAACGTGGGTGAATTGGACTGCAAGCGTCATGGTGCGGTGCTCCAAAAAGGTACGGGTCGTCGCAGCGGCCCGGCCTGGACTTCTGAAAAATCTATCAATAGCGGTGAGAACCCTTGTAGGAGCCGGCTTGCCGGCGATGGCGGCCTTGAATACTGCAAAGAACTCAAGGGCCTCATCGCCGGCAAGCCGGCTCCTGCAGGAAGGCGGTGTCAGCGGCCGCCCATGATCGCGATGTAATCCTGGGTCCAGCGGCTGTACGGCACGAACTTGCCGCCTTCAGCCTGCGGGGTTTTCCAGAAGGCGATCTTCTCGAACTGGTCGAAGCCGTTGGTCTTGCAACCCTCTGCGCCCAGCAGTTCGCTTTCCTTGCACGCAGCAGGCACCGCCGGCAGCGAGCCGAACCACGAGGCCACATCACCCTGGACCTTCGGCTGCAGCGACCAATCCATCCACTTGTAGGCACAGTTCGGGTGCTTGGCATCGGTGTGCAGCATGGTGGTATCCGCCCAGCCGGTGGCGCCTTCCTTTGGAATGGTCGAGGCAATCGGCTGCTTCTCGTTCACCAGGCCGTTGACCTGATACGGCCAGGCGCTGGAGGCCACCACGCCTTCGTTCTTGAAGTCACTCATTTGCACGGTGGTGTCGTGCCAGTAGCGGTGGATCAACGGTTGCTGGGCGCGCAACAGGTCGAGCACGGCCTTGTATTGGGTTTCGGTCAGCTCGTACGGGCTCTGGATGCCCAGTTCCGGCTTGGTCGCCTTGAGGTACAGCGCCGCGTCGGCGATGTAGATCGGGCCGTCATACGCCTGCACACGGCCTTTGTTGGGCTTGCCGTCGGGCAGGTTCTGCGCATCGAACACCACGTTCCAGCTGGTAGGCGCGGTCTTGAACACGTTGGTGTTGTACATCAACACGTTCGGGCCCCACTGGTACGGCGTGCCGTACGTCTGCTGGCCGACCACGTACCACGGCGCATCCTTGAGGCGCGGGTCGATGTTCTTCCAGTTGGGAATCAGCGAGGTGTTGATCGGCTGCACACGCTTGCCGCCGATCAGCCGCAACGAGGCATCGCCCGACGCGGTGACCAGGTCGTAGCCGCCCTTGGCCATCAAGCTCACCATCTCGTCGGAGGTGGCGGCGGTCTTGACGTTGACCTTGCAGCCGGTCTCTTTCTCGAAACCGGTGACCCAGTCGTAGTTCTTGTCGCTTTCGCCACGTTCGATATAGCCGGGCCAGGCGACGATATCCAGTTGGCCTTCACCGGCACCCACCGCCTTGAGCGGTTCGGCGGCCTGGATGCTGACACTGGCCAGCAGCGCGGTGGTCAGGGCACTGAGCAGTGCGGTCTTGTGCGCAGACATGGGGGTTCCCTCTTCTTTAATTATGGTCGGGGCAGTTTTTGCAGCAGGTGGTGCATGAGCGTAGTTGTTGTTTTAAAGATGCTGGCCGTGGCGCGCCATGATGTGCCGCACCACGCTGTAGTCCTGTAGCGAATCGCTGGACAGATCTTTCCCATACCCCGAGCGCTTCAAGCCGCCGTGGGGCATTTCGCTGACCAGCATGAAATGGCTGTTGATCCAGGTGCAGCCGTACTGCAGGCGCGACGCTACCTGCATGGCCTTGTCCAGGTTCTGGGTCCAGACGGAGGAGGCCAGGCCGTATTCCGAGTCGTTGGCCCAGTCGACGGCCTGTTCCAGCTCGTCGAAGCGGGTCACGGTGACCACGGGGCCGAACACTTCGCGCTGCACGATTTCATCATTCTGTTTACAACCGGCCAGCAACGTTGGCTGATAGAAGAAGCCGGCACCGGAGTGCACGGCGGCGCCGGTGATGCGTTCAATATGCGGCTGGCCGAGGGCGCGCTCGACAAAACTGGCCACGCGGTCGCGCTGGCGCGTGCTGATCAGCGGGCCGAGTTCGTTGTCGGCATCGCGCTTGCCGGCAAACCGCAGGCTGCTGACGGCGGCGCCGAGGTCGGCCACCAATTTGTCGTGGATGCCGGCCTGGGCGTAGATGCGGCACGCGGCGGTGCAGTCCTGGCCGGCGTTGTAATAACCGTAGGCGCGCACGCCTTCGACCACCGCTTGCAGGTCGGCGTCGTTGCACACGATCACCGGGGCTTTGCCGCCCAATTCAAGGTGAGTGCGCTTAAGCGTCTTGGAGGCGGCCTGGAGGATTTTCTGCCCGGTAACGATATCGCCGGTCAACGACACCATGCGCACTTTCGGGTGGCTGACCAAATGGCTGCCGACGCCTTCGCCGCCGCCACACAGAATGTTGATCACCCCGCGCGGCAACAGTTGGTTCAGTGCGGGCGCCAGGGCCAGGATCGACAGCGGCGTATGTTCCGACGGCTTGAACACCAGGGTATTACCGGCGGCCAGGGCCGGGGCGATTTTCCAGGCGGCCATCATCAGCGGGTAGTTCCATGGCGCGATCGAGGCGACCACGCCAATCGGATCGCGGCGCACCATGCTGGTGTAGCCCGGCAGGTATTCGCCGCTCAGTTGCCCGGTCTGGCAGCGCACGGCGCCGGCGAAGAAGCGGAACACATCGACGGTGGCGCTCAAGTCATCCTGGCGCGCGAGGTGCAACGGCTTGCCGCAGTTCAGCGATTCCAGGCGGGCGAGGTAGTCGGCTTGTTTTTCGATGGCATCGGCGATGCCCAGGAGAATGTTCGAACGCTGCTGGGGCGTGGTCCGCGACCAGCCGGCAAAGGCGCGGTGGGCGGCGAGAATCGCAGCTTCAACCTGCTCGGTGCTGGCTTCGGCGATATGGGTGAGGATTTCACCGGTGGCCGGGTTGATGATCGGCTCGACAAACCCCTGGCCCGGGACCAGTTCGCCGTCGATCAGCAACGCAGTGAGCAGCGGTGTGGGCGCGCCAGACATTTTTCGCGATCTCTTTTCTTGTGTGGTCATGGCTGTTCTCGTGCGAGGCGCCTGACCTTCTCTTAGGGGATGAGCAGAGACTAGAGGTCAGGCGCGAGGTCAACAAATACTAAATACTGAAAGCAGCATTCGATTAAATAGATGGCTTGCGCGGGTGCGGCTGTTCGCGGGCTACCGTCAGGAACGGGTCCACCAGCGCCGGGCGCGCCGTGCCCCGGCGCCAGGCCAGGCCCACGTCGAGGGTTTGGCTGAGGTCGGCAATCGGTCGGGCCTCGATGATGTCGCCTTCCAGGGACCAGGGGCGGTAGGTCATGTCTGGCTGGATCGACACGCCCAGGCCGGCGGCGACCAGGCTTCGCACGGCTTCCGTCGACGCGGTACGCAATGTGACGCGGGGTTGTAGCCCTGCGCCGGTCCACATGCGCTGGGCGTTGTGGCCCATTTCATCGACGTTCAACTGAATCAGCGGCTCGCGCGCCACGTCGGCGAGGTTGATGCTGTCGTGTTCCAGCAGCGGGTGCTGGGCCGGCAGCCACAGGCGGTGGGGTGAGTGGGTCAGCACTTCGGTTTGCAGGGCGTGACGGTCTTCGAGGTTGGAGAGGATCAACACGCCGACGTCGATTTCACCGCTGACCAGCAAGTGTTCGATGTAGGGGCGCTCGTCTTCCATCACGCGGATTTCCACATTGGGGTAGGCGCGCTGGAAGCGGGTGAGCAAATCCGCCAGGTAATAGCCGGCCACCAGGCTGGTTACGCCGATGATCAGTTGCCCGGCGACCTGGTCGGTGCTCTGTTGCAGGCTGCGCTTGGCGTTGTCGACGGTGGCGAGGATCAGGTGGGCCTGGCGCAGGAACTGGTGGCCCTGGTGAGTCAGGGTCATGCCCTTGGCGTGGCGGTTGAACAGGTTGACGCCGATTTCCTGTTCCAGTTGCTGGATTGCCAGGGTCAGGGTGGACTGGGAGATGAAGGCGGTCTGGGCGGCGGCGGAGATCGAGCCGGTCTCGGCCACGGCGATGAAGTGACGGATCTGACGCAAGGTCATCATGCTGGAATTACCAGTGGGGTGTTTTTATAGATTTGTTCGAGTGTATATCGTTTTAATTGAGGGGTAAGCGCGTTACATCTGGAAGCACTCTAGATCGGGGGTTTTTGGCACTTAGTTTTACGCTGGGGGCCTATTGGTCCTGTGAATCTGAGTTTCTGGAGGCTGTGAATGAATACCCGTGGATTGCTTGATCAACTGCTCAAATCCGGCCAGGACATGCTGCAGAACAAGGCTGGTGGGCAGCGTAAAGGTGAGGACAAAGGTGCCCTCGGTGGCTTGCTCGGTAGCGGCGGGCTGGGCAGTTTGCTCGGTGGTGCGGGTGGGGGTGCCCTGGCAGCCGGCGCTATGGGGATTTTGTTGGGGAACAAGAAAGCTCGCCAGTTTGGTGGCAAGGCGCTGACCTACGGCGGGTTGGCTGCGTTGGGCGTGATTGCCTACAAGGCCTATGGCAATTGGCAGGCGCAGCAGGCCAGTGCGCCCCGGGGTGAGCCGCAGACTATTGATCGCTTGCCGGCCGCTCAGGTTGAGTTGCATAGCCAGGCGATTCTCAAGGCGCTGGTGGCGGCGGCCAAGGCGGATGGGCATGTGGATGAACGCGAGCGTGAGTTGATCGAAGGGGAGTTTGTGAAGCTGGACAACGACCGCGAGTTGCAGCAATGGCTGCATGCCGAGCTGAACAAGCCTCTGGATCCGGCAGATGTGGCTCGGGCGGCCAGTACGCCGGAGATGGCGGCCGAGATGTATATCGCCAGTGTGATGTTGGTGGATGAGGAGAACTTCATGGAGAAGTCTTATCTCGATGAGTTGGCGCGGCAGCTTAAGTTGGAGCCGGGGTTGAAGGCTGAGCTTGAGAAACAGGTGCGGCAGGTGGTGGCTGGTTGATTGTGTACATATCCGTTTCTTTGGTAACGGCTGCTTAGGGTTCCGCTCTTACAGCGGGTCACTTTGCAAAAGCGTGTACGGACCGGACACATGGTTGACGGGTGTGCGGGGACATGGTGGACACTTTTCGGCGAGCTAACTTCGCCGGAAAACCATCATGCCCTGGAATACGAGAGACGCCATGAGCCTGAAAAAAGAGTTCGTTGCCTTTGCCCGGCAGCCCGGCAGCAATAAACGAGAACTGTGTCGACGGTTCGGTATCAGCCCCCAAACCGCATACAAGTGAGTGGCTCGAGCGCTACGAAGAACAA
>NZ_JARIXR010000034.1:0-53058 GCF_029269205.1 Pseudomonas sp. 1912-s | reverse complement strand
GGCGCTGCTCCGCGGGCCGCCGCGATGGGCCATCCTTGGCCCAGCGCGGCTAAACCGGCGTCCTGCCGGTTTACCCGCTCCGCACCACCTGCGTTCGGCCTCGGGCTGAATGGGGCAGTCAGATCAAAATCAAAAGCAACAGCACAGCGGCCTACAGGCCGGCTTGAGTGGTAGAAGCCAGATCAAAAGCCAGAGCGAAAACCAAATCTGAAACGGATGCAGCTCTGCTTTTCTGTGGGAGCTGGCTTGCCTGCGATGCAGACAACTCGGTCTCTCAGGTACACCGAGGCGAGGCCATCGCAGGCAAGCCAGCTCCCACATTTGACCGTGCCCCGCTTTAGATTTTGATCTTGATCTTGATGTTGCCTTTGCTTCACACCACTCAAGCCGGCCTGTAGGCCGCTGTGCTGTTGATCTGCTTTTGATCTTGATCTTAGGCGCCCCGTTAAACCACGCTGGCCGAACGCAGGCTTTGGAGCGTGGGTAACCCGGCAGGACGCCGGGTTAGCCGCGCTGGGCCAAGGATGGCCCATCGCGGCGGCCCACGGTCCAAAGCCGGAGTGAGGGCACACCGAGCCTAGGCGAGGTGCCGAGTGGTGGGGCAAGAGCCTTTTGGTTACTTTTGGGCTCCTTTCAAAAGTGACCCGCTGTAAGAGCGGAACCCATACCCGCCATAACCAAAATAACGGATATGCCCCCAACATCAGCAAAACCTTAGGGCTTCACCCGCGCCACCCGCCACACCGTGTTCCCCACATCATCCGCCACCAGCAACGCACCCTGCCCGTCCAGCGTCACCCCCACCGGACGCCCCTGAGCCTCCCCATCACCATTCAAAAACCCGGTCAGAAAATCAACAGGCGTCCCCGCAGGCTTACCGTCCTTGAACGGAACAAACACCACCTTGTACCCCGCCTGCGGATTACGGTTCCAGGACCCATGCTCCCCCACAAACACCCCATCCGCGAACACGGCAGGCATCCCCCGCGCATCAGAAAAGGTCAAACCCAACGGCGCAACATGCGTCCCCAGCGCGTAGTCCGGCGCAATCGCCTGGGCCACCTTGTCCGGACGCGGCGGCTGCACCCGGCTATCGACATGCGCCCCGTAATAACTCCACGGCCAACCGTAGAACGCGCCATCCTGCACCGACGTCAGGTAATCCGGCACCAGGTCACTGCCAATCTCATCCCGCTCGTTGACCACCGTCCACAATTGCGTAGAGCCAGGCTTCCACGCCAGTCCATTGGGGTTACGCAACCCACTGGCAAACAGCCGTTTCTGGCCCCTGCCAAGGTCCACCTCCCAGATCGCCGCACGTCCGTCCTCGGCTTCAAGCCCGTTCTCACCCGCATTGCTGTTGGACCCCACGGTCACGTAAAGCCTGGTGCCCTGAGGATTGGCAAGAACGTTTTTGGTCCAGTGATGATTGATCCCGGCCGGCAGATCGGTGACCTTGATCGGGGTCGCATCGATGTGAGTCTGGCCCTGAACATAAGGCACCTTGACCACCGCATCGGCATTCCCGATATACAACTCATCCCCCACCAATGCCATGCCGAACGGCGAGGTCAGACCACTGAGAAAAATGCTTTTCACCTCGGCACGCCCATCGCCATCGGCGTCCCGCAGCAGGGTAATGCGATCAGCACTCGGCGCATCGGCACCCACCCGGCCCATCACAAACCCCATCGCCGTACGACGCGCCCAGGCGAGCAGACCAGTGCCGCCGTCGGTGGCCCCTTCAGGCATGGGCGGATGGTTACTCTCGGCGACCAGTACGTCACCGTTGGGCAAGGTGTACACCCAGCGCGGGTGTTCAAGGTCCGCGGCCAGCGCCGTCACCGTGAATCCCTCGGGTGCCTTGGGCTGGGCATGTTCCGGCCAGCCCACGGCCTTGGACACCTTGAGCGTCGGGATCAGCGAGGTGGTGGGTTCGGGCAGTTGCGGGCCTGGCCCCACGCCGGCCTGAAACGGCAGTTTGGAGGACTCACCACAAGCGCTGAGGGCAGCAGTGGCGGTGATCAGCAGCGCAAGGCGGCTTGGTGCATTCATTGGGAAACCTCGGTACAGCCCATCATTGGGCAGGCAAAATCCCGACGAAGTATTGCGTCATTCCCCGGCACCAAACACCGCCTCCCACGCAATTGAGTTTTAACTCAGTCGCACGAGTGGCTCGGCAGCGCCTCTCACGCTTTCCAGGGCCCCAACGGCAGGCTGTAGGGAGAAAATCCCTCGAACTGCCAACGCAACGCCAACGCCGCCTCCCGCCGAACCACCTGCTCCACGGTCACCCGCCACAACCGCTCCGCGCCCTCGAACGTGGCCAACTCCGCCCCGCCCAGTATCACCTCGGCACGCCCGACAACCTGCAACACATCACCCGAAGCAAAATCCACGAACAACAACCCCGCCACCGGGTTGACCTGCAAATTGCCCAAGGTGTTGAAAAACGAGTTGCCGGTAAAGTCGGGAATCGTCAGCACATCACCGTCCACCCGCACAAACCCGGTATTGCCACCCCGGTGTGAAACGTCCACCGAACGCTTGGCCGCATYGCCCTCCAGGTCCACATAGCTGGCGACGAAGAAGGTGTCGGCATTGCGAATCACCGCCCGGTCGGCTTCATCGAGTGAATGGGCGCGCTGCACGGCGCCTTGGGCCAGGCGCCGCCCCGAGGCACCCGGGTCCACCGCACGCAGCTGGATGTACTTCGGGCAGTTGCCAAAGGTGTGCACCACCTCCACGGCAAAACCATCGGTGCCCGCCGAAGCCACGACTCCGTTCATGCGGTTGCGCCGCCGCGTGTTCAGATCGATGCCCAACAGCCCAACGGCCGCGCCACTCTTCAAACCGGCCGCGGCGGGGTCACCCACGGCAGGCAGGCTGTCGATGCGTAGACGGTAAGGATCGGGCGAGTAGACAAACCCCGGCGAGCCTTCCAGCAGCGTGGCCCAGGGCAGCCCCTGAGCATCCACGGCACCCACCACCAGATAGGGCAACAACTCATAAAACGCCCGATGCTGTTCCGGCAAATGATCACGTATGACCTTGGCGCCAATCACCTCCATGCGCTCGGCCACGCCGGCACTTTGCTGCAGTTGCCGTTCGCCGGCATGCCATGGCGATACGGGAGACGCGTCCAGATGATTCATGCTCAAGCCCTCGGTGGATGAAACGCCGGTTGTTCACGCAATGCCGCCACGCTGAAATCAACAAAACTGCGCACCCGCATCGACGCATTGCGCCCTTCGCGGTAGACCACATGCACCGGCAGCGGCGGCGGTTCATAGGCCTGCAATACCCGACGCAGTTGGCCGCCGGCCAAGTGCTCGTGGACCGGATAACTCAGGCAACGGATCAACCCGGCCCCCTGCACCGCCGCATTGATCGCGCCCTGCACCGTGGTGCAGCCGAGGCGCGCCCGGGCCTTGATGCTGGTGCCTTGGAAATCCCATTGCACCCAATCCGAATACGCCTGGGTTGCGACCAGCCGATGTTGCTTGAGCGCCTCGGGTTGCAGCGGTTCACCATGGGTGTGCAGATAGCCGGGGCTGGCGCAGACGATGTTGCGCACATGGCCCACAGGCCTCGCGATCAGGGATGATCCAGGCAGTTCTCCCACCACCACCGCTACGTCCAGGCCGTCTTCATTCAGGTTCGGAAAATGATCGTGGTAGTGGGCAAACACCCGGACCCCGGGATAGCGCTCCAGGTAGTCGGCCAACAGCGGCGCCATCACATAACGGCTGAACAGAAACGGGAAAAACACCCGCAGATTGCCCTCGGCCTGCACGTGCGCGCCCTTGGCAGAGGCTTCGGCGGCGCTCACGCCGTCAAGGATCCGCGAACAGTCCGCCATGAACCTCACGCCCGCTTCGGTGAGGCGAATGCCCCGGGTGCTGCGCTCCAGTAATTCCACCCGCAAGCGCGCCTCCAGACGGGCAATCGCGCGGATCACCGTGGGCCCCGAGACGCCCAGGCCACGGGCCGCCGCCGCCAGGCTCGGCTGCCGGGACAGCGCCTGGAAAATCTGCATGTCGCGATAGCGGTCCATCAGGCAGGCCACTGCATCGCGGGGTTGAGCGCTGCATCCTGCCCCAGCCGACTGACCAGGAAGTCCACGAAGGTGTTGACCTTCGCCGGTACCCGGGCGCTGTTCTGGAACACCACGTGGATCGGCAATGCCGGTGGCTCGAAGTCTTGCAGGATGATTTCCAGTGCGCCGGCACGCACATCGCTGGCCACCTGATAGGACAGCACCCGCGTGACGCCCCAGCCCAGGCGCGCCAGGTTGATGGCCGCGTTGTTGGCGGTGACCACCAGGCGTGGATCAACGGCCACGTTCAGCGGCTGGCCACCTTCGATGAACTGCCATTCGCTGACCAATTGGCTGGAAGACGACGTGACAATCTTCGCCTCTCGCAGTTGCCCGGGGTGCAGCGGCCGGCCGTGCCGCTCAAGGTACGCCGGCGCGGCGCAGACCACGCGGCGCACCTCGCCGACCTTGATCGCCTGCTGGCCGGTTTCCTGCAAATGCCCTATGCGCACGGCCACATCCACGCCTTCGTCAGTCATGTTGACCACGCGGTCCACCAGCAAGGCGTTGATGTTGACCTGGGCAAACAGGTCCAGGTATTCCCCCAGGACCGGCGCGACAAACAATTCGCCGAACAACACCGGCGCGGTGACCGTCAGGTGTCCCCACGGCACCGAGAAGCTGCCGGCGGCGGCCTCTTCGGCCTCTGTCAGTTCGGCGAGGATACGTCGGCAATCGTCCAGGTAACGCTGGCCGGCCTCGCTCAGGTGCAGGCTACGGGTGGTGCGCGACAGTAACTGCGTGCCGATACGCGCCTCCATCGCGGCGATCGCGCGGGTCACACTGGGGGGCGAGATATTCAGGCGCCGGGCCGCCGCCGCAAAGCCCTGCTCTTCGGCAACGGCGAGGAAAATCTGCATTTCCTGGAAACGGTCCATGGGTCCCCTTTAATCGAATGTCATACGCCAACCCTGTGGTTTGGGAGCGGTTGTGGCGAGGGAGCTTGCTGTGGCGAGGGAGCTTGCTCCCGCTGGGCTGCGAAGCGGCCCCAAAATCTTGGGAGCGCTGCGCACTCCAGCGGGAGCAAGCTCCCTCGCCACAGCAAGCTCCCTTACCACAGCAAGCGCCCTCGCCACAAAAACCTTTAATCCTTTGTTAAACCTACGGCCGTGCGTTGCATGCCGACAAACCCCGGCAGCGCCTCGATGCTGCCCAGCCAGGCACGAACGTGCGGGTAGTCGTTCAGCGCGACGTTACCTTCCGGCGCATGGGCGATGTAGGTGTAGTGCGCGATATCGGCAATCGACGGCAGGTCGCCGGTCAGGAAGCGGCTCTGCGCCAACTGTTGCTCCACCACATTGAGGAAGGCATGGGAGCGGTTGATGGCTGCCTCGGCATCCAGCGCCGCGCCAAACACCGTGACCAATCGGGCGGCAGCCGGGCCGACGTGCAGTGGCCCCGCTGCGGCCGAGAGCCAGCGCTGCACGCGGGCCAGGGCCAAGGGCTCGGTCGGCAGCCACTGTGGGTTGCCATAGTGGCCGGCGAGGTACACCAGGATCGCGTTGGAGTCCGCCAGCACCACACCGTTGTCATCGATCACCGGCACCTGGCCAAAGCTATTGAGGGTGGCCAGGAACTCGGGGGTTTTGTGTGCGCCTTGCTTGAGGTCGACCAGCACCAACTCGGCCGGTACGCCCAGCAGCGACAGCATCAATTGGACCCGGTGGGAATGGCCGGACAATGGGTATTGGTAGAGTTTGATCATGACAGGCTCCGCGGTGTGCCAGGGACTCGACCCGGTGATCGTGTCGATGGCGCCATCTTCCGCCGCTACGGCACGCAACAGAATAGCCAGCTTTTGCAATCCAGCATTTCACCCGGTGAAACAATCACTCGCCAAACAACTCGTCGATCAGGTTGAACAAGGTGGTTTTTACCGCGCTGTCGAGTTCGGTCCAGGCCAGGCCGGTCCTGGCCTGGAACGCACCCAACTGCAGGTGCCGGGACACACAATTGGCCGGCAGCGCCCGGGCGGCCTGCAACGGCAGCACACCCACGCCCAGCCCGGCCGAGACCAGCGCCAGCATGGTGGTGAACTCCCCAAGTTCAGAGGCGATTTCCAGGGGCACGCCCACGGCCTGAACGAACTCGTCGTAGAACCCCGGGGCATAGCGCCGGGCCAGGATGAACACCGGGACCTTGAGCAAGTCGTCTGGCTGGATGACGTCCTGCGCCGCCAACGGATGATCGCTGGGCAAGGCCACCACAAAACTTTCTTGCAGCACCGCCCGGGTGTGCACGCCGGGATAGGCCGCCGGCAAGCGCATCAGGCCAAAATCCAGCTGGCCGTTTTTCAACGCCGCCGCCTGGTCCGGGCCGGGCATGTCCTTGAGCTCCAGTTCAATGCGCGGGTAGCGCTGATGCACCGCGCGAATCAACCCCGGCAGCAATTCCGGCAACACCGACGAGACAAACCCCAGGCGCACCCGGCCGATCTCCCCACGGTTCGACGCCCGGGCGGCATCGGCGGCGCGGGCGGCCTGGTGCAGGGTGGCCTGGGCTTCGGGCAGAAACACCCGCCCGGCTTCGGTCAGCGTCACCGAGTGCCGGTTGCGGTCGAGCAGACGCACGCCCAGGCCGTCTTCGAGCAATTTGATCTGCATGCTCAAGGCCGGTTGCACGATCGACAGCTGCGCGGCGGCCCGGCCGAAATGCAGTTCCTGGGCGAGCACGACGAAGGCGCGCAGGTGCTTGAGTTCCATCAGGAGGCTCCGGTTATCACGGTTTTTGATCACCCGATCACAAATGAAAATTGGACGCTGAACCCGGGCTGCGGTGAAGTAAGGCCCGTCATACACGATATGACAGGGTTTGGCCTATAACAATGAGAACAAGGAGGCACCATGCTCGGCATGGCTAACGACACCTATCTGCTACTGGACGCGCTGGTCACGATTATCGGATTGATATTGTTGATCACCCATTTCAAGGTTCACCCCTTCGTCGCCTTGACCCTCGCCGCCGGTTTTCTCGGCCTGACCTCCGGCATGCCGGTGGACAAGGTCATGAAAGCGTTCCAGGACGGCTTTGGCGGAGTGCTGGGGTTTGTCGGGATCATCCTCGGCCTGGGCACCATGCTCGGCAAGCTGATGGCGGATTCCGGTGGCGCCGACCAGATTGCCCGCACGCTGATCCGCGCTTTCGGCAAACAGCGGGTGCACTGGGCAATGATGTTTTCCGCGTTCCTGGTGGGCATCCCGCTGTTTTTTGAAATCGGCTTTGTGCTGTTGATTCCGCTGGTGTTCATCGTGGCCCGGCGTACCGGGCTGTCGCTGATCAAGATCGGCATGCCGCTGCTGGCCGGATTGTCGGTGGTGCACGGCCTGGTGCCGCCGCACCCGGGGCCGTTGCTGGCCATCGGGATCTTCGGCGCGGATATCGGCAAGACGATTTTCTACGGGCTGGTGGTCGGCCTGCCCACGGCAATCATCGCCGGGCCGCTGTTCGGCAACCTGATCTCACGCTACGTGCCGGGCAGCCCGTCCCCGGAATTGATGGAGCAACTGGCCAAGGAATCCTCCAGCGAGAACCTGCCGGGTTTCGGCATCACCGTGACCACGATCCTGCTGCCGGTGTTCCTGATGCTGCTCAAGACCTTCGCCGATGTGGCGTTCGCCGCCGACAGCACCTTCCGCGTGTGGATGGACCTGATCGGCCACCCGATCACCGCCCTTCTCGCCGCCTTGCTCCTGGCGTTCTATACCTTTGGGGCCGCCCGGGGATTTTCCCGGGAGCAACTGAGCAAGCTGCTGGATTCGAGCCTCGCACCCACCGCTGCCATCGTGCTGATCGTCGGCGCCGGCGGTGGTTTCAAACAGATGCTGGTGGCCAGCGGCGTGGGCGACGTGATCGGGCATATGGCGGTGCGCGCCGAGATCTCACCGATTCTGCTGGCGTGGCTGGTAGCGGCGGTGATTCGCGTAGCGACCGGCTCGGCCACCGTGGCAACCATCACTGGCGCCGGGATTGTCGCGCCGGTGATCGGCTTGATGCCCGGGGTCAACCGGGAGCTGCTGGTGCTCGCCACAGGCGCCGGTTCGCTGGTGCTGTCCCATGTCAACGACGCCGGGTTCTGGCTGGTCAAGCAGTACTTCAACATGACCGTCGTCGAGACATTCAAGACCTGGACGCTGATGGAGACCGTGCTCTCCTTCGCCGCCCTGGGGTTCATCATGCTGCTGTCGTTGGTGGTGTGAAGCTTTAGGAGATCGACCCATGCAAAGCGTTTTAGACAACTTCCGCCTCGACGGCCGCCTGGCGTTGATTACCGGCTCCAGCGCCGGTATCGGCCTGGCCATTGCCCGTGGCCTGGCCCAGGCCGGTGCACGGGTGGTGCTCAACGGGCGCAACCGCAGCACCTTGCGTGACAGTGCCGCATTGCTGGCGGCGGAAGGCCTTGAGGTGCACACCCAGGCGTTCGACGTCACCGACGGCGCGGCGGTGCTGGCCGCCGTGGCGGATATCGAAGAGCGCCTGGGCCCGCTGGACATCCTCGTGAACAACGCCGGCATGCAACGGCGCGGGCCGCTGGAGGACTACAGCGAAACCCACTGGCGCGAGTTGATGAGCACCAACCTCGACAGCGCCTTCCTCGTCGGCCAGGCCGTGGCCCGGGCGATGATCCCGCGCAAGCGCGGGCGCATCATCAATATCTGCTCGGTGCAAAGCGAATTGGGCCGCCCGGGCATCGCGCCGTATGCCGCCAGCAAAGGCGCGCTGAAGATGCTCACCAAAGGCATGGCCATCGATTGGGGCCCCCACGGGCTGACGGTCAATGGCATCGGCCCCGGCTACTTCAAGACCGAACTGAACGCCAACCTGGTGGCCAACCCCGAGTTCAGCGACTGGCTGGTGCAACGCACGCCGAGCCGACGCTGGGGTGACGTGGCCGAACTGGCCGGCGCTGCGGTGTTCCTGGCCAGCGACGCGGCGAGCTTCGTCAACGGTCATATCCTGTACGTGGACGGTGGCATCACCGCCTCGCTGTAACCCGGAGAATTTCATGCACGCTATCGTCTGCCATGCCTCAAAAGACCTGCGGGTAGAACCGCAAACCGAACCCCGGGCACTCGCCCCCGACCAACTGCGGGTGCGCATTGCCCGGGGCGGGATTTGCGGCTCGGACCTGCATTACTACCAGCACGGCGGCTTCGGCACCGTGCGCCTGCGCGAGCCGATGGTGCTGGGCCACGAAGTGTCGGCGGTGATCGAGGCCGTGGGCCGTGAAGACGGACCCTTCACGGTCGGCCAACGCTTGTCGGTCTCGCCGTCGCGGCCTTGCGGGGGTTGCCGTTATTGCCATCAAGGGTTGCCGAACCACTGCCTGAACATGCGCTTTTACGGCAGCGCGATGCCCTTCCCTCACGTGCAAGGTGCGTTTCAACAAACCCTGGTGATCGAGACGCACCAGGCGCATCTGCTGGCCGATCATGTCAGCCTTGCCGAAGGTGCGATGGCCGAACCGTTGTCCGTGGGCTTGCACGCCATCCAGCGCGCCGGGGCGGTCTTCGGCAAACGGGTGCTGGTCACCGGCTGTGGCCCCATCGGCAACCTGTTGATCGGTAGCCTTCGGGCAGCGGGCGCGGGAGAAATCGTCGCAGTGGACCTGGCCGCCGGCCCCTTGGCCTGCGCCGAAAAAATGGGTGCCAGCCGCACCCATAACCTGGCGGAAGACGCCGACGCGTTGAAGCGCTACACCGCCGAAAAAGGCTACTTCGACGTGATGTTCGAAGTCTCCGGCAGCGCCCAGGCCCTGCGCAACGGCCTCGAATGCATGGCCCCGCGCAGCGTGCTGGTGACGGTCGGGTTGGGCGGTGAAGTCTCGCTGCCGCTGAATATGCTGGTGAGCCGGGAGATCGACTTGCGTGGCACGTTCCGCTTCCATTCGGAGTTTGCCCAGGCGGTGGATTTGCTCAACCGCCAGGTGATTGATGTGCGCCCGGTGATCTCCCATACCGTGCCGTTCAGCGAGGCGGTTCAGGCCTTTGAACTGGCGGCGGACAAGAGCCAGGCAATGAAGGTGCTGCTGGATTTCGGCGTGGGTGATTGAGCCGGGCCATCCAAACCGACGTTCCTGTGTTCGGACATATTGTCCCGCGCCACCTGGCCCTGCATCACAGCGGCGGCGATTTGGCTGGTGGATGGGGGTGTTTGGGGATGGGCTGGGTGTATATCCGTTATTTAGGTGATGGCTGAGATTGGTTCCGCTCTTACAGCGGCTCACTTTTGAACAGCGCAAAAGTAAGCAAAACGCTCTTGCCCCACCACTCGGCACCTCGCTTAGGCTCGGTGTGCCCGCACTCCGGCATTACTCCGCGGGCCGCCGCGGAGCAGCGCCGGAGTGAGGGAACACCGAGCCTTAGCGAGGTGCCGACAGGCGGGGCAGAGCCCTTTGCTTACTTTGGGGCTTTTCCAAAGTGAGTCGCTGTAAGAGCGAAACCATAGGCAGCCGTTACCCAAATAACGGATATGTACACAAAAGCCCCCACCCAACTCACACCCGCTCTTCAAGCCGATAACGCAAAAACCGATGCCCCGGAGAAAACAACCGCCGGTAGGTCAGCAACACCGCACCTACCGTGCCCAGCGCCGACGACGCGGCGATCAAAAACATGATCACGATCTGGTACCGCACCGCGTCCACCGGGCTTTCCCCGGCCAGCACCTGGCCGGTCATCATCCCCGGCAGGCTGACAATCCCTACCACCGTCATCTGGTTCAGGGTCGGGATCATCCCGGCCCGCACGGCCTGGCGAATCGCGTCCTGGGCCGCTTCCCAACGTGAGCCACCCAGGGCCAGGATCATCTCGATGGTATTGCGCCCCGAAGTCAGTTCCTGGGTCATACGCTCAATCCCCAGGGACACGCCGGTGAGGGTATTGCCGAGAATCATGCCGAGGATCGGGATCGCATACTGCGGCTCGTACCACGGGTGAATCCGGATGATCGCGAACAGGCCGATGGCCGTCACCAGCCACGAACTGCCCCACACCGACACGATGCTGTCGGCCCGCTGGCCGGCGTAGGTGCGCTTGCCGCGCCCGGCTGCCGAGAGGCCGGCGATCAGGGTCATCAGGCACATCAGCGGCAGCACCACGTACCAGTAGGCGAATTCAAAGACCCAGCCCAACAGGTAACCGATCGCCAGCAACTGCACCACCGTGCGCACGGCGGCCCAGAACAGTTGGCGTTCCAGGCCCAGGCGCAACAGCAGTGACAGCGCGCCATTGATCAGGATCAGCGAGGCGGCGATGGCCATGTCCAGGGCCGTCAGGTCATGATAGTTCATGGCTGCACGGCCCTCGTCAGCACGCCGGCGTCCATGTGCAGGCGGGTGGTGCTCATGCGTTGCGCCTGCTCAAGGTCGTGGGACACCCAGACATAGGCGTGGTCTTTGTCCGCTTCGGCCCAGGCGTTGATCAACGCCTCGACTTCCCGGGATGACGCCGGGTCGAGGGCGGCGGTGGGTTCGTCCAGCAACAGCACATCGGGATTGAGTTGCAGGGTGCGGATCAGCGACACCACCTGGGACTCGCCGCCGGATAAATCCCCGGCATTTTTTGCCAGGAAGCCCGGCTCTTTTCCTGCGTGGGCCAGCAGCGCATTGACCGCCTGCGGGTCGAAATTCAGGTGATGCAAGGCCTTGAGGCTGTAGGGGAAACGCAGATTGTCTTCCACGCTGCCCTCGATCAGCGCCGGACGCTGGGAAAGGTAGCTGATGCGGCTGCGGTACTGCGGGATTTGCGCATTGGCGATGGGTTGCCCATTCCAGAGGATATCCCCGGAGGTCGGTGCATCAAGCAGGGCCAGCGCCCGCAGGAACACACTTTTGCCGGAGCCGGATGAACCGGTGATGGAGAGGCGGTCGGCGCGGTGCAGCTGAAAGTTCGTCGGGTGCAGCAGTTGGAGCTGGCGGCGCTCGTCCATCCGCGTGAGCGCCCGGGTTTCGACTAATACGCTCATGGAATTGAAATCCTTACCTCTGGTTTATACACAATGGCCAAGCAGGATAAGCAACCCTGTGGCGAGGGGGCTTGTCCCCCGTTGGGCTGCGAAGCGGCCCCAATAAGGCAACTCCGGTACACCTGAAAAAACTCGCTGAATTTGCTGGGGTTGCTTCGCAACCCGACGGGGGACAAGCCCCCTCGCCACAGGTGTTCCTCAGCGCTTGGGCTCCAGCGACACCAGGCGCGGCTTGATGGATTTCTCGCGCACCTCAAGCAACGCGAGGGTCACCGGCAATTTGAAACGCCGCCGCCCTGCACTGCCGGGGTTGAGAAACAGCCGCTCGCCGTGCCACTCGATCAATGGCTTGTGGGAGTGGCCGGTGATCACGAGCCTGATGCCCGGATCAAGCGCCTTCGGTACATCGGCAATGTCATGCACCAGCAGCGCCCGCCAGCCATTCAGGTCGAAATCCAGCCGGTCAGCCAGATGCTCTGCCCAGGCCGCGTCGAGGTCGTTATTGCCGCGCACCACATGCAACGGTGCAATCGAGGCCAGCAGCTCAAGAATTTCCGGGCTGCCGATATCCCCGGCGTGAACAATCTGCTCGCACCCCTCCAGGGCGGCCAGGGCCTCGGCGCGGAGCAGGCCGTGGGTATCGGAAATCACACCAACTTTCATGAACATCTCCTGTGCACGACACCGGCGCTGTCCGCCGGGCGGCTTGCAATCCAACAGTGCACTGCCTATATTTCCCGCCTGGCGTCATCTACGCCACCATCCGCGGAAAGGGCTGCGCCCAAGACCTTGACTGAATATCACATTTCTACGACTCCCAACCTTAAAGCGGACAAGGTTTGTGCAAGGAGATCGTATGTCGCAATCATTCTCGTCCACCAACGGCCGTATCAACCTTGAGCAGCAACGCAAGCGCGCCAAGGAGCTTTTGCAGCGCCTGAAAAACGCCGATACCGCCGCAACCCCGACCTTGTCCGAGGCTCAATGGCTGATCGCCAAGGAACTCGGCTTCCCCAGCTGGCCCAAGCTCAAGGCCCACGTCGATGCGGTGGATTTTGCCGCCCGCCATCCGGGCTTCGACGCCAGCGATGAAGCCCGCACCACCCACTGGCGCTGCGGCAACGACATCGCCCACAGCCTGGGCCTGGCGGGGTTCAAGGGCCGCTTCCGGATGCTGATTGACCCATTGTGCATGGGCCCTGTCCAGGACCTGCCAGCCGACCAATACCAGGCCATACGCAGCCGCTACATCAGCCAGGTGTTTGCCATGGATGAGGCCGAAGTGGCGCGCCGGCACGCAGACGAATACACCCATCTTGAACAGCTGGGCAGCGCCGGGCACAGCGTGTTGTGGTGTGAGGCGGATGCGTACGATCAGTTGTTCCTGATTCGCGCATTGGCGGGGCTTGAGCGCTTGCCTGAAAAGCTTGAGTTGATCGAAGTCGACCGTATCCCCGGCGTGCAGCGTTTTATCGGCATCGGCCAACTGGCACCCGACATATTGGCGTGGTTGTGGCCGCAGCGCCGGCAGGTCGACGAGGACATGCTGCAACTGGCGCGACAGGCCTGGCTGGCGTATTGCGCCAGCTCGCCGGTCAAACTCGCGGAACTGGCCCAGGGCAACCACCCATCCCTGCCCTTCCTGGCCCCGGCGTTGCGCCGGCAGTTGCAGGAATTTCCGGGGACGCAGGACGGTTTATCACTGACCGAACGCCTGGCCCTGCACTACGTGGACGAGGCCGGTCCCGTGCCGTTCGGCAGGGTGTTTGCCGAGTTGATGGCCAAGCGTGAGCCGCTGCCGTACCTGGGGGACATGATGTTTCATGCGCTGATGCGGCCGTTGATTGATGGCGAGAATCCGCTGTTGATCGAGTCCGAGGCTCAATTGCCATGGCCTCAACGGGTGTTGGCATTGACTGCACTGGGTCGCCAGGTTCTGAACGGCGCAGCCTACTGGCCGGATCACGCCACCCATGAGCGCTGGATCGGCGGCACCTGCATCCGCCCAGGCAAACCTCACTGGATGATTGACGAGCATCTGGCTCCCGCCTGGCGCACCTAAAGGCGCGGCGCCTCTATGTCACGCAACAGCTCGTCTGTTGCGTGACTGAAGCGCTCGACCAAAAAATCCAGCAGCACACGCACACGGGGCGAGCGGTAGTGAGTGCCGTGCAACAACGCATACACACCCGCCTCACGCACGCTGAACTCCGATAACAGGACCTTCAGCCGCCCCTCACGGATATCGTCAGCCGCATCCCAAATGGTCTTGCGCGCAATGCCATGGCCGGCCAGCGCCCAGGCGCGCGCGAGGGCGCCGTCGTTGGTTTCCCAGGCCTGGTCCATCGCCACTGTATGGTCCCGGGCCTGGCCATCCACCCTGAAGTGAAATGTGTTCAGCGGCCCCGCCCCGGTCACCAGCACGATGAACTGATGCCGAGCGAGGTCCGCCGGCGTTTGCGGTTCGCCGTGCCGCGCCAGGTAGTCAGGCGAGGCACACAGCACGCGCCAATTGGGCGCCAGGTGTCGCGCAACCAGCGAGCTGTCACGCAGGGCACCAAAGCGGATGGCGAGGTCCACATCGTCCTGCACCAGGTTCGACATGGAGTCGGACAACGTCAACGCCACCTTCACCTGCGGATGCTGGCGGCTGAAGGCTTCAAGCCAGTCGTTCAGCAGATGCCGGCCAAAATCCGCCGACGCAGAAATCCGCACCTTGCCACGCACCTCTTGCTGGCTGGCTTGAAGCCCTGCCTCGGCCTCATCAATCGCCGCCAACGCAATCGCACACTGCTGCAGGTAAAACCGGCCTTCGTCAGTCAAGCGCAACTGGCGGGTGGTGCGTTCGAACAGTTTGGTGCGCAGTGCCGCTTCAAGCTTGATCAGCCGTGCGCTGGCGGCAGCAGGCGACAACGCCAGCTTGCGCCCGGCAGCCGTGAGACTGCCCAAGGCTGCCGCCTCGACGAACAAACGCATATCACCCAATCGGTCTGTGGCCATTTCAATTCAGATTTGAAAGTTCATCAAATGGTAGGCCAATTATCAATTTCTCTACAAGCCACCACACTCGCGTCCTTGCCTTCCAACGAGTACAGGTCATGACCGACATCGACGCGCTATCGGCAGCCGAAACGGCTACCCCTCCCCCGGCTGAACGGCTTCCGCTGATCGCCCTGCTGGCGCTGACCCTCAGCAGCTTTATTGCCACCGCCAATGAAACCATGCCCGCCGGCCTGCTACCCCAGATCGCCCAAGCCTTCAATGTGTCGCAAGCCTGGGCCGGCCAATGGGTAACCTTCTGCGCGCTGGGCTCGGGGCTGGCGGCTATTCCATTGACACTGGCCCTGCAGGGCTGGCGCCGTCGGCGTGTGCTGTTGTTGGCTGTCGGCGTGTTTTTTGTGTGCAATGCCGTGACCGCACTATCGCCCTGGTTCGGCCTGACCCTGGCGGCGCGCCTGGTGGTGGGCCTCGCCACCGGACTGGCCTGGAGCCTGCTGGCGGGTTACGCCCGGCGCATGGCACCACGCCCGTTGCAAGGGCGCGCGATGGCCGTGGCCATGCTCGGCATTCCCCTGGCGCTGGCCGTGGGCGTACCGCTGGGGGCGTGGCTCGGCAAGCTGTCGGGCTGGCGCAGTGTGTTCGGGATACTCTCGGCGGCCAGCCTGATGCTCATGCTGTGGATACGCGTGAACGTGCCCGACTATCCCGGGCAAAAAGCCGACCGACGCCTGCCTCTGTCGACGGTTGTGCAAACACCCGGCGTGCGGCCTGTGCTGCTGGTGGTCATGCTCTGGATCATGGCCCATTACATTCTCTACACCTACATCACGGCGTTCCTGGCGTCTGTCGGTCTGGGCGAGCATGTGGACGCCGCCTTACTGATTTTCGGCCTCGCCGCACTGCTTGGCATCTGGGTCACCGGTGTGTTGATTGATCGCTGGCTGCGGCGGCTGGTCCTGCTCAGTCTCGTCGCGTTTGCCCTGGTAACGCTTATGCTCGGGCTCGGCCATTTACCCGTCATCCTCACCTGCATCGCCATGGCCGTATGGGGTTTGAGCTTTGGTGGTGCACCGACCTTGCTGCAGACCGCCCTGGCAGAAATGGCTGGGGACGGTGCCGATGTGGCGCAGTCGATGCTGGTGACTGCATTCAACCTGGCATTTGCCGGCAGTGGAGTGATTGGCGGCGTGGTACTGGCGACTCGCGGACCCGCGTGGTTTCCGTGGCTGTTACTGGCATTGCTGATGCCCGCCCTGTGGATTGCCCTGCGCCGGATGCACTCACCCAACACTGAATCGGCGCTGCCACGTGCATAGTGCGATGCCTGCGTTCAACGTTTAGGGCATATCCATAGCAAAAAACGATATTGGTATATACCAGATTGCTCCCTTATAAATCGCCCCCATCACAAGACTGCAAGCTGGAGTAGCAAGCGATGGTGTCGGTAAAGGTAATGCTGGAGTACTTTCATCCCTGGCCGAATTCGGCGGGTTTGTACCTGGCGCGGGAACGCGGTTGGTACGCCGAGCTGGGCCTGGATGTGGAGTTGGTGGTGCACGATCCCTATCGTGGCGACACCCTTGAACACCTGCTGACCGGCGCGGCGGACTTCGGCATTTTCCCGAGCAACCGGCTGCTGGTCCGGCGCGGCCTGGGGCAAGCGCTGCAAGGCATCGCGGCGATCAATCATGCGGGGCTTGAGTCGATTCAAACCCTGACCGACTCCGGTATCCAGCGTCCTCGGGACCTGGTGGGCAAGCGCCTGGCGCTCAATCCCACACCACGGGGTTTGGCGATGGTGCGCCATCTGGTGAGCAACGACGGTGGCGATCCCGATGGCGTGATCCTGGTGGACAGCGGCGTGCGTGAGCTACGCCCCGAGCAGTTGGCCGAAGGCATCGCCGATGCCAGTTTCGGTGGCTACTGGGCCTGGGAAGCCCTGATGCACAGCCCTATCGAGGCCGAGCGCCGGGTGGTGTTGCCGGTGGATGAGATCGGTGCACCGGCGTATCACAGCTACCTGTTGGGCGCCCATGAACGGACCCTCGTCGAGCGGCCCGAGTGCGTGCGTGATTTCCTCGCGGCCACTGCCCGGGGCTATCTCGCCGTGGCCGAGGAGCCGGCGATTGCGCTGGCGGCCTACGAGCACACCACACCGTATTTCCCGGCGGAATTGCTCAGCGCGTCCCTGCATAAAATCGCCCCGACCTGGCTGCATGACGGCCGCTGGGGCGAGCAACGCCAGGCGCTGCTCAAGCCTTACGCCGAGTGGCTGCACGAGCACGCGGTGCTCGACAATCCCCAGGTATGGCAAGGGGCGACCAGCAACGCCTATCTGCCCGGAGCGGCGGCATGAACCCACAACGCACGGCCCATGGCCTGGGGCTTGATCCGGTGGCTGCCGACTGGCCAGCGCTGCACGAAGCGGATATCCAGCACCTGCTGCGCGAGTACCCGCACCTCGGGCAACTGCGCAGTTTGCATTGGCACAGCCCGCGACCGTTTTCCGCTGCCGGGCTGATCACTACCCGCAGCGCGACCCTGTTCATCAAACGGCATCACCAACAGGTGCGGCAAGCGGCGTGGCTGGAAGAAGAACACCGCCTGATCGCTCACCTGCATCGCCAGGGCGCGCCGGTTGCCGCAGTGGTGCCCAACCGCCACGGGACGACGGCCACGACGCAGGGCGAATGGACCTACGAGATTCATCGTGTCGCCGAGGGCCTGGACCTGTACCGGGATGCGCTGTCGTGGTCGCCGTTCCAGACGACCGAACACGCCCTGGCGGCCGGCGTTGCCCTGGCTCGGCTGCACCACGCGGCCGAAGGTTACACCGCGCCACGCCGCCAAACCCAAGTGCTGCTGGCCAACGCCCGGCTGATCGAACAACCCGCGCCACTGGCCGCGATCGCCAACACCCCGGCACTCACCGAGTACCTGGCCGACAAGGATTGGCACGCACGACTCACCGAGCTGCTGTTGCCCTGGCACGCACCGTTGCAACCCTTGCTGCAACAGCAACCGGCGCTCTGGACCCACAACGACTGGCACGCCTCGAACCTGCTATGGAATGAAGACGGCAGCGTGTCCAGCGTGCTGGATTTCGGCCTCGCCGACCGCACTTTCGCGCTCTACGACCTGGCCACCGCCATCGAACGCAACGCCGTGCCCTGGCTGGACCTGGACAGCGGTGGCCCGGCCATCGCGGACCTCGACAGCGTCGACGCACTGCTTGCCGGCTACCACCAAATCCGGCCACTGAGCGCGCAAGACCTGCACACCCTGAGCGCCCTGCTGCCGTTGGTGCATGTGGATTTCGCCCTGTCCGAGGTCGCGTACTACCACGGCGTGGTGGGTTCTACCAGCAGCGCCGATGTGGCCTATCACGCCTACCTGCTGGGCCATTTGCAGTGGTTTGCCGGTGCCCAGGGGCAACGCTTGCTCGGTCATATCCGGCGCAAATCCGTATGAGCATCCTGGTCGATACCGATTGGCTGCATGCCCGCCTCGGGGAGCCAGGGCTGGTGATACTGGACGCTACCGTGGTGCTGCCGTCGCCGCGTTTTGACGGTGATTACCGGGTCGCCAGTGGCCATGCCGGCTGGCTGCAAGCGCATATCCCCGGCGCACGGCATGCCGATTTGTTGACCGACTTTGCGGACGCCCACGCCAGCTACAGCTTCGCCCTGCCAACCCCGCAAGCCCTGGTTCAGGCACTGGCCGACCTGGGCGCAGGCACCGGCAGCAACGTGGTGATCTACGACCGCGCCGACGGTTTCTGGGCCGCGCGCCTGTGGTGGATGTTGCGCGGGCTGGGCATTGATGCGTCGGTGCTGGACGGTGGTTTCAACGCCTGGCAACGGGCGGGATTACCGCAACACAGCGGGCAGCCGGCAACAACCAGCGCCGTCGAACCCTGGCCAATCAACGCCTATGCGCCACTGTGGATCGACCGCGCAGGCGTTGAAGCGGTGGTCGCAGGAGACTCACCCGGCGTACTGGTCTGCGCATTGGGCGCCGCCTTGTTCGAAGGCAGCGCACCCACTCGCTACGCCAGGCGCGGGCACATTCCCGGCAGCCATAACCTGCCGGCGCGCACGCTGTTTGATGCCCAGGGTCGCTACCTGCCCAAGGACGCCCTGGCCCTGGCCATCGGACCCACGCTGCTGCACAGCGACGGTCCGTTGATGCTCTATTGCGGCGGCGGAATTTCCGCGGCGGCCAACGCCCTGGCCCTGACCCTGCTGGGTCGCCAGGACATCGCACTCTACGACGGCTCGCTCCAGGAATGGGCCGCCGATGCACGCCTACCAATGACTACCGGAGCAGCTCCGGCCTGACGCCCTTTGTGGCGACCCCGGCTTTTTAATTTCGTACTGGCAACCTGTCCGTTGCGCAGCGCTGGGCCCTTTTGCGCCCGATAAAGCGTGATGTGCCAGCGGGCAGGCCCTTGGAGCGCTCCTTTTATGGCAACACCGTACCGTCACACCCTGCTCGCCCTGAGCATCACCCTCGCCGCCACGGCCACCCATGCCCAGGAGGCGACCCTGGACACCGTCACGGTGGTCGGCGAACAGGCCACCGATTACCAGGCCAAAAAAGCCGCCGTCGCCGGCTTCGATAACGCGCCGTTGCTGGACACCCCGGCGTCGGTGGCGGTGATCACCGAAGGCCGCCTGAAAGACCAGCAAGCCCGCCTGCTGAGCGAGGTGTTGAAGAACGACGCCTCGGTCGGCGACAGCTACGCGCCGGTGGGCTACTACGAGAATTTCGTGGTACGCGGCTTCTCGCTGAACCCGGCCAGCAGCTACAAGATCAACGGCCGCACCATCACCGGCGAACAGAACGTCGCACTGGAAAACAAGCAGCAAGTGGAAGTGCTCAAGGGCCTGTCCGGGCTGCAAAGCGGCGTGTCCGAGCCCGGCGGCCTGGTGAACTACGTGAGCAAGCGCCCGGAGAATGTGCGCTCGGTGACCGTGTCCACCAACGAACACGGCGAGCGCTACCTGGCCACCGACGTCGGCGGCTGGCTCGGCGCCGAACAGCAGGTGGGCGTGCGGGTCAACCTGGCCCACGAAGACATCCGCTCCTACGTCGACCACGCTGACGGCCAGCGTGATTTTGCGTCCCTGGCCCTCGACTGGAACATCAGCCCCAACGCCCTGCTGCAACTGAACGCCGAGTACCAGAACCGCGAGCAACGCTCGGTGCCCGGTTATCAATTGCTCGGCGGCACCACCGTGCCCCACAACGTGTCGCCACGGGACTTGCTGGGCTACCAGAGCTGGTCGAACCCGGTGGGCATCAAGTCGCTGAACCTCGACGGCCTGTTCGAATACCGCTTCAACGAGGCCTGGAAAGCCAGCTTCAGCGCCTCCCGCAGCCGCGTGGTGATCGACGACTACAGCACCTTCGCCTGGGGCTGCTACGGCGCCGCCAGTTGCGCCAACACCGCAGTGCCCAACCACTTCAGCGCCGAGGGCGACTACGACATCTCGGACTACCGCAGCCCTGACGACACCCGCAGCAACGAAGAAGCCCAGGCCGCGCTCAATGGCCAATTCGACACCGGGTTTCTCAAGCATGACCTGACCTTCGGCACCACTGCGTTCCGCCGCCTGGTGGACCGTCGCCAGTCGGTCAACGAGTACATCGGCGAGGGCAATATCTACGAAAAACCGCCGGTGCTTGAACCCTACCAGGGGCCGCTGGGCCATACCTACCGGCGCCTGGACAGCCGCCAATACGGGCTGTTCGCCAGCGACCGCATCAGCTTCAACGAGCAGTGGCAAACCATCCTCGGCGGGCGCCAGGTGCGCCTCGACGAAGAAACCTACGACCAGGCCGGCGACACCACCCGCCATACCCAGCGCAGCGTGTTCCTGCCTCAGGTGGCGCTGATCTACAAGCCGCGCCCGGACACGACCCTGTATGCCAGCTACAGCAAGGGCCTGTCCCTGGGCGGTACGGCTGCGTGGTTCAGCAGCAACGCCGATGAGGTATTGCCGCCGACTACTTCGCGCCAGCTGGAAGTGGGGATCAAGCGCGACTTCCAGCGCCTGAGCCTGACCGCCGCACTGTTCCAGATCACCCAGGACCTGCAATACAACCGGCCCAACGATGACGGCACCATTACCTTTGTGCAGCAAGGCAAGCAGAAGAACGTGGGCCTGGAACTCTCCGCCAACGGCCGAGTGACCGATAACCTGCAAGTGTCGGCCAGCGTCGCGGCGATACGCGCCCGGGTCAGTGGCAGCGGCACTGACGACTACGACGGCCACCAGGCGATCAACGTGCCCAAGCTGCGCGCCAGCCTGCACGGCGACTACAGCATTCCCGGAATCAAGGGCCTGGCCCTGCTCGGCGGGGTGCAATACAGCGGCAGCAAGTACGCAAACCGCGAGGCCAGCGTGAAGGTCGACGACTATGCGGTGTTCGATGTGGGTGGTCGCTACAGCACCAAAGTCGGTGATTACGATACTGTGCTGCGCCTGACCGTCGACAACCTGTTCGACAAACGCTACTGGCGCGATGTGGGTGAATCGGCGGGCGATGGCTACCTGTTCCTGGGCGCGCCACGCACCGCGCGGCTATCCGCCACCGTCAATTTTTGAGGCTGACTGTTCATGCGTAATCTGATTTTTGCCAGTGTGTGCCTGCTCTCGACTGCCCTGGTCGGCTGCCAGCAGCAACCACCCGCCAACGACCAGCTGGATGCGGTGCTGTGGACCCAGACCTCAATCGAGCACGAGCTGATTTACCGCCAGGTATTCGCCAACGCCACCCGGCAACTGGACGTGGCCCTCAACACCCCGGACTGGGACGCCCTGCCCTTGCCCCCGCGCAACCTCTCCGGTTTGCCGCCGGCGGTGATTGTCGACATCGACGAAACCGTGCTCGACAACATCCCGCTGAATGCCCGGGACGTCGTCAATAACCAGGTCTACTCCTACGACCGCTGGAACACCTGGGTCGACCAGGCCAAGGCCCAGGCGCTGCCCGGCGCCGTCGCGTTCCTGCAGGCGGCCAAGCACAAAGGCATCACGGTGTACTACATCACCAACCGTGAACAAAGCCAGGTGCAGGCCACCGTCGACAACCTGCGCCTGCGGGGCTTTCCGGTAGACAGCGACCAGCAGGTACTGGCCGCCGGCACCCCGATTGGCGGCTGCGAACAGGCCGGCTACGGCAAGAACTGCCGCCGCCAATGGGTCGCCCAGCACGCCCGTGTGCTGATCCTGGCCGGTGACTCCCTGGGGGATTTCGTGCAGGCCGAACACAACACCCTGGAGGCCCAGCGAAAGGCCGCCGAACCCTACCTTGGCTGGCTCGGCCAACGCTGGTTCGTGCTGCCCAACCCGACCTACGGCAACTGGTACAGCGCGCCGTATGGCGATCAGGAAAAACTGCCCTTTGAACGCAAGCGCCAGCTCAAGCAACAGGCGCTGCACCTGCAAAATTGACCCTGGGGAAACCGTATGACGCCGCTGGAAATAGTCGCTGTAATCTTCAATATCGCCGGGGTGTGGCTTACCGCCCGACGGGTGCGCTGGTGCTGGCCGGTCAGTGTGGTCGCGGTGTTGTTGTACGGCTGGATCTTCTTCGACGTGAAGCTGTATTCCGACATGCTCCTGCAACTGGTCTTCGCCGTATTGCAGGGCTACGGCTGGTGGCGCTGGAGCACCGGGCGCATCGACGCGGGCAAGGTGCGGGTCGAGCGTCTGCCAGTCCAGGAAGCCTGGCGTCATTTATTCGCAGGCGTGATCGGCGCCCTGCTGCTGGGCGCCGCCATGCACCACTTCACCGATGCCGCATTGCCGTGGCTGGACTCGCTGCTGACTGCCTTCAGCCTGGTGGCCAGCCTGTGGGCGGCGCGCAAGTACGTGGTGAGTTGGTGGCTGTGGATCGTGCTGGATACGGTCTACGTGGGATTGTTTGTGTACAAGGATTTGCAATTGACCGCCGCGTTGTATGCCGGGTTTGTGGTGCTGGCGGCGTATGGGCTGGTGTCCTGGCGGCGTGATTTGCGCCAACAGGAACAGCAACTTTCAGTTGCTTGAACACGGTGTTTGTTTCCCAACTGTTGCCAGGCCAACAGCTGGGAAAACATATAACTAAAACAACGCATTACAGTACATAAAATCATTAAACATAAAGCCCTTATCGCGTTTAAATATAAAAAATCCCATGGGTATATTTATGAATTTACGTACTGTCGTGACCTTGGGCCTGGCCCTGTTAGTGGCCAGCCCGGCGGTGTTCGCCGGGGCAACGCTGGATCGCATCACGCAATCCAAACAGTTGGTTGGCGTGCTGATGGAGAACTATCCGCCCTTCTCTTTTCTCAATGAACAAAACCGGCTGGATGGCTTCGACGTCGACGTGGCCAAAGCCGTGGCTGACAAACTTGGCGTCACCCTGAAGTTGGAAACACCCTCTTGGGAAGTGATCGCCGCTGGCCGCTGGCAGGGCCGTTATGACGTGTGCATCTGCTCCATGACCCCAAGTGCCGCCCGTGGCCAAGTGTTCAATTTTCCTGTCGAGTATTACGCCTCACCGGCGGTCATCGTGGTCAACGCCGATGAATCTTCCATTCACTCGGCCAGTGACCTTTCCGGGAAAAAAGTCGGCGTCGGCAGCGCCTCGACCTACGAGGCCTACCTGAACAAAGACCTGGTGATCGAAGGCGCCAACACGCCAATCGAATACCCGTTCAGCCAGATTCAAGCCGTGCCTTACGACAATGAAATCGTGGCCTTCCAGGACTTGGCGCTCGGCACCGGCAAACGCCTGGACGCAATGCTCACCAACCTGGTGACCGCCAATGAGCGAATCAAGCATGACCCACGCTTCAAGGTCGTCGGCAAACAGCTGTACAGCGAGCCCAACGTGGTCGCCACCGAAAAAGGCGACCCCCAATGGGACGCGAGGCTGACCCAAGTGCTGGCCGACCTTAAAAGCGACGGCACGCTGACGAAGATCTCCCAGAAATGGATTGGCGCAGACATCACCCAATGAGCGTTTTCCCCACCCCGCCCTCTGTGTTGAAACCGCCGCCCGTCAAACGCCAGTGGTTGCCCTTCCAGGTGCGCCTGTGGCTGACCTGGGGCGTGATGCTGTGCCTGTTCGCCGGGCTGTTCATGAGCTTCGACCTGCAGTTTGCGATCGTCGCGGCCAAGTGGCAGAACCTGGTGGGCCTGCACCTGTCGCCCAACGGCTTTCTGCAGGGTGCGGCGCTGACGCTGTTCCTGTGCTTCTGCTCGATCTGGCTGTCCCTGGCCCTGGGGTTTGCGACGGCCCTGGCGCGCTTGTCGAACAGCGCGGTGGCGTTCGGGATTGCCAGTTTTTACGCCTCGTTCTTTCGCGGCACGCCGCTGCTGATCCAGATTTTGCTGATCTACCTCGGCCTGCCCCAGTTGGGCGTAGTGCCGGGCGCCATCAGCGCCGGGATCATTGCACTGTCGTTGAACTACGGGGCGTACCTGAGCGAGATCTTTCGCGCCGGCATCATCGGAGTGTCCCAGGGCCAACGTAATGCTGCGGCGGCGCTGGGCATGGGCCCGGCGGTGACGTTCTGGCAGATCGTGCTTCCCCAGGCGATGCGCACCATCATTCCACCGACCACCAGCCAGTTCATTTCGATGCTCAAGGACTCATCGCTGGTCTCGGTCATGGGCGTCTGGGAAGTGATGTTCCTCGCGCAGTCCTACGGGCGCTCCTCATACCGCTATATCGAAATGCTCACCACCGCTGCCGTCATCTACTGGCTGCTCTCCATTGGCCTGGAACTGATCCAGGCGCGCCTGGAGCGGCACTACGGCAAGGCCTACCTTCACGGGCGATAACCGCTTTTTACCTGCAGGAAGCACCATGTCTGATCCAACCCCGTTGTTATTCGGCCTGTACGAACAAGCCAGTGTCGGCTGCGGCGGTGCGCCCAGCCTGTGGACCCACCCGGCGGATGAACGCCTGGGCATCAACACCCTCAAGTACTGGTCGAACCTGGCCCGCACGGCAGATGAAGCCAACCTCGACCTGATGTTCTTCGGCGATGTGCTGGGCTTCTACGATGTGTTTGGCGGGTCCGAAGCGGCGGCGTTGAAATGGGCGGTGGAAGCGCCGGCCAACGACCCGCTGACGATCATTCCCGCACTGGTGG
Organism: Pseudomonas sp. 1912-s; assembly: GCF_029269205.1. NCBI lineage: Bacteria > Pseudomonadati > Pseudomonadota > Gammaproteobacteria > Pseudomonadales > Pseudomonadaceae > Pseudomonas > Pseudomonas sp. 1912-s. The sequence continues at coordinate 27,838 of NZ_JARIXR010000034.1, read as the reverse complement.
CCCTGACCGAAAAGCTCGCCTTTGGCGTCACGGTCAGCACCACCTACGAACACCCATTCACCCACGCCCGGCGCTTCAGCACCCTGGACCATTTGTCCGACGGGCGTATCGGCTGGAATATCGTCACCTCTTACCTGTCCAGCGCCGCACGCAATTTCGGCCTGGAGCAGATGATCAAGCACGACGACCGTTACGAACGCGCCGAAGAGTTTCTCGACGTGGTGTACAAGCTCTGGGAAGGCAGTTGGGCCGATGACGCGGTGCTCGCCGACAAACTCGCACGCACCTATGCCGATGGCGCGCGTGTTCGACCGATCCAGCATGCCGGCGACCATTACCGGGTGGCCGGCCCGCACCTCACGTCACCCTCGCCGCAACGCACGCCGCTGCTGATCCAGGCGGGTTGGTCGGGCCGTGGCCGGCAGTTCGCGGCCAAACATGCAGAGCTGGTGTTTATCGCCAAATCCAACCCGCTGGAGATACGCCAGGGGCTGGAAGATATCTGGCGCCAGGCCGAGGCCCGCGGGCGCAGGCAGCAAGACGTCAAATCCCTGACCGTGTTGCGCATCGTCACCGCCCCCACCGCCATCGAAGCACAAAAGAAATACGAGACCCTGCAAAGCAACTATCACCTGCAGGCGCAGTTGGTGAGCTACGCGGGCGACACCGGTATCGATATCAGCCGCTACGCCGACAGCGAAGCACTGTCCACCCACACCGAAGGCATGACCTCCTACGTGATGAAACCCGATGGCAGCGGCCAACCGCTGACCGCCGGCGAGGTCAAGCATCGCTTCGCCAACGTGACGCGGGGCAGCGACCTGATCCTGGTGGGCACGCCGGAGCAGGTGGCGGAAAAAATCGAGGAACACGCCAGAATTTCCGGCACCAGCGGCTACATGCTCAACCCGTTGATCAGCCCCGGCTCGCTGAATGACTTTGTCGAACTGGTGATCCCGGCCCTGCAAAAACGTGGGCTGTATCGCACCACGCCGCAGACCGGCACCCTGCGTTCGCGGCTCAGCGCCGAGGGCAGTGACCGCTTGCCAGCCTCGGCCCATGGGGCTTCGTTCCGCTTTGAGTAAGGTGCTGGTGGGCACTGCGTGACCTGCGCAAACAGGAACGGTAAAGTCACGCCCAAGCCCGGCCTGTACACGGAACCCAGGATGCCTTTCGACCCGATTTCACCGCACTACCAGCGCATTCGCGAACAAATCGCCAACGATATTGCGGCGGGCGTGCCCCAGGCCGATGAGAAATTCCCGTCCGAACGGGAGATGATCGAGCGCTTCGGCTGCACCCGGGTCACCTTGCGCCAGGCTTTGCAGCAGTTGGAAGCGGAAGGCCTGGTGTACAGGGAAAACCGTCGCGGCTGGTTTGTCAGCCCCCGGCGTATCCGCTATGACCCGACGCGCATCAGCGGTTTTATGGATTACGTAAGTGCCCAGGGCCGTACGCCCCGCACCGAATGCCTGCACGCAGAGCTGCGCCCGGCGGGCGACTGGCTGGCCAGGCGGATGGGCCTCGCCTCGGCGGATGAGCCGGTGTTTTTCCTGCAACGGCGGCGCTGGATTGACCGGCGGCCGGTGCTGCTGGAGTTCAACGCGCTGCTGGCAAGCTGGTGCCCGGGGCTGCTGGAGGCCGACTTGAATACCTCGCTGACCCAACTGCTGCGGGAGCGGTTTTCCCGGGTGCAATCGCGGTGTGAGCTGGAGATGCACATTGGCACGGTGAATGAAGAACAGGCAGAGCTGCTGCAATTGTCGCAGGGGTCCACCAGCGTGTACCTGGAGCGCTTGAACTTTGGCGAGGATGACCAGCCGGTGGAGTTCGACCAGGAGTTCTGGCGCCCGGATGCGTTGTCGATCGTGATGGAGACGCGCTACCCCGGCACGTGAATTTCACACCTGTGAAAGCTTGTGACTTGTTGCCAATAAACCCGTTTTCACCCGCTGCCAGCCCCTAATATCGAGTCCTCGTGCGCCCCATCACATGGACTGAACCGATGATCACCCGCCCCGAAAAATCCGCCTCGCCCCGCGTCGATCAACCCAAAGCGCCCGAGCGCGTTTTCGACGCTGTCCTGAACAAAGCCAGAATCCTTGCCAATACCGGGCCGGGCGACAAAACCGTCAAGCCCGAGGACTACAAGGAGGTCACCGCCCTCCCGGCCAAACTCGACATCGACAAGCTCAAGGTCATTTCCGAAGACAAAGACGCCGGGGTGATCTACTTCGAACAGGACGGCGCCAAATACAAGATCAGCGCCGAGGGTGCGGCCAACGCCCAGGACGGTTTCGACGTATTGAAAAACCTGCGCTTCGGCCATGCCGTGGCCCCCGTCAACCAGGGCGGCCCCGACGAAGGCACGCCGTTGTACACCTTCCTCCAGACCCTGGCCGAAACCCAGGGCACCCCGGCCGGCAAGGCCATCGTCGAAAGCCTGAAGAACCCCGACCAGCAGCTGCTGCGCGAAGACGGCGACGGCGTACGCCTGGCCAATATCAAATCCGTGGGCAAGGCCGAAGACGGCATCCTCAAGGTCAGCCTGGAAAACGGCAAGACCCTGGTCATCTCCGAACAGCTCACGCCCCAGGCGTTCAGCACCTACACCCAGGCCGGGGTGACCAAGCAGGCCCTCAATGAGGGCAAGGCCAAGGGCTATGAGGAAGTCACCAGCCTGCCGGGAGACCTTGATTTCAGCCAGTTGAAAGTCGTCTCCGAAGACAGCGGCGCCGGGGTGATCCTGTTCGAACATCAGGGCCACAAATACGCGATCAGCAAGTCCGAAGCCGACCTGCCGCAACCCGGCGCCGACCTCAGCAACCCGAACCCAAACGCCGGCGGCACCTTCTACAACTTCCTGCATGCCGTGCACGCCAGTGAAGGCTCGCAAGCCTTCGACTACATCAAGAACGCCCAGTCCCTGCCCGGCCAGGAACTGCTGCGCAAGGACGAGGCCAGCCTGAAGCTGGGGGACATCAGCAAGGTCGACGCGCCCATGGACGGCATCCTGGTGGTCAACCAGGCCGACGGCAAATTGCTGGTGGTGTCCAAAGACATCACCCCCGAGGCCTTTGCCGCCTACACCTCCAAGGGTCAAACCCTGGCCGGCATCGAAAAAGCCAAGGGCGACGGCTACACCCTCGCAGGCCCGGACGCTTACCTGGCCTCTACCGAAGACATCATGAGCGTCGGCGGCGCCGGGGATTATGGCCCGGGGCTGATCGCCTTCACCCAGCACAAGCCCGGCGGCAGCGAAGAGAAGATCGTGGTGTCGGAAGACAGCAACCCGCAGATGTTCGAACAGATTTCCGGCTACCGCAGCGACATCGCCGCGCAAACCACCGACGTCGACAAGCTGCGCACCGACAACGGCCTGCCGCCCCTCAAGGACGTCTCCGTCGACAACCTGACCACCACCGAGAAAGATGACAGCGGCAACCCGCTGTCGGTGCAGGACCTGTCGATGAAGACCCTGGTGGACAGCTACCGCGCCGGGGTCAAGGACGGCAGCATCGGCAAGGACGACCCGCGCGCCAAGTTCCTGCGGGCGGTGGAAGCCCGGAGCATGGCCGACAACGGCATGTCGATCATTCCCGAGCACGGGTTCGGCAACCAGGGCATCGCCACCACGCCCATCGACGTGACCTCGCGGGACGTACGCGACAACATCTTCGACACCAAGGCCATCGACCAGACCATCAACGACCTGCTCGGCGACTCGACCATCCAGCACGACATCAAGGCCAACCACGACGCGGCGCTGGGCAAGGTCGACGGCGGCCAGGCCAAGGTCGATGAGACCAGGCAGAAGCTGATCGACAGCACCTCCTCGGAGAACTTCACCAAATACATCAAGTCCCTGCAGGACAGCGGCAAGACCGAACTGGCCACCCAGGAGATCCAGACCGCCTACACCGCGCTGGCCGACATCGACCCGGCCAAGGCCGACAGCTTCCTGCAAAACCTGCAAATCGACGGCTACACCGACGCCGTTGAAAAGCTGATGGACGACCCGACCAAGATCTCCGACGACAACACTGCGCTGGCCACCACCGACAACACCATGGCGATCCTGTCGATGCTCAAGGGCAGCGCCGACGGCCTGCCGCGCCAGGCGCTGGGGGTGTATTCGAAGTTCGTCGACCAGCTGCTCAAGGACAAAAACGCCGCCGCCGACTTCGGCAAGGCGATGATTTCCCTCGGCGACACCTGGCAGAAAAATGGCGTGATCAGCTTCAGCGACATCGACAAGGCCGTGTGCAAGGAGATCATGCCCGGCCTCAGCGAAGAGAACCGCAGCGCGTTCGTGAAGAACCTCAACTTCCTCAAGGACAACGGCGTACTCGGCTCGGTGGGTGGCGCAATCGGCATGGGCCGTATCGTTTACCAACTCGCCGGCCAGGGCGGCAAGCTGGCGGATACGCCGATGAAGCGCCTGGGCATCGCCAACGACTTCCTCGGCTTCCTGGGCACCGGCTCGCACTTCGCCACGCTGGGCTTGAAGGTCTACGACAAATTGCGCGGCACCAACGCCTACAAACTGATGGGCTTCGACCGCTCCCTGCCCGACCTCTGGGCCAAGCCCGGCGAGGGTTACCACGCCCTGCCCAAGGACGCCGAGGCGGTGCAGAAGAAGTACTTCGAGATCGTCGACCAGGCCATGGACGACGGCAAGGACGTGGGCAAGGCCCTCAACAGCGGCGGCTGGAGTGATGAAGGCGCGAAGAAGGTCCAGGAAGGCATCGAAAAAGGCATCGCCAGCCGGGGCGGCGTGGCCGGTGCGGGGTTTGGCGCGAAGTTCGCCAGCAGCGCGATCAAGGTGATCGGCATGGCCACCGACGTGGCGGGCGGCGTGATCAGCGTGGTCCAGGCGGCGTTTACCCTGCGTGATGGTGTGCGCGAGAAAGACCCGGTGAAAATCGCTTCCGGCTCGCTGTCCATGGCCGGTGGCGTCAGCAGCCTGGTGGGCGCGGCAGGCGGCGTGCTGGGCACCCTGGGGGTGACAGGGCGAATCATTCCGTTCCTGGGGCCGGTGGGCTTCTTGATCTCCGGCGCGTTGTCGTTTGTCGGGGCGATCCTCAGCACGGTGCAGTCCCACAAACTGCACAAGATCTCGATGCAGAACTGGGACCAGATCCAGGACTTCAAGCAGGACGGGTTGCTCAAGCCCAACGGTGATGAGGCGTATGTGTGGTTGCAGACGTACCTGTCCGACTGGGGCCAGCGGGATGCGCCACAGGACCAGAGTATTTTTGACTTCCGCAAGGAAGAGTGGGATGCGCGCTCAAGCATTCGCGGAGGCGACCATCGGCGGGACCATCCGGACTTTATCGGCGACGGGAACAACCGCAATTCAGAGGACTACAAGTACTCGCTGAAACCGTCCGAATGGACCAATGAGAACCACGACATTATCTGGCGGGTGGGGGATGGGTATGGGGGTGAGTATCATGATGTGGATAAGCCCTGACTTAACCTCCTGACACCCGGAAGATCGAATGTCCCCGGGCGCTTCCAGTGGTGAGCTGGGCTTTCTGGGCTGAGCTGGGCTTTCTGTGGTGAGCCTGGCTTTCTGGGTGAGCCGCTTTTCTGTGGTGAGCCTGGCTTTCTGGGTGAACCGCTTTTCTGTGGTGAGCCTGGCTTTCTGTGGTGAGCGGGCTTGCCCCGCGCTGGGCTGCGAAGCGGCCCTATCAAGAATACCGCGTCTTGCCAGGCAAATTGGGGTGTCAGGTTTTGGGGCTGCTTCGCAGCCCAGCGCGGGGCAAGCCCGCTCACCACAGAAAGCCCAGCTCACCACAGAAAGCCAGGCTCACCACAACAGCGCCACCAACCACACGCCTAATCCCAAGCATCAGATCCAGCAGGCATCCCAAAGCGAATAGTCGCCTACATGCTCAACCAACCCGGCGCGCAACGGATTAGCAATGATATAGCGAGCCATTTTGCGAATGTCATCCTCTGCCCGCACAGCCCTATCGTGATAACCCGGCTGCCACACCCGCTCTTTGCTGTGACGGCGCTGATTGATGGTTAACGTGCTGCGGGATTTGGTACGGCGCACTACATCGGCCAACGTTTGTTGCTTCAGCTCGAATAACCAATGGATATGATCAGGCATGATAACCCAGGCCAGGGAGTCGACCAGCCCTGACTCTTGAGCCCGCCGGAACTCGGCAACCAGTAGACGGCCAAGGAACAAATCGCGGAACAGCCGCTGGCGGTGATGGACGACGATGGTGATGAGGTAGCTGCGTCCGGGCTCTGAGTAACGGCCCTGGCGCAAGCGATGAGATTGGGGGGTGGGGCGCATTCCATTGCTCCAGGAAAAGGTCCTAAAGAGCATTAACGCTAGCGCGTGGTTGCCAGTGAGCCAGTGGCACAAGGTGACTGGATATATCTGATGCGTGGGTTCATGGAACTGAGTGCCACCTCCCCTCCGTGGTAAGCAGGACTGTTGTAGTGGGCTGGGCTTGCTGTGGTGAGCGGGCTTGCCCCGCGCCGGGCTGCGAAGCGGCCCTATCAAGAACACCGCGTCTTGCCAGGCAAATTGAAGCGTCAGGTTTTGGGGCTGCTTCGCAGCCCAGCGCGGGGCAAGCCCGCTCACCACAGCAAGCCCGCTCACCACAGAAAGCCAGGCTCACCACAGAAAGCCCAGATCACTATAAGAAGCCCGCTCACCACAACAGCCAATCAATGCAAGACGCAACGATCAGATCAACCGCGCTGCCACCAACCAGTCCGCCACCGCCTGGAACGACGCATCCGGCACCGGGTCTCCCGGTACGGTCTTCCTGGCAATCGCCTCCGCCAACCCCCTGTCCGGCGCCTGCGGTATGCCGAGGTCAAACGCTTCCTGCAACATCCCCAACGCTTCCTCCGGCGCCGCCCGGCATACCACCACCGGCACCGGTGTCTCGCCACGTACATAACGCACACCAATCACCCAGCCATCGGTGGTGCCAATCATCATCGACGCCCGGCCCAGCCCCAGTTTGGTGGCCAACGCCTGCATCTCCTGGCGCTGGCGCCGCCGTTCGCTCTTGATCAGCGGGTCGCCATCAATGTCCTTGCGCTCGCGCTTGGTCTCGCTGCGGGTCATTTTCATGTCGCGGCCGAACAGCCAGCGCTGCATCAGCACGTCCACCCCGCCCACCAGGATGAAGGCCGCGAGCACGGTGAACACCAGCGGCTTGAGCACCAGGAAAAACGTCGATTCGATACACCCGGCGCCACACCGCGAGGACTCCATCAGCGCCTGCAACGCATGCCGCCCCACCACGTAGAACGCCACGGCCAGCACATGCACCTTGATCAAGCCCTTGATGAACTCCACAAAGTTGCGCAAGGCAAACAGCTTCTTGAAGCCTTCCGCCGGGTTGATGCGCTTGAACTCGGGCTTGATCGGTTCCACGGAGAACACAAAGCCACGCATGGTGATGATATTGGTCAGGATCACCACCCCGGTCGTCACCGCCATCACCGGCAGGGTGATGCCGATCACCAGTTGCTCGGCATGGTCCAGCACCCGTGGCCACACGGTGGCAAAGGGTTCGATGTAGATCTGTGCGGTGAGGTCGATCAGCGCCGTGACCTGGGCCTGGGCCCGGGGCGCGAGGATGGAAATGCACAGGGTGCAAAACAGGATGACCATGCCCGAGACCAGGTCCTGGCTCTTGGCGACCTGGCCTTTTTTGCGCGCGTCCTTGAGTTTTTTGTCCGTGGCCGGCTGGGATTTTTCTTCGCTGGTATCGCCCATGCCCTACTCCATGCCCGCCAGGGTTTTCAGCAGCTCCACCGTGCCGCGAAATTCCGCCAGCTGGTCCAGCATCAACGGAATCAGGAAGCCGATGTAGATCACCATCAGGATCGAGAAAAACAGATTTTTCACCGGCAACGACAGGTCGAAAATATGCAGGTTCGGCGCCATCCGCGACAGGTACGCCAGCATCAAATCGGTGACCAGCAGCGAGATGATCAGCGGCGACACCATCAGCACCCCGACCCGCATGATCTGGTCGAGAATCGACAGCACCGCCAGCAACGCCGAGCTGGCGAACACCGGGGTAAACGCGGTTACCGGCCACAACTGGTAGCTGTGGTAGTAGCCGTCGACCATCAGGATAAAACCGCCGGACATGAAGAACAGTGTGATCAGCATTACCGTCAGCAAGGTGGACATCACACTCGATTCCCCGGTGGACAGCGGGTCCACCAGTTGCGCCATGGTCGAACCGCGCTGCAGGTCGATCAACTCCCCCGCCACTTCCGCCGCCCAGAACGGGATGCCGAACAACAGGCCGATCAGGATGCCGATCAGGAATTCCTTGATCAGCAACCCGGCGATAAACAGGCTGCCGTGGTTGGGCATCGAGGTCATGGCGTCGAACACCGGCATGAACATCGGGATCGAAATGGCCACGGCCACGCAACCCCGAATCATCCCGGTCAGCCCCAGGCGGTTGAACGCCGGGGTGATCACCACCACGCCCATGGCCCGGCACGCCGCCAGCGAGGCCGAGCTGATCACCGGGTAGGCGACTTCAAGAAACTGCGCGGTAAGGCTGGCATCCATGGGCGGTCAGCGCGTCCACAAGGGAAAGTTGTCCAGCACCTGGCCACCAAGCTCCGCCACTTGCCCGGCCAGCACAGGGCCCAGGAACACGATGGTCAGCAACACCGCCACCAGCTTCACCACCTGGGGCAGGGTCTGGTCCTGGATCTGCGTCAGTGCCTGGAACAGCCCCACGCTCAAGCCGACAATAATCGCCACCCCCAGCGCCGGCGCAGAGAGCATCAGCACGGTCATCAGTGCCTGTTTCATCAATGACAGGAAAACGTCCTGGCCCATGGGTCGTGCCTCAGCCGTAACTCAGAATCAAACCGTGCATCAGGCGCGACCAGCCGCTCAATGACACGAACAGGAAGATTTTCAGCGGGATCGAAATCAGGTTCGGCGAGACCATCGACATGCCCATCGCCATCAACACGTTGGACACCAGCAAGTCCACCACCAGAAACGGGATGTACAGCAGGAACCCGATCTCGAAGGCCCGGGTCAGTTCCGAGCTGACGAACGCCGGGATCAGTACCACCAGGTCGTCATCCCGCAAGTCGGCACGGGCTTCCGGCGACCAGATGGTCTCGGTGGCCTGCACGAAAAAACCGCGCTCGGACTCGTTGGCAAAGCGCGCCAGGTGCGCCTGCAACGGCGGGCGCAAGGCATCGCCAAGGTCCTTGAGTTGCTCGACGTGCTCGATATTGAGGTCGCGCCCCTCCACCTGGCGGTACATGTCGCCAATCAACGGCGTGGTGACGTACACCGACAGAATCAGCGCGATGCCGTACAGCACCAGGTTCGGCGGCGTCTGCTGCACGCCCAGGGCGTTGCGGATGAGGAACAGCACCACCGAGATTTTCATGAACCCGGTGAGGGTCACCACCGCCAACGGGATCAACCCGATGGTGGCGACCACCAGGATGATCTCGATCAGGTTCGGCTGATAACCGGTCATGGGGTGGCGAAACTCAGCAGGCGTACGCCCAGGCCGTCACCGATTTTCACCAGTTGGCCCTGGCCGACGCGGCGGCCGTTGACCATCAGGTCGACGCCATCCACCGTGGGGGTATTGAGTTGCAGCAGGCTGCCCGCGCCCAGTTCCCGCAGTTGCGCCAGGGTCAGTTCCAGGCTGCCGACCTGGCACACCAGCTTGAGGGGCAAATCGTCCAGGGCCGCGGCGGCATCGACATCAGTCATTGTGTTCTCCATGTCCAAAAGGGGCGATTTCAAAGATTCCTGTAGCTGCAGCGACGAGCCGTCGCGCTGGCAGCGGGCTTGCAGGCGGCCCTCAAGGTCCAGCAACCAGCCACTGCCGGGTTCGAGCATCAACACATCGCCAGGCTGCAAGCTGCGCAATTCGCCGAGGCTCAGCCATTGCCGCCCGGCCACCACCGCCAGGGTCTGGCGCAGCGCGGGTAAAGGGTCGGCCTCAATCTGGCCGTGTTGCTCCAGCATCTGCGCCACCAGCAGCGCGGCGCTTTCGCTCAAGTCCAACTGGGCGGCCATGGGTGGGCTGTTGCCGAAGGTCAAGGTCAGCGCCAGGTGCACGGCGTAAGGCCGCTGATCGTCACTGGCATCGAGCAACTGCACCGGGTGGCCGAGCAACTGCTCAAGGCGCTCGATCAAATCCAGCACCGCCAACTCCAGCAGCAACGAGCGCGGCAATGACGGCAGCACCTGCGCGTCGAACTGCAACGCCAACGGCACCAGCACCTGCTCCACCGTGTCGGCCGAGAGCCGCAGGCGCGCCGGGGATTGCCCGAGTAGCAGCCATACATCCCGGGGTGTTTTCAGCGGCTGGGGATCGGCGGCCCAGGCGACGCTCAGGTCCTGGCCGGCGCACCCGCCCTGCCACGCGTGGCGCCGGCGGTGCAGTTGGTTATGCACCGCGAGCAACGCCGGGTCGTAGTGTTCAAGCCAGGGCGCCAGCGGGTCGGCAAGGGCCACGATCATGTGCCGAGCCCTTGCTCTTCGCGCAATTCACCGGCGACCCGCTCGCTGCTTTCGCGGCCGTCCAGCAGGCTTTGCCAGGCGTCGGACTGGCGCTGGCGGTTCAGGCGTTCCTGACGGAACAGGTCGCGCTCACGCTCTTGGGTTTGCAGGGTGCCGGATACGTGGCTGACGTCACCCTCAAGCAGTTGCTCATCGTCGGACAAGCCCCGCAGGCGATCCTGGGCCGCCTGCCAACTGGCCACCGACAGGCCTTCGGTCAGCGAGGCGTAAATCTCGCCGGCTTCACGGGCAACGGCTTCGCGGTGCCGGCGCAATTGCTCTTTGGCGTCGGTCAAGGCGCCGTGGGTCTGCGCGCAGCGTTGCTGTTGCGCCGCCAACTGGCTGGCCGCCCGTTGTTCACGCAGCACCCGCAGGGTTTGCAGGGTGCGCAGTTGTTCGGTCTTCATGGGTTGCTCTCCATCGTCATGCCAGCACCTGGCGCATGCGGATCAAGGTGTGTTCGGGGCTGCTGGGCTCGTCGGCGTTCTGGCGCAGGAAGGCTTCGATCGCGCTGTGGCGAGTGATCGCCTCATCGGCCAGCGGGTCGCTGCCGGCGGAGTACTCGCCAACGCGGATCAGCATTTCAATTTCGCCGTAGCGCGCCATCAGTTCACGGATGCGCATTGCCAGGCGCTTGTGCTCGTCACCGGCCACCTGCTCCATCAACCGACTGCGGCTGCGCAGCACGTCCACCGCCGGGAAGTAGTTGCGCTGGGCCAGTTCGGCGCTCAGGGCGATATGCCCGTCGAGGATCGAACGCGCTTCCTCGGCCACCGGATCGCTGGCGGCATCGCCTTCGGTGAGCACGGTGTAGAGCGCGGTGATGCTGCCGCTGGGGCCCGGCCCGGCGCGCTCCAGCAGCTTGGGCAAGGTGGCAAAAAACGACGGCGGATAACCGCGCCGGGTCGGCGGCTCACCCACCGCCAGGCCGATCTCGCGCTGGGCCCGGGCGAACCGGGTGAGGCTGTCCATCAGCAGTAGCACGTTGCGGCCCTGGTCGCGGTGGTACTCGGCCAGGGTGGTGGCGACAAAGGCCGCACGCACCCGCTCGGCGGCGGGACGATCAGACGTGGCGACAACAGCGACCGTACGTGCGCGGGCCTGGGCGTCCAGTTGCACGTCCAGCAGTTCGCGCACTTCCCTGCCCCGCTCGCCGATCAGGCCGATCACAATCACATCGGCCTCGCTGTTGCGGATGATGCTCGCCAGCAACGAGGATTTGCCCACGCCGGGCTCGCCGAAGATGCCCATGCGCTGGCCCTGGGCGAGGGTCAGCAAGCCGTCGATGGAGCGAATGCCCAGGGCCATGGAACGCACGATCAATTGCCGGGAGAACGGCGCCGGTGGCTCGGCATGCAAGGGATAGGTCTGCAAGTTCAGGGTCGGCGGCACGCCGTCACCGTCGAGAAACTCGCCCATGGGGCTGATCACCCGCCCCAGTTGCGCATCCCCCACCGCCACGCCGAGACTTTCACCGGTGGCGATGATCTGGGTGCGGGTCGACAGGCCTTCCATGGAACCGATAGGCGACAGGATCGCTTCGTCACCATCGAAGCCGATCACCTCGGCACTGAGGCTGCGGCCGCTGACCGGGTCGCGCAGGTGGCACAGCTCACCGATGCTCGCGCCGGCCACACTGGCCCGCAACAACACCCCGCGAATACTCAGCACGGTGCCCTGCATCGGACGCAAGCGCGCCTGGGACAGCCGCTCGGTCAGGCGCGGCAGCAAGTGGTTGAGGTTCATGCCACGCCCTCTTCGGCGAAGGGCAACAGGCTGCGGCGCAAGGTCTGCAGTTGGGCCTCCAGCCCCAGCTCAACCGAACCCGCCGGGCTGCTCAGGCGGGCCTGGCCGGCACTCAGTTGCGCGTCGGCCTCCACGGCGATGCCGTCCTTGAGGAGTTGTTGGCGCAAGGCATTCACTTCGGTGGGCGGCACCCACAAGGTCAAGGCCTGGCCCTGGCGAAACGCGCTCAGGGCCTGGCGCGTGCAACGCACCACACGGTCGGTGTCGTCCAGCTCGCCAAGCACTTCACGCACAATGCCCAGGGCCAGGTCCGCCAGCGACGCTTCCAGCCCGGCGAGGTAATGCTGCACCTGGGCCTGGGTCTCCAGCAGCAACTGCGCGACCTGCTCTGCGCCTTCTTTGCGTGCACGTTCAAAACCTTCAGCACGCGCGCTGTGCAGCCACTGGTCACTGTCGGCCTTGATCTGCTCGGCGTGGTCCCTGGCGGCTTGCACAAAGGCAAAGCCATCGGTCCACAACGCCGCTTCTTCGGCGCGCAAAATCCGCGCGGCGGGACGGCTGGGTAATTCACTCATGGGCAAGCTCCTCGGCGAGCAACCGGGCGGCCACGGTCTGGACAATTTCCAGGTCGCGGGGCAAGCGCCCGCTATAACCTTTCGGCGCGACAAACCGCAGTTGCAGCCAGCCCTGCAACTCGGCGGGCTGGGCCTGCAGCCAGGCCGCGACACAGGTGAGGCCATCGCGGTCGATGGCGTCGATCAACTCGGCGGGCTCGCGCAGCAGGTCGGCCGCGCCGCCCAACTGGCGGTGCGCCAGGGCCAGGGCAAAGGCTGCCTGGCCGAGGCCATCGCGCAGTTCATTGACCACCTCGCGGCGGATCTCCCGGCTCAGGGTGGAGGCATGCCAGATCGCGCCACACAGCCTCGGCAGCCGCTCGAATTGCGCCGGGTTCAGCAGCAACACCGGTAAATCGGCAGCCGGCGGGGTGACCAGATGCGCCAGCGGCGCCAATTGATAATGACTGGCCAGCCACTGCTCCAGCCGCGACCGAAACCGCGCCTGCCCGTGCAGGGCTTGCAGCACCTCGGCCGGCAGGCCTTCGCCGAAACACTCGCCCAGGCTTTGCTGGCGCACGAACTGCAACGGCTGGGCGATCAGGCCCTGCCAACGTTCAACCAGGCTCATTCACCCTCCTTGAGCACATACAACGCCTGGGACTGGCGGCGCGCCCAATACTGGCGGGCCAGCACGCCACCGGCGCCCAGGGCGACCAGCAGCAAACCGCCGAACAACAACCGCGCCTGGTTGAGGTTGTCTTCCAGCAGCCACAAGCCCATGAAGCGCGCGAGTCGCGGTTGGGCCGGGTTCTGGCTGACGGACACCGCGGCCTTGATCACCGTCACCGACACGCCCTCGTAGCTCAGGCCAGAAATGCCGTTGGCCACCAGGGTCTTGATCTGCGGGATCAGGGTGTTGATGTCGGTGCCCGGGTCGTAGCGCACCAGCACCGAGGCCGACGACGGTGAGATCACGCGCTTGAGCAGGTCATTGTCGGGCAGCACCACGTGCACCCGCGCCGAGACGATGCCGTCGATCTGCGACACCGAGTGGGACAGCTCTTCGCTCAAGGCGTAGATCATCTGCGCCCGTTCCTGCACCGGCGACGACACCAGGCCGTTGCCCTTGAACACCTCGCCCATGTTGGAAAAGCTCTGCTGCGGCAGCCCAGCGTTATCCAGCAGGGTCATGGCTTCGGCGAAACGCTGTTCGTCGACCACCACTTTCAACTGGCCGTTGTCCTGCACCTTGCGCGTCGCGGGAATACCGTCGCGCAGCAACACGGCGACCATGGCGTTGGCGTCGCGCTCGCTGAGGTTGGTGTAGAGGTCCATGTCGCAGGCCTGCAAGAGGCTGGCGAGCAGGCCGATCAGCAGCAGGCGCAGGGCACGATTCGGGCTTGGCATGGCGTTATTGACCCTTGAGCAGCGTGTTGGCGGAACCGGAAATCTGCGTCGCACCGCGCACCACCATCTGGGTTTCGATGGAGTAGTCGAACATCTTGCCCAGTGAATGGACGATCTGGTCGACCTGCTGCTCGGCGACTTTCTTGCCCGGTTCTGCAGTGGAAGAGGCACCCGAGGTGCGGATGTCCGCAGCGGCCACTTGGGGTGGCGCCGACGGGTTATTGGTGAGCAAATCGGCGCGCTCGGAAAAGGTCCGGGAGCGGTCGATAAAACTGTTCAGGCGCTCCATCAGGCCCGAGCCGATCTGATGGGGGCTCGCGCCTTCGGGCATGCCCTTGGCCGTATTGGCCATGTGCTCGAACAGATTCTGCGAGGCCCCGGCGGGCCCCGCGCCGGCGGACGGCGGCAAGGCCGTGGCGCTGGCTGCGAGACTGATGGTCATGGGTGCGCCCTACTCTTCGTCGTCATCGGACATGGCGTCATTCAGCATTTCCTGCGCCTTGGGCATGATGATGAATTGACCGCCGATGGTGACCGCCTGGGTGATCAGGGCATCGGTGAACTCGGCGTCGGTCATCTCCGGTTTGTCGGCGCTCTTGGCGTTATCCACCGCGGCGTTGAACTTGGCTTCAGGGCTGGCGCCACCGGGGGCGAGGTTGCTGTCTACGGCGGTTACGGACATGGTCATGCTCCTTTGCTGGGGTTGAGGTAAATCAAGGGGTTTCGGTGCTCACCTGGGCGCCGCGAAATACCCGCACGCCCTGCTCGCGTGCCACAACGGGCGCGGCGGCCTTGGGTTGCAGGTGATCCACATGCTGCTGGACCAGCGCCAGGTACGGCGGCGGCCCGGACACGAAGACTTCATCGCCCTCGGGGCCGTTGCGCATCGACAACTGCTGGCCGAAGACGTCGAGGTTGTTCAAATAAGCCTGCAGCTGGTCCAGGTTCAGGGCGCTGGCCTTGAACAGCTTGGTGGTGATTTCGTCGCTGGCATTGAGGTACAGCAGGTTGCCGTCGAAGTACCAGGTCAGGCCGTTGGTGCTGCACAGCGTCTGCAGGAACTCCCCGGCGGTGGCGGCGCGCACAGTGCTGCGGGCCTTGCCGCGAACCTTGTCGGAGAGCACCAGCGGGATGTCGAGGTTGTGGCCGAACTCTTCGAGGGCGGCGCGCACGTCCTGGTCCACCAGCACGTAGGCGTAGGGTTTGGCGAACCATTCGGGCTCTTCGTCGGCGTGGGCGATCGAGGCGCCAAACAGCACCGACAGACATAGGAGCGCCATGGAAAATATGCTTACATGGCGTCCGCCTTCGCCCAACGAGTTGTGACGATGACCAAACACTTTTTGCTTGCCGGCAGCCTGCTGCTGGCCGCCTGTTCCAGCACCGCGCCGAGCGATTCCGACCGCTCGGTAAAGCTGGCCAACGACCTGAACAAACGTGGCGACTACGCCAGCGCGGCGGCGCTGTATGAACGTGCGGCCCAGCAACCGGGCGCCGGCATCGACCTGTGGCTCAAACTCGGCCAGGCGCGGCTCGACGGCAATGATGCGGCCGGTGCCGAGCGCGCCTTCCAGCAGGCCCTCGGCCTTCAGGCCCACAACGCCGACGCCTTGTTGGGGTTGGGCACCGCGCAACTGCGACTGGGCAAAACCCAGCGCGCCGTGACGGCCCTGGGGCAAGCCGCCGAGGCCAGCCACTCGCCGGTCGCCTACACCCGGCTGGGCATTGC
This sequence comes from Pseudomonas sp. 1912-s, assembly GCF_029269205.1. Taxonomy (NCBI): domain Bacteria; kingdom Pseudomonadati; phylum Pseudomonadota; class Gammaproteobacteria; order Pseudomonadales; family Pseudomonadaceae; genus Pseudomonas; species Pseudomonas sp. 1912-s. The sequence goes on along the minus strand of NZ_JARIXR010000034.1, from coordinate 11,844 downwards.
CCACGTGCTGAACGGCCAGGCGATGACGGCACAAACCGCATTCGCCAAAAGCCTGAGCCTGCAACCCGACGACCTCGACAGCCGCTGCAACCTGGCCCTGGCCTACGCCCTGGGCGGCCAGGCGCAGCAGGCGTTGGACACCATCGCCCCCGTCACCCAATCGCCCCGCGCCTTGCCACGGCATCAGCGCAATGAGTTGTTGGTGCTGGTATTGGCGGGTTACGAACAACGAGTGGCCAGCTTGCCGCTGGACGATATCCCGGCGGCTGAGCGAGTACGGCTGGTTGCCGAAGCCAACCGCATCAAAGCCATCAGCGACCCGGTTGCACAGGCGCGGGAGTTGGGGCTGGTGGATACGCACTAAACCCAACAACTTTTGATCTTGCTGTTGCACTGCTTTTGATGTTGCTTTTGATCTATCAGGCCCCGTCAACCACGATGGCCGCAAGCAGGCCCGGTGTAGCGGGTAAACCGGCAAGGATGCCGGTTTAGCCGCGACGGGCCAGGGACGGGCCGTCGCGGCGGCCCGCGGAATCGGGTCTGATTGCGGGCATGCCGAGCCTGGGCGAGGCACCGAGTGGTGGGGCAAAGACCTTTTGGTTACTTTTGGGGCGTTTGCCAAAAGTGACCCGCTGTAAGAGCGGAACCCTAAGTGGCCGTTACCGCAGGAATGGATATGTACTCGGTCTGCTTCAAGAAACTCACCGACCGTTAGGCCGCCTTCGCGAGCAAGCCCGCTCCCACATTTGAATTGCGGTGTGACAGATAGATTTGCTGGGGCTGGAATACCGCTATCGCTGGCAAGCCAGCTCCTACAGGGGGAATGTGCACGGGGAGTCATTGCTCGCCTCCCGGTGCGCCAGCCTTGGCCTCTTGCTGAGCCTGCCGCCGCTGCAACTGCTCCCGGTCAAACCCCTCGATATACACCTGCGCCGCCCGCCCGACCGGCGCCGCCATCGCAGGCCCGGTGGCCCGCCCCTGATTCAAATCCTGGCGCTGCTCCACCATCTGCATCAGATTCAGATTGTTGGCACAGCCCAACGGCAAGGTCGCCTTGAAATCCTCATCCAGCCCGATCTCATCCTTGGCCGGCGGCTGCTGGCACTGGCTCGGCAACCCGTCCGCCTGATACTGCGGCGAGTAATACACCGGCGCCAGGTGCGTCTTGCAGCCCATCACCAACAGGGGCAAACACATCAACAAACGCGAAACTTTCATGCCATGCCCCCTCATCAATTCATGTAGAAACCAAACGCCCCACCGCTGCGCGGCCCCGTTGCCGCAGCGGTCGCGGGCTGCGCGTCGAGCGGTGTGGCCAGGGTGCGACTGCGCACCGGCTCCACCAGGTACGGCGTGATCAAAATCACCAACTCGGTTTCGTTGCGCTGAAAACGCTTGGAGCGAAACAGGTTGCCCAGGATCGGCAAGTCGCCCAGCAACGGCAGCTTTTCGATGTCCTGGCTGCTCTCGCGCTGGAACAAGCCGGCAATCGCAAAGGTCTGCCCGCTGCCCACTTCTACCCGCGTATCGGCGCGGCGCACGCTGAACGACGGCACATGGAAATTGCCGAAATCCACCGTGCCGCCACTCACCACACTGCTGACCTCCGGGCGCACTTGCAGGGCGATCCGGCCGTTGGGCAGCAGCGTCGGGTTGAAAAGCAGCGACACGCCGAAGGACTTGTATTCGATGCCCACCAGGTCCCGATTCACCGGTACCGGAATCGCCACTTCACCCCCCGCCAGAAAGCTCGCGGTTTGCCCGGTCATGGCAGTGATATTCGGCTCGGCCAGAATTTGCAGGATCCCGTTGGCCTGCAACGCGTCGAGCATGCCGTCGATATTGGTGTTGCCCGAGCCGCTGCCCGCTGCCGCCAGGCCACCAGCCGTGGCTGCTGCCAGCGGCCCGCCGGTAATCAGGCCGAAGGAGAAGGTGCCGTTGCTGAACATCGCGTTCCAGTTCACGCCGTAGTGCAGCAGTTCCGAGCGGGATACTTCAGCGAACCTGACACGCAAATTGACCTGGGCCGCACCGGCATATTCCGTGGTGTTGACCGCACTCTGGAAACCCTGGCCCTGGGGGTTGAGCAACGCGTTCAAGTCCGTCGCTTCGCCCACCGAACGCACCGTGCCCTTGGCGATCAGGCGGTTGCCGGCACCGCTGATCTGCGCGCCATTGCCGGGGTGCAATTCCTGCATCGGCGCGGTCACCGCCTGGGTCGCGCTGCTGACGGCCAGCGTCAGGCTGGCGAGCTGTTTGCCGTCGCCGCCGAGAGCGATCAGGCTGGTATTGCCCGGGGCCTTGCCGAAGATATAAATCACCCCCGGCGACACCACTTGCAGGTCGGCAATCCCCGGTTCGGCCACCAGCACCGACTCCACGGGCGCCACAAAATGAAGGATCCGGCCTTCACCGGAAGCCAGGCTGATAGAGCCCTGGGCACCGTTGGCGATGTCCTGGGCATTGCAAAAAAACGAGGTCAACGTCAGCAACAACAGACAAAAACGGATCATGAGGCAGACGCCAGGGAAGTGACGGAAGCCGCGGCAGGTGCACGGCGGTTGGAGATATCGGTGAGGCTGATGGTCACCAGCGCTTGCAGGTTGTATTCAGTGGCCAGCTCGCGAAACGACAACACCGCCAGCTCCAGTTCGCCGCGCAGCACCAGGCGACGCAGGCTACGGCGCAATTCCGGGTGCACCAGCAATACCGCGCTGTTGGCTTCGGTGGTTTTGTCGCAGGCCTGGCGCAGTTGGGCGAGCAAGGCGCGGTTGACCTCTTCAGGGATCACTTCACGGCTGGGTTCCTGGCGACGCAGGGACGCACGCAACTGGTCTTCCAGACCGGGCGCCAATACCAATGCGCCAATCACCCGATTGCGGTCGGCGTACTGGTGGCTGATCTGCCGCGCCAACGCAGCGCGCAGGTGTTCGGCCAGGCGGCCGGCATCGGTTTCCCGGGCGCCCCACTCCACCATGGCTTCGAGCAAGGCCCGTTGATTGCGGATCGACACGCCCTCGCCCACCAGCAAGCGCAGGGTTTCGGCCACCCGCTGCAACGGCACCAGGCGCAAGGCTTCCTTGACCAGTTCGCCGTACGTGGCTTCGGTGCGTTCGAGCAGCAGGCGGGTTTCCTGGATCCCCAAAAAGTCTGCAGCGTAGCGGCGCAGGCTGCGCTCCAGCACGCCGCGCAGCACCTCGTCCGGCAGCAGGAAGCCGATGCCGGCGTTGCGCAACACGTCTTCGTGCTGGCGTTCGATCCAGTGCGCAGCGCGGCCGTTGAGCGGTGAATCGGCGTGCAGCGTGGTGATGTCCAACAGTTGCACGTGCACCGGATCGTCCTGCAACAGCAGGCAGTTGACCGGCATCTCGCCTTCACTCACCGGCACGCCTTCCAGGGACACCCGGAAGCTGCCCGGCGTGGCCTTGGCGTCCATGTGCACGCCCGGCACCGGCACGTCGACGCCGAGGTCGCTGCGGATGTCGTGACACAGCGCTTCAATGCGCTGGGTCAGCAACTGGCGTGGCGCGCTGAGGGCCAGGGCGCTGCCGAGGGTCAGCAGCACGCGGGTGTCGGGCGCCACGCCGTAGTCCTGCTCGGCCTGCGCTTCGACCACCGGCTCCAGCGTCTCGATCAGGGCTTCAGGCTCTACCTGATGTTCACGGGTATGCCGGCGGTACATCACGAACGCCGCGCCGCCGAACACCAGCGACAACCCGAGGAACACCCAGGTCGGAAAGCCCGGGATCACACTGACGCCGACCATGATCAATGCGGTCAAACCGAGGGCCCGGTAGCTGGCGCCCAACTGCTTGAGAATCTCGCTGCCGAGGTCGCCCGCCTCGCCGTCGCTGTTGACCCGCGTGACCACGGTACCCGCCGCCACGGAGATCAACAGCGCCGGGATCTGTGCGATCAAACCGTCACCCACGGTCAGCAGCGAATAGGTGTGCACCGCCGCGCCGAAGGCCATGTCGCGCTCGATCATGCCGATCAGCATGCCGCCCAGCAGGTTGACCGCGAGGATCACCAACCCGGCAATCGCATCGCCTTTGACGAACTTCATCGCACCGTCCATCGCGCCGAACATCTGGCTTTCACGCTCCAGGCGCGAACGCCGGCGGCGGGCTTCGGCCTGGTCGATATCGCCGTTGCGCAGGTCGTTGTCGATGCTCATCTGTTTGCCGGGCATCGCATCCAGGGTGAAACGCGCCGCCACTTCGGCGACCCGCTCGGCACCCTTGGTGATCACCACAAACTGCGCCACGGTGATGATCAGGAACACCACCATGCCCACCACCACCTGGCCGGCAATCACGAAGTCACCGAAGGCCTTGACGATATGCCCGGCGTCGCCGTGCAGCAGAATCAAGCGGGTGGTGGTGATGGACAGCGACAGGCGAAACAGGGTGCTGAGCAGAATCAGCGGCGGCAGCGCGGAGAATTCCACCGAATGGCCGATGTAGAAGGCGACGATCAGGATCAGGATGCTCAGGGCGATGTTCAGGCCGATCAGCATGTCCACCAGGTAGGTGGGCAGCGGGATGATCATCATCACGATCGCCATCAGCATGAACGCGACGATGATCACGTCGGTGCGCTGGGCGGCCATGCGCGCGATGCCGTTCAAGCGATTGAGCAGGTTCATGGCGTCACTCTCCGTGCAGCCAGGTAGCGTTTGAAGCACTGGCGCGCTTCGTCCTTGCGTTCGCCGTACCACAGCGCGCGGGCGCGCAGCAGCAACAGGCTGGCGGACTCGCCTTCCAGCGCCACCAGGCGGTCCAGGGCCGACAGTGCGCGGGTGGCGTCACCGCTGTCGGTGAACGCCAGCACCAGCGAGCGCAGCAGCAGGCCGTCGTTGGGCGCCACGCTCACGGCAATCAGCAGCATCACCAGGGCGCGCTGGGACTGGCCGTTGCGCCGGTACAACTCGCCGATGCCCTTGAGCAATTGCACTGCGTCGTCGTTATCCCGGGGCATCAGGCCTGGACCTCCGAGCGCTGTTGTTCGAGGGTGCGGCGCATCTCGATTTCCTCGCTGATCAAGTCGTGGGCCAGTGCCTTGATTTCCGGCTCGGCGTCGAGGTTCGGCAACAGGTGCTGCATCACGTGTTCCAGCAGCTCCAGGGAACGGGCGCTGCCAAACAGCAGCGAGTCGACACCGGCAGCGCTGGTGAGCTCTTCCAGGTCGCTGCGCAGGGAGCGCCGGGACTGGACCTTGCGGGTTTTCAGCACCGCTTCAAAAGCAGTGGCCTGGCGCGAGTTGACCGGGCGAATCGCCTCGACCGGTGCGCTGCGCACCTCACTGGGAATCAACGGACGGGGTTCGACTTTCATCCCGGGGCCTTAGCTGAAAAAAGCAGCGTCATAGGGTGAAGGTGAAGCGTTCTTCGCCACGGGCGAGGATCACCTGATTGTTCTCGATGCGTTCCAGCACCCAGTTGTCTGCCAGGGCCGCGCCGGGGTACAGGCGCTTGCCGCTGTCATTGATCACGTAGGGATTGGCGCCGAACCACACCGCTTGAAAGCGCACCCGTGGCCGGGCTGCATCCGCGCGCACCGCGACCCGCGGGTTGAGCACGATCTGCTGGCCGTAACGCTGGTCGAACGCTTGTTGCAGGGCGACCCACTGGGGCTTTTGCGCCCGCTCGAAGGAGCCGGTGGCGTTGAGTTGGCCGTCGATGTCGTTGACCTTGACGGCGTCCAGGTGGGCGGCCTGCAATTGCCCTTCGAACCAGGCCTTGGCTTCGGCGCGAGAAGGCTTGGCCGCAGCTTTTTCGGCGACCGGCCTTGCGGTTTGCGCTTGAGGCGGATCGTTGCGAAAAGCCAGGGCGCCGGCGCACACAAACAGCAAGGCGGTGGCGATGATCCAGGGGGTGAAGGTGCGCGTCACCGCAGGCGGTTTTTCAGCGCTGCCCGGCAGCGCCAGGCTCACACCCGCCGTGCCGATGCGCAGTTGCAGCGGCAGCCGCGCGCGATGGCCGCTGCCTTGGGGAATGCGGATATCACCGGCAGTGCCAGTGATCAGTACGTCGCCGCCGAGGGCTTCGACGGCCACCTGGGCACCGTCAAAACGCAGGCGCAGGTGCAACTCGGCGATCCCGGGATCGCTGAGCTGAAGGTCGGCGGCCAGTGCGGCGCCAAGGGTGTAGACCGGCTGGTCGAGCATCAGGGAACTGCCCTGGTGCAAACCGTGGGTCACAAGCAGGGTCGGCGCGCCGTTCACGGCGGGCAGGCCCAGGGAAATCAAGGCTGTCATGGTTGGGTTTGCCCCCTTGAGAATCACAGGCCGCAACGGCACCTGTGCCGATCAACAACGGTGCAACGGGGTGAAGCAGGACGAGGCAGGTATGCGGGCAGCGCCGGCGCTGCCCGCATGGCGAATCAGTTCTGCGGACGCTGTTTGGTGGCGTCGAGCTCTGCTTTTTTCGCGGTGCTGATCTCGGTGATCTTGGCCGACTTCTCAATGGCCATGTTGAAAGTTGCTTCCATCTTCGCGATAGCGTCGTCGGCGCCGCCTGCACTTACTGGTGGAGTAGTAGCCATGTTCAATCTCCTTGCATCGATAGGGAAGTTAAGCGGTATGCAAACCGAACCGAACTCCCCGCGTCAGACAGTGAGTTGGCAATGCAGCCGTCGGTTTGCATGGGAACCATACTACTCACGAGTAAAACGCCTTCGCTGTGAAAGCTTGTGAAACGTTGACGGCGGGCGCTGTGAAAAATCCGGCTCAACGTGCCGTTGAGCAAATCTCATCGCCACGCCGATGCGGAACTTTTATTGAAAAACCGATACACGCCACAACCCAATGATTACGGGGCTTTCGCCATCTAAAATGAACGTTCTTGAACACTTCGATGCCGCCAGATTCCATGCAAAACCGTTGATCGCCCATTATTATTCGGAAAATAAGCCGACAACTTCACACTTTTAACTAATAGCCATTTGCCCAACTTCGCAGATATTGCCATTTGTAACAAAACCGACTTGATCATCGCGTTTGATAGCTCGGCGCGGGCCTGCTCAATAACACTTCGTAACTTTCGCCCGCCCAAGTTAGTGCACTTGCACTAAATATCGACTTATATAAAACAACTTCCAGGTGATCTATGACTGCGATCCCGAATGGCCTTGATCCTGCCGATAACAAGGGCCCGGATGACTCCCGGAGCACGTTTGAAAAAGCCCTGTTCACCGCTGTCGACAAGCCGGTATTCGACCCCTCGAAAATCCGTGGTCCGTCCATCCCGCTGCCTTATCAGAACGTCCAGGCACCGGTGAACAACAGCATCACCTACACCCCGCTGGGCAGCGACAAGCCGGTGACCCTCAAGCAGATCGACAACCCCAGGCTGTTTGAGCAATTGGTCAACCAGTACAACGCCCAGCAGAGCGATGCGACCCTTGAAAAGAACCTGGCCGACAGCAAAAGCGCCGGCTACAAGGAAGCCGACGCCAGCACCGTGGCGCCGGGGCTGGACAACTACAAGGCGATTGGCAGCACCACCGAATTGGGCCCGGGGCTGATCCGCTACGAGACCAGCGCTGGCGACAAAATCGTGGTCAGCCAGAAGGAGACCCCTGCGCTGTTTGCCCAGGTCAGCGGCGACTCGGCCAAGCTGTTCGCGATCAACGCCAGCCAGGCCGACGGCTACCGCCTGGCCGGCCCCACCGAAACCATGGACCCGGCGGCGAACATCGGCCCGCCCGAAGAGGTCGGGCCAGGCTTGATTCGCTACACCACCGCCTCCGGCGACAAGGTGATCGTGTCCCAGGACATCACCCCGGCGCTGTACGACCAGGTCGCCAAACTGTATGCCGGCAGCACCGGTGCGGCGGGCGCCTCGGACACCTCCTGGATCGACACCTCGTCGTTCGGCGTGTCGGGCGCCAAGGACTGGGACACCATCACCGGCAACACCAGCGGCACGCCGACCAAGGAAGAACTGGACCTGAACCGCCCCAAGGCGGCTGCCCAATTGCTCTCGCAAAACTGGGACGCCTGGGGCCTGCACGGTGCACCGATCGACTTCGCCAACCCGCCTACCACCCTGCCGCCGGAAGCCCAGGCCGTGCTCAAGTACGTGGCCAGCAGCCCGAGCCTGATGGCCGCGCTGGACACCGGCGGGCGCGGCAAGGCCGACAACGTCATTACCCATTCGGATGTCGACCACTTCATCGACAACGCCGGCAAGGACCTCGGCGCCGCGTCGAAATCCTATGGCAGTTTCCTCGGCAGCCACCCCGGCGACCTGGCCAAGGCCAACGCCAAGTCGGCGGCGATCCTGATGGCCAGCGAGAGCCTGGCCGCCGGCGCCGGTTCGGCGATGCGCCCCGGTGACGCCAACCAGCGCAGCAATGACGGCATGCTGCGCAACGACAACCTTGCAGCGTTGGGCAGCGATTCGGCCCTGAGCACCGAGCTGACCGGCGCGGCGGCGATGTGGTCGAAACCCGGGATGTTCCACGCCCTGGAAACCGGCGGCGACAACCCGGCCACCGGCAAGTCGGACGGCATCGGCACCCGCGACAACATCGGCGCCTGGCTGGAAAAACAGGCGCCGAAAACCGACAGCGACACCCTGACCTTCCTCGACGGTGCCGCCACCCGTGATGCCGTGGCCGGTGTCGACACCTCGGGCCTGACCGCCGACATCCTGGCCAACCCGCAGAACTACAGCGGCGAACAAAAAGCCGCGGTACTGGTGCAACTGACCGATGCACAAACCCGCCTCCTGGTGAGCGACTACGTGCCCCACGCCGGCCTGATGGACAAGTACACCTCGCCCAACTACGGCCTCAACCCCAACGAAGACAAGATCAAGGCACAGCTGCAAAGCGGCATCGAAACCCTCTCGGCCGACCCGGATGTGCAAGGCTTCCTGCAAAACAATCGCGGCCCGGCCCTGGCCGACATCGTCGACAGCAACCCGACCCTGAAAGTCGCGATGCAGAACTACTACACCAACGATATCGAGACCGGCAAAAACCTCACCGACAACCTGAATGCCAAGGACCAGAACGGCAAGCAGATCGACATGGGCATGGGCCTGCAAAACGCCGCCAACGATACGACCATCGCCAACCTGGCGCTGGGGGGCAACGGCCATGTGGACCTGACCGGTATCGCGGACAAGGCCGGGCAAAGCGACAACATCCAGCAGTACTACAAGAACGAATTGGTGACCGGCAAAGCCTTCACCGACGCGGTGGCCGGCGGCATGGACCCGACCGTGGCGGCCAGCAGCTTCGCCGCCAGCACCGCCTCGGCCCAGGCCTTCCTTGGCGACAAAGCCTCGGCGGATGACGCGGCCACCTTGCAGGTGAATTTCAACGAAGCCCTCGGCGATGCGCTGCTCGGCGGCGCGACCACCGACACCCTGAACATCACCCTGGGGGACGGCAAGGGCAACTTCGACGAAGCCAAGGTGACCGCCGCGATCAACGACGCCCAGCAGAAAGACCCCGAGATGTTCGTCACCTCCGACGGCGGCAAGATCGACCCGGCGCAGGTGGTGTCGATGCTGCGTTCGGTATGGGACATCGGGCGCCAGGGCGACAAGATTGCCGACGCGCTGCCCAAGGCCATCGAAGGCATGAAGTTCGGCGACGTCAGCCCGGCGTTCAAGCAAGGCCTGCTGCACATCGGCAGTGCGGTGCTGATGAGCGGCGTGCTGATGGCGCGTTCGGCCAGCGGCAGCAACACGCCGGTGGCGGACGCCAACCGGGTGTCCGCCGGGCTGCAATTTGCCGGGCTGTTAATGGAAGGCGGCACCAAGTACGCCAAGGAAGCGGGCTACGGCATCACCTGGGTCAACCGTCCGGACGGCGGCACCATTGGGGATTTCCCCGGCAAGGTGCCGGTGGGCAAGGGCCCGCTCAGCCCGCAGCAAATCGCCAACCTCGGCGCGGCCGGCAAGATCATCGGCTCGGCGGGCGGGATCATCGGCGGTGTGATCGGGGTGATTGGCGGTGTCGACTCGTTGAAAAAAGGTGATTACCTGACCGGCAGTTTCTCCGTCGCCACCGGCGTGCTCGGCACGGGTGCGGCGGTGGCCGGCCTGGTGGAAGCCGGCGCCGGGTTATACGGCGCCACGGAAATCGGTGCGGTGGCCGGGACCATCAGCGGCATCCTCGGCGGCGCCACGGCTATTCTCGGCGGCATCGGCAGCGCCTTCCTGCCCTTCGCCCTGGCCGACGCCCATGGCAAGGCGCAGGACGCGTTCTACGGCCAGCTGGCGCCAGTGCTCAAGCAATACGGCTTGACCGGCGGCCCGACAGAACCCGGGGACTATCCGGACGACCCGATCCCGGCGATCAACACCTGACCCTCCCTTGCAGCCCTGCGCGAAAGGGAGCCGCGCGGGGCTGTGTCTTGAACACGCACAAAGGTTAATCACATGACGTATTCACAACGCAGCCACCTTGAAGACAGCGCTTTTGAAATTCACTTTGGTCCTTATCGACTGCTGCCCAGACGTCATCTGCTGCTGAAAAACGGTGAACCGGTGAGCCTGGGCAACCGCGCCCTGACCTTGCTGATCGCCCTCGCCTCGCGGCCTGGAGAACTGCTGGAGAAAACCCAACTGCTGGACATCGCCTGGCCACGGCTGGTGGTGGAGGAATGCAACCTGCGGGCGCAGATCAAAGCGATCCGCCGGGCGTTGGGGGACGATGACTCGGTCTATATCGCGACGGCGACGGGCCAGGGTTATCGGTTTGTCGCACCGACCTGGGTGGAGCGCGAGGCGCTGAAAAAACCGGTGGTGCTGGGGGTTTATAGCTGTCGCCGCTGTGTGGGCAGTGAGGTGAAGCCGGTGCACAGCGTGCGGCAGGAAAGGCTTAACAGCTGAGCCGTGGTGATTATTCCGTTGGAAAAATATGTTTTTTCCAGCGGAATTATTTGGCCTGGCTGGTCGTTGTGTTTCCCGAGACTGCTCACTTTTATCAACTTTTCGGGAAACTTCTCATGAATCGCATTCATTGGCTCAGCCTGGCCAGCCTCCTCGTCATTGGCACCGCTCAGGCGGCGACCCTGCAAGTTCCGGTCAACCTCGTCAGTGCCGATGGCGCGCCGCAGCCTGTTGGTACGGTGACCATCAGTGAGTCGGCGTACGGCCTGATTTTCACTCCTGACTTGAAGTCCCTGCCGATGGGGGTGCATGGGTTTCATATCCATGAGAACGGCAGCTGTGAGGCGGGTGTGAAGGATGGCGTGAAGGTGGCGGCGCTGGCCGCCGGTGGGCATTTTGACCCGCAGAAAACGGGCAAGCATTTGGGGCCGTATGCCGAGGGGCATCTGGGGGATTTGCCGGCGCTGTATGTGAATATGGACGGGACTTCGACTAACCCGGTGTTGGCGCCGCGGTTGAAGACCATTGCGCAGATCAAGGGCCGGGCGTTGATGATTCATGCCGGGGGGGATAATCACTCCGACATGCCCAAGCCTTTGGGTGGTGGGGGTGAGCGATTGGTGTGTGGGGTGATCTGAGTTGGCCGGGGGCATATCCGTTATTTTGGTTGTGGCTGATATGGGTTCCGCTCTTACAGCGGGTCACTTTTGAAAGGAGCCCAAAAGTAACCAAAAGGCTCTTGCCCCACCACTCGGCACCTCGCTAATGCTCGGTGTGCCCTTGTAAGATTGTTTTCACCTGCTTCAGACCGTAGTGCCCTCTGATTTCGAGATCGTGAGTGAGCATGGGTCGGAGCAGGTTCCTTCCTAAACTAGTCCGAACGGTTGCCTGGGCGCAAAGCCCGATTCTGCAAGGTTGGACGTGAGGAAAACGCTATGGACCATGACTCTGCGTTCGTCGGAATTGATGTTTCCAAAAACAAGCTCGACTCA
>NZ_JARIXR010000033.1:0-55986 GCF_029269205.1 Pseudomonas sp. 1912-s | reverse complement strand
CCGCTTATGGTTTCGCTCTTACAGCGACTCACTTTGGAAAAGCCCCAAAGTAAGCAAAGGGCTCTGCCCCGCCTGTCGGCACCTCGCCTAGGCTCGGTGTTCCCTCACTCCGGCATTGCTCCGCGGGCCGCCGCGACGGGGCGTCCCTGCCCCGTCGCGGCTAAACCGGCGTCCTGCCGGTTTACCCGCTCCTCAATCCCTGCGTTCGGCCTCGGGCTTATTGGGGCAGTCAGAGCCAGATCAAAATCAAAAGCAAAAGCACAGCGGCCTACAGGCCGGCTTGAGTGGTAGAAGCCACAGCAAAAGCCAAAGCGAAAACAGAGCTGCTTTTCTGTAGGAGCCGGCTTGCCGGCGAAAAACCTGAGGTCGCCGCGTTCATTCAGGACGCCAACGTCATCGTTAACGACCATCGCCGGCAAGCCAGCTCCTACAGGGGATCGTGCTCGCTTTGGATTTTGATTTTGCCTTTGCTTCACACCACTCAAGCCGGCCGGTAGGCCGCTGTGTTCTTGATCTGCTTTTGATCTTGATCTTAGGCGCCCCGTTAAACCACGCTGGCCGAACGCAGGTAGTACGGAGCGGGTAAACCGGCAGGACGCCGGTTTAGCCGCGACGGGGCAGGGACGCCCCGTCGCGGCGGCCCGCGGAGTAATGCCGGAGAGAGGGCACACCGAGCCCAAGCGAGGTGCCGAGTGGTGGGGCAAGAGCGTTTTGCTTACTTTTGCGCTTTTCAAAAGTGAGCCGCTGTAAGAGCGGAACCCATATCAGCCATCACCCAAATAACGGATATGTACTCAACCCTCAGACACCCAAAGTCAACCCCAGAATTGACCACCCTAGGTACGCCGCAACATCAACGCCGCCACAGAGCACGCCGCCAACGCCACACACGCCAGAAAGAACGCATCACTGTAGGCCATCAAAAACGCCTGATGGCGAACACCCTGGTCCAGCACAGTCAGCACCACCTGGTGATCCGGCAACTGCTCCTGCAGCACCCCGCCATCGGGCAAACGCGCTTGCAGGGCCGGGTCAAACAGCGTCACCGACTCGCCAATACGCGCCGAATGCACCCGCTCGCGCACCACCACCAATTGCGCCAGCAGTGCCGTACCGACCGCACCGCCAAGGTTGCGCAACATCGAGAACACCGCCGACGCCGACCCGGCCTGCGCCTTGGCCAGCCCATGGACCGCCAGCACCGACAACGCCACCATGATCAGCGGCTGCCCCATGCCACGCACCACGATCGAAGGCACGATCACATTGCTGGCGCTGTCTGCCGACAGGTGCGCGCCCATCCAGCAGCCCAACGCCATGATCGCAAACCCCGAGGCCACCAGCATCTTGGCACTGACCCACTTCATCAGGCGCGGCAGAAACGGCGCCATGATCAGTTGCACCAGGCCATAGGCGATCAGGCTCACGCCGATTTCACTCGCGTTGTAGTGCTGCAACTGCGACAGGTAATTGGGCACCAGAAACACCAGGCCGTAGGTGCTGGCACCGAAGATAAACATCGCCACGCTGGCCACGCCAAAGTTGTAGTGCCCCAACAGCCGCAGGTTGATAAAGCCGTGGGCGCCCCACAATTGGCGCGCCACAAAACCGATCAAGCCAACCACCGCCAGCAGCGTCATCCACACGATAAAGGTCGAGCCGAACCAGTCCTTGCGCCCGCCCTCCTCCAGTACGATCTGCAACGCACCCAGGCCCAGCACCATGCAGCCGATACCCAGCCAGTCACCCTGGCGAAGCAGGCCCAGTTGCATCGGCTGGCGGTCGATGGACCAGGCCACCGCCGCCAGCAACGCGATCCCCGGGAACAGTTGCAGGTAGAAGATCCAGCGCCAGGAATACGCGTCGGTCAGCCAACCGCCAATCGACGGCCCCGCCGCCTGGGCGACGCTGTTGGCGAGGCTGAACAAGGCCATGCCCAGTGGGATCTTGCTGGCCGGCAGCTCCGTGATGATCAGCTGGAACGACAAGGGAATCAGCACCGCCCCGGCCGCGCCCTGCACCACCCGAATGAAGATCATCACTTGCAGGTTCGGCGACAGCGAACACGCCACCGAAGCCACCAGGAATATCCCCGAGCCCCACAGCATCACGCGGCGCAGGGAAAACACCTGCACCAGCCACGCCGTGAGGGGAATCATGATGATTTCAGCCACCAGGTAAGCGGTGGAAATCCACGAGCCTTCCTCAAAGGTCGCGCCCAGTGCGCCTTCGATTTCCGGCAGCGCGGCGCTGGTCACGTGCACGTTCATCCCGGCCATGAAGCAGCCGAACAACCCGCCGATCACCGCGACCCAGGCGCGAAACGGCACACGCCCTTCAACCTCCATGGACAGGCTCCTGGCGGGCGGCCGGGCGGGTGTCGACCGTGGCGATCACCGACATGCCCGGCAGAATCCGTGACTCGCCGGGCTCCAGGCGGATCTTCACCGGGAACCGCTGGACGATCTTGGTGAAGTTGCCGGTGGCGTTGTCCGGCGGCAACAGCGCGAACACCGCACCGGAGCCGGGGGCGATGCTCTCCACTTGGCCGTGCCAGTGCGCGCCGGAAAAACTGTCCACCGAGATGTCCACCGATTGCCCGGGCGCCATGTGCTGCAACTGGGTTTCCTTGTAGTTGGCGATCACATACGCCTGCTCCACCGGCACCACCGCCAGCAGCGGCAGACCGGGCATCACGTATTGCTGGCGACGGACCTTGCGCTGGCCCACCACCCCGTCGAAGGGCGCGCGGATCTCGGTGTCCTTCAGCGCATTGCGGGCCAGGGCCAGGTTGGCCTGGGCCTCGCCGATGCGCGCCTGATGCTCGACGATTTGCGCCTGCGCCTGCTGCCGACGCGCCTGCAAAACCTGCAACTGCGCTTGCTGCCGCACGACCTGGGCGTTCGCTTGCACCAGCGCTGCCTGGGCCTTGGCCTGGCTGGCGCTGACGGTTTCCAGGTGCTGGGCGCTGGCAACCTGCTGCGCGACCAATTCGCGGTAACGCTGATAATCGAGCCGCGCGCGCCGGGCTTCGGCCTCGCCACTGCTCAGCTCCGCCCGGGCCTGGGCGATGCGTTGCTGTTGCTCGCTCATTTGCGCGTCGAGGGTTTGCACCCTGGCCTGTTGCGCGGTGGCGGCGGCCTGCGCCTGTTGCAGTTGTGCCTGGGCGCTGTTGAGGCGCTCGGTGAAGTCCCGGTCGTCGATACGCACCAATACATCCCCGGCCTTGACCGGCTGGTTGTCCTCCACCAGCACCTGGGCGACATACCCGGCGATGCGCGGGCTGATGGCGACCCAATCGGCGCGCACATAGGCGTCGTCGGTTTCCTCAAGAAAGCGCCCCCACTGCCACCAATAGCCGGCAAAGGCGGCGAGCCCCACCAGCGTAGCCAGAGAAGCAGTGGTCACCAGGGCACGACGATGACGTTGCATTACAGACAGGCGAATGGGTTCAACAGCCTGGTTCATGGTGTGGCTCCATTGACTACAGCGACAGATAAGGGGGCGGTTTGATCGTCACGCTGCCAGCCGCCACCGAGGGCCTGGAACAGGTCGATCTGGCGATTGATCAAGCGCAGGTCGGACTCGGCCACGCGGGCTTCAAGGCCTACCAGGCTGCGTTCGCTGTCCAGCAGTTGCAGAGCATCCAGTGCACCGGCGTGGTAGCCGCGGGAGGCGAGGTCGAAGGCGCGGCGGTTGTTGTCCAGGGCTGCGGTCAACGCCTGGCGACGCTGCTGCTCGCCTTGATACAAGGCCATGGCTTGCTCGACCTGCTTCAAAGCGTTGAGCACGGTGCCGTCAAACCTCGCCAGGGCCTGGCGGGCTTCGGCCTGGCTCTGTTTGACCCGCGCCTGGGCGATCTGGCGGTTGGGAAAACGCCAGGACACCAGCGGGCCGACGGAATACACCGTCGCGTAGCGGTCTCCCAGCTTGCCCAGGCTGCTGGCGGACGAACCGAGCATCGCGCCGAAGGTAATGCGCGGATAAAGCTCGGCCCGGGACAGGCCCACTGTCGAGGTGGCAGCGCGCAGTTGCCCTTCGGCGCGGCGGATATCCGGCCGGCGTTGCACCAGCGCCCAGCCCTCGCCCACCGGCAACGGCGCTTGCAACTGCGGGCCTTGGGCACAACGGTGTGGCGTCACTTGTTCCGGCGGTAAACCGCTGAGCACCGCCAACTCATATAAGGCGCTGCTGCGCCGGGCCGTGAACATCGGCAAGGGCGCGCGGGTTTCTTCCAGCAGGCCTTGCAGACGCGTCAGGTCCAGGTCCGTCGCCGCGCCGGCCTTTTGCAGCTTTTGCGTGACCGCGACGCTTTGCTCCAGCACCTGCACCGAGTGCGCCTGCACCTGCGCTTGCAACCCATAGACACACGCCTGGGCATAGGCACGGGCGGTCTGCGCGGCCACCGTCACCCGCAACTCGTCCTCCAGCGCCCGGGCCACCTGGGCATCCGCCCGTGCTGCGGCGATGCGGTAGCGCACCTCGCCCCACAGGTCGAGGGTGTAGCTCAGGGAAAACTCAGGGGTGTGGCTCCATTCGGCACCGGCATGGCCGTGGGTGGCCTGGGCCAGGGTCTGGTCATCCCGGCTGCGACCGTAGGCCAGGCCATAGTCCAGGGAAGTGGACGGCAGGCGCTCGCCCTCTGCCTGTTCCAGCCGCGCCAGCAAGGCGTCGACGTGGGCCGCAGCGGCCTCAAGGTCTTTGTTCTGGTGCAGGGCCCGTGCTACCAGGGCGTCCAGCTGCGGGTCGCGGTACAGCTGCCACCAACGGGCGGGCAACGGCTCGGCCGACTCGACCGAGAGCCGCGGCGGCACCTGCGCCGTGACGGTCGTCGGCTTGCCGGCCACGCCACTGCACCCGGCCAATACGCTCAACAGGGCGAAGGGTATCCAGGGATGAAAAGAAGGGCTGTGCATCACAAGGCTCGCTCAAGAAGGAGCCTTGCAGGTTAGGCAGGTGGCCTGTCCGATTCGCCCGCGTCAGGGCCATGTATCGTCGCTAAACGGACAACAACGTTACATGACGCAACACTACGCCCCCGGCCGGAAATGACTCGGCGGATAACCCAGCGACCGACGAAACATCGCACTGAACGCACTCGGGCTCTGATACCCATGCTCCAGCGCCACCTCCAGAATCGACACGCCCTGGGCCAGCAACTTCAAACTCAAGGCCAGCCGGGCACGCTTGCGCCACTCGCCGAAGCTCATGCCCAACTCCCGCTGGAACACCCGGCTCAGGGTACGGGCGCTCATGTTCAGGCTGTCGGCCCAGGATTCCAGGCTGCTGTCGTCAGAGGGGTTGCGGATGAAATGCGTGCACAGCCGGGCCAGCCGCGCCTCACCGGGTACCGGAACGTGCATCGCCACCACCGGTGCGGCCAGCAATTCCATGCGGATCAACTCGACCATGGCTTGCAACCGCGGGCTGTTATGCCCGGCGATCAGGGTGGCGGCGACGATCAGTTCCCGCAGCAACGCCGACACCTCGATCACCTGGCAGGTACGCCCCAGCCCCGGCTCGGCCTCGGGCATCAGGAACAGCGTGCGCATGTGCACCTCGCCGGCCATACGGATTTCGTGCGGGGTGCCGGCAGGCACCCACAGCGCATGCCCGGACGGCACCAGCCAACTGCCCTGGGCGGTGCTGACCACCATCACCCCGGACACCCCATGGATCAGTTGCGCCTGGGCGTGGCAATGGGGATGCACCACGTCGTCGTTGCGGTAGTTGTCGGCATAGGCTTCAAGCCAGGGCCTGGGCGGGTGGGTCATGGGGAAACATCTCATCTCGATCAGGCTTTGATTCTAGCGAAAAGTGTGTTGGCGAAAACGATAGATATAGACAGCCATCGTCGCATTCCAGACAGCCGGTGAACTTGTGAGCCGCCCCGTCAGTCAGCTAATGGGGCACTCTGAAAAAGGTTGGGTGGGCGATGCGTATTTCGTTGGAGCAACAAGTGGCGCTGGTGACGGGCGCCAGTTCCGGGATCGGCGCGGGGGCTGCCAAGGCCCTGGCGGAGGCCGGTGCCGCCGTGGTGCTGAACTACAACGCCCAGGCCGCGCCGGCTGAAGCCTTGGCGGCGCAGATCAATGCCAACGGCGGCCGGGCGATTGCGATTGGCGCCGATGTGTCGAAAGAAGCCGATGTGGAGCGGCTGTTTGCGCAAACCCTTGAGGCGTTCGGGCACCTGGACATTCTGGTAGCCAACTCGGGCATGCAAAAAGATGCCGCCGCCGTCGACATGACCCTCGACGACTGGAACGCCGTGATCGGCGTCAACCTCACCGGCCAGTTCCTGTGCGCCCGTGCGGCCCTGCGAATCTTCAACCGCCAGGGCATCCGCGAAGGAGTGTCCCGGGCCGCCGGAAAAATCATCCACATGGGCTCGGTGCACCAGGTGATTCCCTGGGCCGGACACGTGAATTACGCCGCGTCCAAGGGCGGCGTTGAAATGCTGATGCGCACCCTGGCCCAGGAAGTCAGCCAGCAGCGCATCCGCATCAACGGCGTTGCACCCGGGGCGATTCGCACCGCGATCAACCGTGCCGCCACCGAAGGGGCGGCCGAGGTGGAACTGCTCAAATTGATTCCCTATGGCCGCGTGGGTGACGTCGAAGACGTGGCCAATGCGGTGGTGTGGCTGGCCAGTGACGCCTCCGACTACGTGGTGGGCAGCACCTTGTTTATTGACGGCGGCATGAGCCTTTATCCGGAGTTTCGTGGCAATGGTTGATTTGAAAAACGAACCACAAAGTGCAATCGATGCCCACGGCATCATTGGCGACATGCGCAGTGCGGCGCTGGTCAACGACAAGGGCAGCATCGACTTTTTCTGCTGGCCGGAATTCGACAGCCCCTCGATCTTTTGCTCATTGCTCGACTCCCCCGCCGCCGGGATTTTCCAGCTCACGCCGGACCTGCCCGACGCCCGCCGCGAGCAGATCTACCTGCCGGACACCAACGTGCTGCAAACCCGCTGGTTGAGCAATGACGCGGTGGTGGAAGTCACCGACTTCCTGACCATCAGCGAAGAAGCCGACGACCTGCCCATCCTGATACGTCGGGTGCGGGTAGTCAGCGGCAAGGCGACCATTCACCTGCGCTGCGCGGTTCGCCATGACTATGCCCGCGCCCCCACCCGCGCCACGCTGGATGACGCCGACGTGTGCTTTGAGGCAGCAGGCCAACCGGGCCTGCGCCTGACCGGCAGCCACGCCATGCAGCTGGAAGGCGATGCCGCTGTGGCGACCTTTGACCTGGGCCACGAAGAAGGCGCCGAATTTGTCCTCGGCGGCGTGGACGACGCCCGGGTCAAAAGCGACTGCACCGACCTGTGCCTGGAACGCACCCTGAAATTCTGGCGCGCCTGGATCGCCCAGTCCAACTACCGTGGGCGCTGGCGCGAGATGGTCAATCGCTCGGCCCTGGCCCTGAAGCTTCTGACCTCGCGCAAACACGGTGCCATCCTGGCCGCCGCCACCTTCGGCCTGCCGGAAACCCCCGGCGGCGAGCGCAATTGGGACTACCGCTACACCTGGATCCGCGACGCCTCGTTTACCGTCTACGCCTTTATGCGCCTGGGGTTTATCGAGGAAGCCAACGGCTACATGCGCTGGCTGAAAGGCCGCGTCGGTGACTGCTGTGATCAGCCGATGAAAATCAACATCCTGTATGGCATCGATGGCCGCCAGGAACTGCCGGAAACCGAGCTGAGCCACCTCAGCGGCCACGGCGGCGCGCAACCGGTGCGCATCGGCAACGAAGCCTACGACCAGGTGCAGCTGGATATCTATGGCGAGCTGATGGACGCGGTGTACCTGGTCAACAAATACGGCGAAGCCATTTCCCACGAGGGCTGGAAACACACCGTGGAAGTGGCCGATCAGGTCTGCGAAACCTGGAACCACAAAGACGTCGGTATCTGGGAAATGCGCGGCGAGCAGCATCACTTCCTGCATTCGCGGCTGATGTGCTGGGTGGCCCTGGACCGGGCGATCCGCCTGGCGTCCAAGCGTTCGCTGCCGGCGCCGTTTGCCCGCTGGGACCAGACGCGCCAGGCGATCTACGCAGACATCTGGAGCAACTTCTGGAACGAAGAGCGCGGGCATTTTGTGCAGCATATCGGCAGCACCGCGCTGGATGGCTCGATGCTGTTGATGCCACTGGTGCGCTTTGTGGCGGCGACGGACCCGCGCTGGTTGTCGACACTGAAAGCGATCGAGAAAAGCCTGGTGCGCGACGGCATGGTGTACCGCTACCGCAACGACGACAGCCAGATTGACGGCTTGCAAGGCACCGAAGGCGCATTTGCCGCATGTTCGTTCTGGTACGTGGAATGCCTGGCGCGGGCCGGGCAAGTGGAAAAGGCCCACCTGGAGTTTGAGCAACTGCTGCGCTATGCCAATCCGTTGGGGTTGTATGCCGAAGAGTTCGATAACCAGGCCCGGCATTTGGGGAATACACCCCAGGCGTTGAGCCATTTGGCGTTGATCAGCGCGGCGACATTCCTGGACCGGAAGTTGAGCGGGGTGAAGACGGTTTGGCAGCCGTGAGGCCGTACCCCCTCTGACCACAACAAAGTAACCCTGTGGGAGCTGGCTTGCCTGCGATAGCGGTGTTTCAGTTATTGATGCATGAGCTGATCCAACGCTATCGCAGGCAAGCCAGCTCCCACGAGGACCGCACCAGACTTGGAGGCCAAGTATTCCCGATGCACAATGCGTAGCCCTTCGATCCATGCCAGGACTCCAATGCGCCAGGTTCTACTGATCATCGACGTACAACCCTCCTTCGCTCCACCCGACTGGCTGGTGGACGGCATCAACGCCCTGCTGGGCCGCATGCCGTCAGTGGCCACCGTCGAGCGCCACGACGAAAGCATCACCCCGTTCGCCCGCCAACTCGGCTGGCAGCCAGCGCCCGACGACAACAGCCTGATTGCCGCCGACCATGTCTTCATCAAACACGGCTACGCCCCCACGCCTGAAACCATCAGCCACCTGAAAAGCCTCGCGCCGGAGCGGGTACTGGTGTGCGGCATCCAGACCGACACCTGCGTACTGGCGGCCGGGTTTGCGTTGTTTGATGCGGGCTTGCAGCCCACGCTGATCAGCGACTTGACCGTGGGCTCATCGCTGGATCGCTCGGGGAAACTGGGGGCGGACTTGTGGCGGCATCACTTCAAACACATCGTCACCCGCGCAGAAATTTGACCCGCCCCCCACTGTGGCGAGGGAGCTTGCTCCCGCTGGGGCGCGTAGCGGCCCCAAAAAGCTCACCGCAACCTCCCAGAAAGCACACAGTTAACAAAGCGGTCTGCTGCGCAGCCCAACGGGAGCAAGCTCCCTCGCCACAGGTATTTGGCAAAAATCACTAGATATGTGTATATCAGCTCCACTGTTTACCGCACCGCCAAATATTCAAGGAAGGAATATGACCCAGCGCATACGACAAAGCATCAACGTGCCCCCTCGGCCCATCCTGAGTTGGAGCGAGACGTGGGAAAGCAGCGACAAAGGCTTAATCCAATGCTGGGAGGTGGGGCGAGCGTTGGCGACAAAACGCCCAGACCTTTCGCAAGCATGCCTGGCTGGCGAGCTGCCTTCACTTGGGTGGAAAGGAGGCGTCAGCCGAAGCCTGAAAAAGCTGGAAAAGTTCGGCTCACTCAACTATCTGGCACAGTGGCAAGGTCTTCGTGGTGAAAGTCTTGACATCGACCCAACGGTAGAAACAGTGATGACCTGTTCACGCACCCACATGATCGTGACCTTCACGCCAGACAAGACAAAGTATTTTAATCAGGCCACTGAAACCGAAGAGTAAGGAGCAAGGACGCATGACTGATCTTCATCAGGAATTCGAACGCAGTCACTTCTTCCACAAGGCGCGAATGGATCGACGCTCTGCCGACGCATTACTTGGCGTCACCGCCGGATTGGTCGCCGACGGAAACATCAATCAGTTGGAAGCTGAGTTTCTTAAGAACTGGATAGAAACCCACCTGCTCCAACTGGAGGACCCGGTGGTAAACATTCTTTATCAGCGTCTTGCCAGCATGCTGAGTGACGGCGTTCTGGACGCGGAAGAGTCCACAGAGTTGTTAGAAATGCTGCATCAGTTTTCCGGCGTCTCGGTGGGATCACCTCAACGCCCCTCCTCTGTCACCAGCCTTCCACTGAACAATCCGGCGCCGACACTAGAGTGGCAGGACCGGACGTTTTTGTTTACCGGTGTCATGGCGTATGGGCCGCGCAAGGAATGTGAGTCGCTGGTGGTCGAGCGCGGCGGCCTTATCGGCAACTCGGTCAGCAAGAAGGTTCATTTCCTCGTGGTCGGAAGTGTTGGTAATGAACAGTGGCTGCATAGCTCATATGGCACGAAGATCAAAAAAGCCGTCGAGCTGAGAAATAGCGGCATTCCGATCGCAATCATCAGTGAAACCCATTGGCAGCAGGTACTGTTCGGTTGACTCCTATCATCTCCATCCTGATTCACGTCCCCGACTGGCACACCGCTACCGATTGGTATGCCAAGGCCTTTCCTGGAGCTATCCGAATCTACCACGCGCCCGATGACTTCGGTCATCTGGACGTAGACGGCGTGGCTATTGAAATCGTGAATGCCGACAACAAGGTCGCGAGCGGCGCGGCTGGGTCGGTGGTGTATTGGCGGGTGGCGGACCTGACTCAAGAGGTGCAGCACCTGGTTGCATTGGGCGCCACGTTGTATCGAGGGCCAATGGAAATCGAAGGCGGCGAGTGGATGTGCCAGGTGCGCGACCCATGGGGCAATTGCATCGGCTTGCGCCAAGCCGGTCTAGACAAGTAAAGCAATTGCAGCCTTTCGGATGACGTTCGGTAACTCGTTTGGTCTACAGTTCCACCACCTTCTCTCCACCCTCGGAGCCTCCATGCCCGCCCTCGCCCCATTGCTGCACGTACGCACGCCCATGCTCGATATCGCCTACGAAGCCCATGGCCCGGAAGGTGGCGAGGTGGTGATTCTGCTGCACGGTTTTCCCTACGACCCGCGCGGATATGACGAGATCGCTCCGGTGGTCGCCGAGCGTGGCTACCGGGTGCTGGTGCCGTACTTGCGCGGGTATGGCCCGACGCGTTTTATCAATGCCGGGGTGATGCGCTCCGGCCAGCAAGCGGCGCTGGCCAAAGACTTGCTGGATTTCATGGATGCCCTGTCCATCGAGACCGCCACGCTGGTGGGCTATGACTGGGGCGGACGCGCCGCGTGTATCGTCGCGGCACTTTGGCCCGAGCGGGTACGCGGCCTGGTGACGGGCGATGGCTACAACATTCAGGATATTGCCGCGTCGACCCGGCCTCGGGCGCCGGAAAAAGAGCATCGGCTGTGGTACCAGTTTTACCTTCACACCCAGCGCGGCGTCGCCGGCTTGACCGCCAACCGGCGTGAGTTCTGCCAGTTGCTGTGGGCGCTCTGGTCTCCGTCCTGGGCCGAGGGGCCGAGCCTGTACGGCAACACCGCGCCTTCGTTCGATAACCCGGATTTTGTCGAGGTGGTGGTGCACTCCTACCGTCACCGCTTCATGTACGCACCGGGTGACCCGGCGCTGGAAAGCATCGAACAGGCGCTGGTGCAGCCGCCGCCGATTTCGGTGCCGAGCATCTCGCTGTGCGGCGCCGATGACGGCGTGGGCCCGGCCCCGGCGGAAGATGAAGACCTGGGGCTGTTCAGCGGGTTTTATCGCCGCGAGGTGCTGGCCGGTGTGGGCCACAACATTCCCCAGGAGGCGCCCCGGGCGACCCTTGAGGCGATCTTCGAACTGCTGGCGCTCAGTCCCCGGCCGGGATCCTGAAGCTGAACACACTGCCCTGCCCCACCACGCTTTCAGCCCACAGGCTGCCGCCGTGGGCTTCGATAATGCCGTGGGAAATGTACAGCCCCAAGCCGCTGCCGGTGGGGTTGCCTTCGCGGGAGGTCCAGTAACGATCGAAGATATACGGCAGTTGCGCCGGGTCGATGCCCACGCCGTTGTCGCACACGCGAAATAACACCTCGTCCCCCGCCGGCTCGGCAATCACCTCGATCACCCCGCCCACCGGGGTGAACTTCAAGGCGTTACCCAGCAAGTTGGAAAACACCTGGAACAAACGCTCCGGGTCGGCCTGCACACACAACGCCGCAGCAGAACGCCACGTGAGGTCAACGCCCTTGGCGGCTCCCAGCGGCTGCCACATCGAGCAGATTTGCTCCAGGGTCGCCGCCACATCGAGCGGTTGCAGGGAAACGCTGTAGCGCCCGGCCTCGATGCGCGAGATATCGAGCAAGTCTTCCAGCAAGGTGTTCATGCGTGAAGTGGCGTTCTGCATGGTTTCAATCGCGGTGGAAAGGCGCCGGCTCGCCTTGTTGTCGTCGGCAGGCAACATGCTGCGCATCATGCCGCATTGCATCAGCAGGATGGTCAGCGGGCTGCGCAGGTCATGGGAGACCACCGCCACCAGTTCATCACGCGCCCGTACGGCTTCGTGCTCGCGCTGGACCTGCCGCGCAAGGTCGTGTTCCAGGGCATTGCGCCGCAGGTTTTCCACCGCCTGCAATTGCGAGAGTGTCCAATACAGCGCCTTGCCGTCGACCTGCTGCTTCCACAGTTCAAACGACAGGCGCGGGCTCAGGGACGTGGCGCCGGGCTCCTGATGTTTGACCGGCTGGCCGCTCCACTCCACCGTGGACTGAACCTCTGGACGAAACCACATCACCGCGTTGTCCACCGGCTTGGGCAGGCAGAACGCCAACAGGCCACTGGCATGAGCCTGATAGGCCGCCGCCGGGGGAAAGTCCACGGACAACTGATGGCTATGCACCACGCCTTTGCCCTGCTCGCGCACCCACCGGTACAACCCGTGGATTTCAGCGCGGGTGGGGCAAACACCGAACACGTGCAGGCGCCCTTCCACCAGAATTGCCAGGCCACCGGCATCGGTCAGGTTCAGCAGTGTTTGCGCACAGGGCAACAGGCTTTCCATCACGTCGCACTGGTCGGCCGTCATGGCGGCCACCAACTCTTCGACCATGGCGGCCTTGTCGAGCTGGTGGCGGCGCTCCTGCCGCTCCTGAAGCAAGGTGATCTGCATCGACAACAACTGGCCGATGCTGGTGCACGCCGTGCGCAGTTCATGGGGCACGCGCAACGGCTCGCGATGGCCACAGGTGATCAGGCCCCAGAGCTGGTCGTCCTTGAGCAGCGAAATGCTCATGGAGGACCGCACGCCCATATTCTTCAAATAGTGGCAGTGCACCGGGGACACGCTGCGCAACACGGCGAAGCTGAGGTCCAGGGGCGCGCCGGTATCGGGGCGCAGGGCCGGCAGGATCGGCACCGGTTGATATTGGGCGTCGGGAATCACCCGGACCCAGTTCAGGCGATACAACTCGCGGGCCTGGGGCGGGATGTCCGAGGCGGGAAAACACAACCCCAGGTACGGCTGCATGCCGTCGCTGAGGGCTTCGCCGATGACCTTGCCGTGACCTTCCTGCTCGAAACGGTACAAGGTGACCCGGTCGTAACCGGTCAGGGCGCGAATCTCGGTGACGCTGGTCTGGTACAACCCGTCAAGCGTCTTGGCCGACTGCAAGCGGCGCAGGGTGCGGCCGAGCTGGCCGACGGCGCTGTGCTGAACCGTCATGGCGCGCTCCAGTTCGAGCACCAGCAGGCCCTGATGACGATGCAGCAGGATGTCGTAGGCGTAGCCCTCCAGCGTCAGTTGATGCAACTCGTCTTCGTCGGCGTCCAGGTCTGCCAAGGCCTGAATGACCTTTGCCGCCGCCTTGCTGCCCAGCACACTGGCCAAGGCCTGGCCCGACACGCGCTCTGCGTCCAGGCCCAAGGCGACGCTCAGGTTGCTACTGGCCTGCAGCACCTCTAACGCCGGCTCGCTCAACGTCAACAGCAGCCCGTGGGGCTGGATCGAGCCGGGAATGTGGATGGGTTCACTGGCGCAATCGTCCAGCGGCGTATCGACCGTAGTCATCGCAGCACCCCGCAGCGTTCCAGCCACTGCTCGAAACACACAAAGGTCGACTCGGCGACGTTCACCGCCGCCAGGCGTTTGGCCGCAGCCTGCAGTGGGGAAAGGCACACAAGGAAGCGTTGCCACAGCGCACTGGTCTCAGCACCGTACACATTCATGAACGCGCCGCCGTTGACGGAGCCGACACCAATTTTGATCTCGATCAGGTTGCGCAACACCTGGCCACCGAGGGTGGCGCCTTCCAGCACATACAGGGCGCCGAGGGCCTGGGCCACGTTCGTGATGGCCGGCAACTCGGAGCAAAGAGGCAAGGCGTCGATTTGCGGGTCACTCAGGCCCAGCGCCAGCAAATCTGCCTGCAAATACGGGGTTTTGCTGCGCCGTCCCCATTCCAGCTCGGGAATGATTTCGCCCCAGGGTGCCAGCGCTCGCTCCAGCGGTTGGTAGAAGCCGTAGTAGGCGCTCATCAGCTCGCGGTAGAGCGCCAGGTCCATGCGGGAAAAAGGCAGCCGGGTATCGAGGCGTCGATGCAGGGCAGCGGTCGCCGCGCGCAATTCAACAAGGACAGGAGGTGGTGAATTCATAAGCAGTGCGTACGCCGGAAGGGTCGAAACCGCGACGTAGAGGCCTGGGATCAAGTCACTGCGCAATGGACTGTGGGTAACATAGCACCTTGATACAAAAACATTCCTATTCGTTCATTTTCGATCAGTTCTAACAAGGCGAGGAAAAGCGCTCGCGGTAGGCCTGGGGCGTGATCGACACCGCCCGCAGGAAGCTGCGGCGCATGGTTTCTTCGCAACCAAAACCACAGTGCACGGCAATGCGCTTGATCGACGCGCTGCTGTCCGCCAGTTGCCGGCGGGCGGTTTCCACGCGTATCAGCTCGACGGCCCGCGCAGGCGTCTGGCCGGTTTCGGCGCGGTAGTGGCGCACAAAACTGCGCTCGCTCATGCCCGCCTGGGCAGCCAGCGTGGCGATGTTCAAGTCCAGGGTCAGGTGTTCGGCGATCCAGGCGTGCAGCTCAGCAAAACGGCTACCGCCCTTTTGCAGGGACAACGTCACGCTGAATTGCGATTGCCCGCCGGGCCGCTTGAGAAACACCACCAGGTGCCGCGCCACTTCCAGGGCCACCGCGCGGCCCAGGTCCTCTTCCACCAGCGCCAGGCACAGGTCGATGCCGGCAGTCACACCAGCGGAGGTCCACAGGTTGCCCTGCTGGATGAAAATCGGATTGGCCTCCACCGTCAGGTGCGGGTATTTGCGCGCCAGTTCTTCGCAACGGGTCCAGTGGGTCACCACGCGGCAGCCGTCCAGCAGACCGCTGGCCGCCAGCAGAAACGCGCCGGTGCACACCGAGGTCATGCGCCGCGACTGTGCGGCTTTTTGCCGAACCCAGTCCACCAGGGCCGGGTCTTCGGCGGCACCGTACACGCCCCAACCGCCGGCGATCACCAGCGTGTCGCAGGGCGCGTCGGCGGCCGGCAACGGCTCGGCCACCAGCGCCAGGCCCGCCGAGGTCATCACCGGCTCCGATTGCGCGGCGATCACGCTCACCGCATAGGGCACCGGCAATCCCCGCTGGCGCGCCAGGTCATTGGCCGAGGCAAACACCTGCAAGGGCCCGGTGACGTCGAGCACTTGAACATTGGGAAACGCGAGCACGTTGATGATTCTGGGCATGATTGGCGTAATTCGTGGGTTCAATGGCGTATTCGCCAAAGTCTAGGTGACTAGAGTGAAGCCGTCCATCCCTTTATCAGGCGTATTCCCCATGACTCTACAGATCGGCTTTTTGTTGTTCCCCGGCATCCAGCAACTGGACCTCACCGGGCCCTACGACGTATTGGGATCGCTGCCGGATGTGAAGCTGCATCTGGTCTGGAAGGACCTGGCGCCAGTCACCTCCAGCACCGGCCTGGTGTTCAGCCCGAGCACCACCTTTGAGCAATGCCCAACGCTGGATGTGATCTGCGTACCCGGCGGCTCGGGTGTCGGCGCGTTGATGGAAGATGAGCAAACCCTGGCGTTTCTCAAGGCCCAATCGCACACCGCGCGTTACGTGACGTCGGTGTGCACCGGCTCCCTGGTGCTGGGTGCGGCGGGCTTGCTGCGTGGGCGGCGGGCGACCACCCACTGGGCCTACCACGACCTGCTCGCCCCGCTCGGCGCGATCCCGGTACAGGAGCGCGTGGTGCGTGACGGCAACCTGTTGACCGGTGGCGGGATCACCGCCGGGATCGACTTTGCCCTGACCCTGGCGGCCGAGTTGTACAGCGAGGCGGCGGCGCAACTGGTGCAGTTGCAGATTGAATACGCCCCGGCCCCGCCGTTCAATGCAGGCCGGCCGGAAAGCGCCCCGCCCCACGTGCTGGAAGAAGCCCGCAAACGCACCGCCGAGTCGCGCAAGACCCGGGGTGAAATCGTGGCACGGGCGGCGGCGCGGTTGGGTTAAGCGCTCGCGTGCCCGTGGCGGTCGGCGGGCACCAGATGCCCGATCGTGCCGTCGCCATACGCCCGTTCCACCTTGGAAATCACCACGTGATAACCGCCGTACCAGCGGCGGTACAGGCGCTTGGCTTCCAGGTGGGTCGGGTGGCTGGCAAAGGCGCGGATTGACGCTTCATCGCGCCAGTAATAACTGGCGTTGATCAACCGGCCATCCGCCGAGCGCCACGACTCGGCCCCCACATATCCCGGCAGCCTTGCCGCCAGTGCGTCGATCAAATCCGTGAGGCGCTGGAACTCATCATCCCGTTCACCGGGCTTGTAGATAAAAGCTGCGATGTACATGCGTAACGTCCTTTTATGAGTGGTGTTTCACGTCGGGCGAGCCATCAGCGCCAACCGCACGGCCAGTACCATCAGCACAGTCGCCAGGCCCCATTTCTGTATGCCTGAGCTACCCGATTTGCCGGCAAAAAACCGGCTCACCGCCCCGCCAAAAATCCCCAGCACGGCATGAAATACACCACTGATCAGCGTCAGGATTATCCCCAGCACTACCAATTGCAGCGCGATGGGCCCGGCTTCAGTGCTGACGAACTGCGGCAGGAACACCATGAAAAACAGCAACGCCTTGGGGTTGAGCAGACTGTTGAGCATCGCCCGTACAAACACCCGGCCCAGGGGTATGCGGGTGACGTGGGCGGTGTCCAGGTCCGGTGTTTTTTGCAGGGTCTTGAACACCAGCCACAGCAGGTACACCACCCCGGCGTAGCGAATCAGGTCGAAGGCTGGCGGCCAACTGGCGACCAGTGCTGTCACCCCGGTTGCAGTGAGTGCCGTGAGCAGCAGGTCCGCCACGCTGATGCCCAACCCCGAGGCCACCCCGCCACGCCAGCCATAGCTCACGCCGTGGCTAATGACGAAGGCCATGTTGGGGCCCGGGGATAACAACAGCAGTAGAACTGCGCCAGAGAAAACAGCCAGGGTTGCGAGGTCGATCATGCTCAAGCCATCCGCCGGGAAAGCCTGTAGATTAATCAGCTCACCTGATACAAACAAAAAATTGATCTAGATACGCTTTGCACGGGAACACGCCATGGCTCAGGTCCGCTACAAACTGATCGTTGATGAACTGGCTACGCGGATTCGCGCCGGAAAATTGCCGCCGGGCACTCAGTTACCCACCGTTCGCAACCTGATGAATAGCCATCGCATCGCCCTGGCCACGGCGTTACGTGTGTACAGCGAACTGGAGGCCTGCGGCCTGGTGGTGGGTGAACCGGGCCGCGGCACTTTTGTGCGCGACACCACGTTGCTGCGGGGCATGGGCCTGGTGCAGCAACCGCTGCAACCGGGCACCGTGGACCTGAGCCTCAACTACCCCTCACTGCCCGGTCAGGCCGAGATGCTGCGCGACGGTTTGCGCGCCATTGCCGCCTCGGGAGACCTTGATGCCCTGCTGCATTCTGCTCCGCAAGGTGGCCGCGCCCATGAACGGCAGGCAGCGGCGCGGCACCTGCGCAATCGGCAGATTCGAGTGGGTGGCGAGCAGGTGCTGATCGTCAATGGTGCGCAACAAGGCCTCGCCGTCAGCCTGATGGCGCTGCTGCTACCGGGGGATGTGCTGGCGGTGGACGCGCTGACCTATCCCGGCCTGAAAACCCTGGCCCAGTCCCAGCGCATAGACCTGGAGCCGCTGCCGCAACCGGCTGGCCATACGGATCTGGATGCGCTGGAGGCCCTGTGCAAACGGCGCCCGGTGCGGGCGTTTTATTGCATGCCCACGTTGCACAATCCGCTGGGCACGGTGATGGGTGAAGCTGACCGCGAACGCCTTGCAGCGTTGGCTGAACGCTACGATATTCTACTGATCGAAGACGGCGCCTACGCCTTTCTGGCCGAACCCGCGCCCAAGCCGTTGTTCACCTATGCGCCGTTGCGAACGGTGTATGTGTCCGGCCTTTCGAAGAGCGTGGCGTCGGGGTTGCGGGTGGGGTTTATCGTGGCACCCAACGCGTTGGTGCCGGCGTTGGAGCAAGCCATTCGCGTCTCGACCTGGAGCACGCCGACGCTCACGGTCAACCTGGCGTGCCGCTGGATAGAATCCGGCGCAGTGGATGTGCTGGAAGAACAAAAGCGCAAGGATGCGCGCCAACGTCAGGCGCTGGCCCGGGAGGTCTTGCAGGGTTGCGAGATGATTGCGCATCCGGCGTCGTATTACCTGTGGCTGGTATTGCCCGAAGGCCTGCGGGCAGATGCGGTGGTGGCTGCGCTTGAGGGCCAGGGTGTGCGTGTCACCAGTGCCGAGCCGTTTGCCTGTACGGCGCATGTGCCGCATGCGTTGCGGGTGGCACTGGGGTCGATTGATTTGGCGACATTGCGGGTGGCCTTGGGGAAAATTCGCGAGGCAATTCGGATATGAATAAAGGGCCAGCAGGGTAAATCCCTTTAATTTGCGGGACGTTTCCGAGACAATCTTTCGGCCTTGTGCCTGCCGGAACCGGTGGCTAGTCTTCGCCGCTTCACTGCTCATCAGTGAACGGGTTTAGTCGCCCGGTTCTGAAAAGGCGCATGGTTTCATCATGAGGTTTTATGGTGGCTGTGCGCAGGGCACCTTCGGGTGCGCCGGGTTTTCCTTTTCAGCCGGTCGACTAACCTGCGTACAGCCGCCACCCTACGTTTAGTCGCGAAGGGCGCCGGCTCCTTACCCGAAAAGGAGTTACACCATGAATAAACCCGTCCCCGATCCACCCCTCGACCAGCTTAAAAACCGCGCCGCCTTCAATCGCGCACTTGAACACTACCTGCCGTCCCAGGGTTTCCACACCGTGAACGAAGACCTGAGCTTCGAAGACTCCCTGCTCTACACCGCCAGCCTGCTCAGCAGCGCCTCCGCCACCGCGCTCGACTGCGGCGAACTGCTGCAAAGCCCCGAGCGGGCGAGGTTGTTGGCGGTATGGCATTTGCTGGAAATTGCCAAGACCACCGTCGACCGGTCGATTGAGTGTTTGCACGTGCGCAGGCCGTAAAAACACGCAACGTGACGGTCAGTTTCAAAGGCAACTCCCAAGCCTAGTAGCGCCCCGAGGTGGTGAAGGACCCGCGCCCTCACCACTCGTCGGTTGTCCCCCAAAACCCCCGCATCCTGCCCCCGTCAAAAAAAGGTTTTCCTCAGCCGCAGGAAAATTCTCAATTTTGTTCCTACACTCCAAAACGCCAGCATTTTGTTCTCGATAAACCCGAGAACCCGACCAGGAAAGTCAACAATTTGTCACGGACAATAATACCTGGAGCGTCTAGCACAGCACTCTTATAAAAAAGTCAAAACCTTGACGAATCGAAGAAAGGGAACCATCATTTAGCCATTACCCCGCAAATTCCCTGCAAATAGATAGGTAATTGCGTTTTACCCAGCGAAGCAGCTGTTCGTCTGGCGCCACTTATAAAGCAAGCCCTGCCTTTATGGATGAGCAGCCGAACAAGGAAGCCCTGGTGTGCAATGAGGGATGTTTTTATGCGCGAGAAGTCGTCAGTCGACAGCCTGTTTTTGACCCGGGCCGGTTTCATTGAGTTTTTTGTTGTTTTCGTAAAGTTGATGCACGGCCTCACCGCCGTTTTACCAGCACTGATCCTGCTGTTTTATCCAGACCCGATGGCCACCGAGCTGCGCGCCCACTTTCTAGGCTTGCTGCTGTTTTTCGCGATCCTGACGATTATTCTGTTCCAGGCCATGGGGGTGTACTCCGAGGAACTGTTCAGCAACCGCCTGCGGTTTCGCACCATGCTGGTGGCCTGGTCTTCCGCGTTTTGCATCCTGCTGTTCATGTACCAGATCCTGCAGATGTTCCCGCAGTTGAGCCCACGCAACCTGGCGTTCTGGTTTGTCACCAGCCTGGGGCTGTTCGGGCTGGAGCGGATGGTGATGCTGCGCCTGTTCCGCAACCTGATGATGAACGGCAAATACCTGCAACGTACGGTGATCCTCGGCTTCACCGACACCGCCGTGCACGTCGCCGACCACTTGCAGCGCAATGGCGATATCCGCTCCGGCCTGATCGGTTTTATCGACGACCGCACCGAACGCATTCCCAAGGAACTGAGCAACCTGCCGCTGCTGGGCAATACCCGCGACCTGGAAAAACTGATCCGCTCCGAGCAGGTCAACCAGGTGATGATCACCCTGCCCTGGGCCGCCGAACAGCGGATCAACGGGCTGGTGAAGCGCCTGCGCCAGATGTCGGTCAACGTGATGCTGGTGCCCGACATGGCCGCCCTGCGCTACGGCCACAGCCGCATCACCGATGTCGGCGGCATCCTGATGTTCAACACGTCCCATGTGCCGCTGCGGGGCTGGTCGCCGTTTATCAAGCGCTGCGAAGACCTGATCCTGGCGGCCCTCGGCCTGGTGGCGTTGTCGCCGATCATGCTGATCACCGCGATTGCCATCAAGCTCGATTCCAAGGGCCCGGTGCTGTTTCGCCAGAACCGTTTTGGCTACAACGACAATGTGATCCGGGTGTTCAAGTTCCGCTCGATGTACGCCGAGATGAGTGACTTCAACGCCGACCGCCAGACCACCCGTGGCGACCCGCGCATCACCCGCGTGGGCCGCTTTATTCGCAAGACCAGCATCGATGAGTTGCCGCAGCTGTTCAACGTGCTGCTGGGCAACATGTCGATGGTCGGCCCGCGCCCCCACGCCACCGCGACCAAGGCCGCCGGGGTGCCCTACGAAGTGGCCGTCAGCGAGTACAGCTCGCGGCACCGGGTAAAACCGGGCATCACTGGCTGGGCGCAAATCAACGGCTATCGTGGTGAGACCGACACCCTGTTCAAGATTCAGAAACGCGTTGAGTACGACTTGGAGTACATCTCGAAGTGGTCGGTGTGGTTCGACTTGTACATCGTTTTCATGACGGTCCCGGCCGTCCTTTCGACCAAGGAAGTCTATTGATGAACACCCTCAACGGATTAATTCCCTGCATCATTTCCGGTGGCTCGGGCACCCGCCTGTGGCCGGTGTCGCGGCAGAACATGCCCAAGCCCTTCATGCGCATGCGTGACGACCAGAGCCTGTTGCAGAAGACCTTCCTGCGGGCCAGTCACTTGCCGGGGGTGGAAAGCGTGGTAACGGTGACCAACCGCGACTCGCTGTTCCGCACCCTCGATGACTACCGCGTGGTCAACAAAAACCACCTGGCCCTCGACCTGCTGCTGGAACCGTTCGGGCGCAACACCGCTGCTGCGATCGCGGTGGCCGCCCTGCATGTACAGGAAAACTTCGGCAGCGACGCGCAGTTGTTGATACTCCCCGCCGACCACCTGATCCTCGATGAAAGCGCCTTCGCCGACGCCGTCGCCCAAGCCCGCGAGCTGGCGGAAGCCGGCTACCTGGTGACTTTCGGCATCCAGCCCGACCACCCGGAAACCGGCTTCGGCTACATCGAGCAAGGCGACGTACTGGGCCAGGGTTTCCGGGTCAAGCGCTTCGTCGAGAAGCCTGACCTCGCCACCGCCCAGGGTTACCTGGACGGCGGCAAACACCTGTGGAATGCCGGGATGTTCTGCTTCAAGGCAAGCGTCCTGCTGGAGGAACTGGCCCTGCACGCGCCTGCCGTACTGGATGCGGCGAAAGCCGCCCTCGACCACGGCCACAGCCTGAATAACAACAGCTGCCGCCAGCGCGAGCTGAACGCTGAAGGTTTCGGCGCGGCGCCGGATATCTCGATCGACGTGGCGCTGATGGAAAAATCCGCGCAAGTGGCCGTGGTGCCCTGCGACATCGGCTGGAGCGACATCGGCTCCTGGGACGCGGTGCGCCAACTGACTCCGAGCGATGCCAACGGCAACCAGGTCAATGGCGAAGCGATCCTGCATGACGTGCACAACTGCTACATCGACTCGCCCAAACGCGTATTGGGCGCGGTGGGCGTGAGCGACCTGATCGTCGTCGACACCCCGGACGCGATCCTGATTGCCGACGCCCGGCGCAGCCAGGACGTGCGCTACATCGTCGCCGAACTCAAGCGCCTGGACCATCCGGCGTTCAGCCTGCACCGCACCGTCACCCGGCCGTGGGGCACCTACACCGTGCTGGAAGAAAGCAGCCGCTTCAAGATCAAGCGCATCGTGGTCAAGCCACAGGCCTCGCTGTCGTTGCAGATGCACCATCACCGCAGCGAGCACTGGGTAGTGGTCAGCGGCGCGGCAATGATTACCAACGGTGATCGCGAGTTCCTGATCAACGCCAACGAGTCCACCTACATTCCGGCCGGGCACAAACACCGCCTGACCAACCCCGGCATCATCGACCTGGTGATGATCGAGGTGCAGAGCGGCGAGTACCTGGGCGAAGACGACATTGTGCGGTTTGACGACATCTACGGCCGGGCTCCGGCCGAAGTGAAGAAGTGATGCGTACTGCCCTGATCATCCCGACCCGCAACGCGTCCAGCCACCTCGACCGGCTGCTGCCGGCGCTGCGCATGCAAACCCTGCAACCGGACGAAACCCTGGTGGTCGACAGTGCCTCCAGCGATGACACCGTGGCGCGTTTTCGCGAGTTCGGCGTACGGGTCGAAGTGATCGACGCCAAGGATTTCAACCACGGCGGCACGCGCCGCTGGGCCAGCGAGCAAGTCGACGGCGACGCGCTGATCGTCATGACCCAGGACGCGATTCCCGCCGAACCCGAGACCTTCGCCAACCTGGTGGGCGAGCTGGAACTGGACCCGCTCAATGGCGTTGCGTATGGCCGCCAACTGCCGCACCCGGATGCCGGCGTGCTGGGCGCCCAGTCGCGCCACTTCAACTACCCGCCGCAAAGCCGAAGCAAAAGCCTGGCGGATGCGCCGGAGCTCGGGATCAAGACCTGCTTCAGCTCGGATTCTTTTTCGGTGTACCGGCGCAGCGCCCTGCAAGCCGTCGGTGGCTTTCCCGCGGACGTGATCGGCAGCGAGGACGCCTACGTCGCCGCCCGCATGCTGCTGGAAGGCTACAAGGTGCGCTATGCCGCCACCGCCCTGGTCTATCACTCCCACGATTACCGTCTCATGGATGAGTTTCACCGCTACTTCGACATTGGCGTGTTCTACGGCCGCGAGCCGTGGATTCGCCAGGCTTTTGGCGATGCCGGCGGTGAAGGTAAACGCTATGTACTGGCCGAGCTTCGAGCATTACGCGAAGCCGGTGCATTGCACCGCGTACCCGAAGTACTGGTGCGCAGCGCGTTCAAATTGCTCGGCTACCGGCTGGGCCATCTGGAGCGCCAGCTCCCCCTCGCCCTTAAGCGGCGCATCAGCATGTTCCCCGGTTATTGGAGGTGAGCATCATGACCTACAGGAAGACCCCTTTGATGAAACGAACCTTGCTCGTCCTGGCCATGATGGCATTGGCCGCCTGCAATACCCCGGCGCGGATCGTCGCGCCCGACGGGAAAACCGTGGATGAGGGCAAGCAAGCCCTCGACCGCATGGCGCAGTTGCCACCCGCGGTGGAGCGGATCCGCATCGGCGACCAGCTGCGGATTGTGCGCGATGCCGGGGAAATGCCGACCCTGTCGGCGTTCAACGTCAGCACGATTTATGAGCTGACGCTGTACACCGTGCAGAACGACGGCAAGATCAACTACCCCTTCCTGGGGCCGATCCAGGTGGCGCGGCGCACGCCGGCGGAAGTCGCCGCCGAGCTGAGCCAGAAGCTCGCACCGGTGTATCGCGAACCCCGGGTGACGGTGAACATCAACCAGGCACCGGGTAACACGGTGATCGTCGGTGGCGCGGTGTTCAACCCGTCGGCAATCTCCATCGCCACGGCCCCGACCATGGAACAGGCGATTCTCGGTGCCGGCGGCGTGAGCCCGGTGGGCAACGCGAGCATGGTGGCCCTGTTGCGTGAGGACGGCCAAGGCGTCTACCACGCCTACTTCCTCGATTTCAGCCAGTACCTGAAGAACGGCGCACTGGGCCGCAAGCCCGTGGCGCTGCAACGCGGTGACGTGGTGTTTGTACCCAAGTCCAACGTCGGCGAACGGATCCAGGGCGTGGACACTTACCTGAACCAGCTGATTCCCTTCACCAAATCCATTGGTGTGGGCTACAGCTACACCACGAACCACTAAAGGAGCGACATCCCATGATCGAGATCCGTTCTTTTCGTGATCTTCTGCGTCTGTTCTTCATCTTCAAGCACGAGTTCAAACTGGCGGCGATTGCCGCGCTGGTGATCATTTTGCTGGGGGCGTTTTTGCTGCCGGCCAAGTATGAATCCACCGCGCGACTGCTGGTCAAACCGGGCCGTGACTCGACGATGCCGATCGAGGTCGACAACCGTCAGCCGATCGTCATGCCGAGCACCCAGCGCGACCCGATTGTCGACGAAGAACGCCTGCTGACCGGGCGTCCTATCGTGCGGGCAGTGGCGGAGCATTACCTGGACGTGATGGACAAGATGCAGCCGCCGGAAGGCGTGTGGAAGCGCACCAAGTGGTACGTCAAAAAAGGCATCAGTGCCGTGTTTGACGGTGTGCGAGTGGTGCTGGAAACCGTCGGTATCGTCGAAGAAACCACCCCGGTGGAACGCCTGGCGAAAAGCCTGGAGAAAAACTTCGAAGTGACCCACGCCGTCGGTTCTACGGTGATGGACATCAGCTTCCGCTGGGATGACCCGCAAATCGCCCAGGCGGTGGTCAAGGATTGGGTCGAAACCTACATCGACGAACGCACCCAGGCGTTGGGCCGCAAGAGCCTGTATGCGTTCTATGAAGGCCAGGTGTCTTCCAGCGCTGCCCAGATCAAGAGCTACAAGGACCAGATCCTTACGCACTTGAACGAGATCGGCGCGTCGAGCATCACTGATCGCCTGGAAGACTTGTCCGAGCGAATCAACGTGCTGCGTGGCGAAGTGTTCAACTCCACTCGCCTGATCGCCTCCTCCGACGTGGCGTTGCAGAGCACCCGTGACCAACTCAAGGGCCAGCCCAAAGAGGTGACCACGGTTCGCCAGATCGCGTTGAACCCGCAGCAACAAGACTTGCGTCGCCTGCTGAACCAGAAGCTCCTGGAAAAAGCCGACATGATGCGTACCTACACGGATAACGCGCCGCCGGTCAAAGCCCTGGACGCCTCGATCCGTGCCATGCAGGCCCAGGTGGCGGGTGAAAGCGACACGGTGCAAAGTTCCGAGAACCGCGCGCCGAACACCCTGGAAATCCACTTGCAACGGGTACTGCTGGATGAAACCAGCCGCAACCAGTCCCTGCGTACACAGTTGGTGCAACAGCAGAAACAACTGACGGAACTGGAAGCCCAACGCAAGGAGGCCCTGGCCATCGAGCCGGAACTGGCGCGCCTGGCCCGTGAGCTGAACGGCACCGAGAAAAACTACGCGCTGTATGTGGACAGCCTGGAAAAATCGCGGATCGACCGTGAACTGGACAAGAGCCAAATCAGTAACATCGCGGTAATCGAAGAAGCCACCCTGAACCCTGGGCGCGTCTTCCCGAAAACCCTGCTGATGCTGTTGCTGGCGATCCCGTTCTCGATCGTGGTGGGGCTGCTGGTGATCTACCTGTGCTACCTGCTGGATCAACGGATCCACGACGGCGGCCTGGTGGAAGGCAAGTTCGGCCTGCCGCTGTGGACCACGCTGCCGGAGCTGGACACCAGCACCGCGCAAAGCACCAACGCCTTCAACGCGAGCATCTATCGCCTGTACGGCTTGCTGCCGCTGGAGCGTATTGCCGAACAGGGCCTGACCCTGGGGCTGACCTCCGCGCGACACGGTGAAGGCGTGAGCTTTATTGTCGAGCAGTTGCGCCAGTTGTTGGAAGAGAACGGCGTGCGGGTGCGGGTCGGCGGGATTGAGCCGGCGATTCCGGGCCAGGTGGTGTTGCTGGATGCCTCGGCGTTGCTGGACAACCGCGATGCGTTCATCAACCTGCGCCGTGCCGACCTGATTGCACTGGTGGTGGAAGCGCAAAAAAGCACGGTGCCGGTGGTGGAACACGCGCTGTCGATCCTCACCACGGCGTTCGGCAAGGTCGATGGCATCATCATCAACCGCCGCAAGTTCGAGGTGCCGGTCAAGGTGCTGAAAACCATCGCCAAGTACCGGGGTTCGTTCTGATGCGCATCGCCCTGCTCGCTCCCCTGCCGCCGGAAAAGAACGGGATCGCCGACTACGCGAACCACTTCAAGACGGCACTGGAGCAACTGGGCGTCGAGGTGGCTACCCCCTTGACGGGTGTGGTCGGCAGCACGGCGTCGATCAAGCAAGCCCTTGCCGGTTTCGACTGGCAGGGTGTGGACCTGGTCCACGCCGAGCTGGGCGGTGGGCGGCTGGGGGAGTTTCTGGCCCTGCGCGAGTTGCGCAAGGCCTTCCCTGCCCTGCCGCTGACGGCCACGGTGCATGACCCGGAACGCATGGTCTGGCGGCGCGAGCAATTGCCCTTTCCGCTGAACCTGCTGGAATCCTTGCCCAGCCCATTGCCCCAGGCGGCAGTGGTGCTGGCCGATCCCTTGACCCTGCGCGAAGAACGTCACGTCGCCCAGGGGCTGACCCGGCTGGTGACCCTCACCCGCCTGGGCGCCGACTGCCTGACGGCGCGCATGCAATTGCCCGCCGGCAAGGTGGCGGTGATCAACCACGCCAACCTGGATATTGCGCCCGTGGCGTTGCCGCCACTGGACACGCTGCACCTGCTGTATTTCGGTTTTATCTACCGTGGCAAAGGCATCGAAGACCTGTTGCAGGCACTGGCCGCCGTCTTCGAAAAAGCCCCCGAATTGCGTGACCGTGTGCGCCTGACCCTGGCCGGTGGCACTGCCGCCGAAATGGCGTTTGGCGCGGGCGGCAATTACCTGGAGCAGTTGAAAAGCCAGATCGCCGAACTCGGCCTGGCAAGCTCCATCGACTGGCGGCTGAATTTACCGGCCAGCGACATTGCGCAGACGATCCAGGCGCACCATGTGATGGTGCTGCCGTATCGCGAATCGAAAAAACTCGGCCTGCTGGGCCGCCAGCGCGGCACCAGCGGCGCACTGTCGTGGGCAGCGGCTTGCGGGCGCGGTGCGATTACGTCCGATGCCCGGGCGTTTGCCGAGGAAGTGGCCACCGGCAACGGCGCCATCTATGCACAAGGCGACGTGGCTGCGCTGAGCGAACAGCTGCTGTTGCTCGCGCGCAACCCGCAACGGGCCAGGGACTGGGCCGAACGTGCCGCCGCGATTGGCCGTGAACGGCTGTGGCCGTTGACCGCACAGAAGTTCGCAAGCCTGTTTGAACACGCCATTGCAGGAGGCAACCATGGCACGTAAACGGACTTACCTGGCCACCCTGGCGGTCGTCGCCGCACTGGGTTTGACCGCCTTTCTCTGGGGCCGCCCGGCCGACGCCGAGAGCCATGTGCTCAAGAGCAACAAAGAGATCGTGTGGAAGGATTTCCTGGGGGTGAACGCGCAGTTCCTGTGGTTCAGCCCCGAGCGTTATCAGAAGCAGATCGACCGCCTCAAGGCCCTGGGCCTGGAATGGGTGCGCCTGGACCTGCACTGGGACCAGCTGGAAACCGCCGAGAACCAGTACAACGTCGCGACCCTCGACGAACTGGTGAACAAGCTGCAGCAGAATCAGATCAAGTCGGTGTTCTACCTGGTGGGCTCGGCGAAGTTCGCCACCACTGCGCCGGCCTCCTCGCCGTATCAGGACCAGTTCCCGCCCAAAGACCCGAACATCTTCGCCAACCGCATGGCGTTGCTGGCCCAGCGTTACCCCAGCGTGGAAGCCTGGCAGGTGTGGAACGAGCCGAACCTGCTGGGGTTCTGGCGCCCCGTCGCCGACCCGGCCGGCTACGCCAACCTGTTGCAAATCACCGCTGCCGCGCTGCGGGTGGTGAACCCGAGCAAACCGGTGGTGGCTGCCGGCATGGCGTTCTTCAGCGAAATGCCCAATGGCCAGAACATGCTCGACGGGCTGCTGCAACTGGGCGTGCCGAGCCTGAATACGGTCATGTCGTATCACCCTTATACCCAATTGCCCGAGGGCAACACCCCGTCGACCCTGGACTTTGTCGCCAAGACCAGCGCCCTCAACCAGAAACTGCGGGCTGCCGGGGTGACTACCCTGTGGAGCACCGAGTGGGGCTGGTCGACCTATAAAGGCCCGAAAGAGGTCCAGGATTTCATCACCCCGCAAGGCCAGGCCGACTACATCGTGCGCCGCATCGCGCTGATGAGCGCGCTGGATTTCGACAAGATTTTCCTGTTCACCCTGAGCGACCTGGACCAGCGCGCCAGCGTGCGCGACCGGAGTTACGGCTTGCTGGATATCGACACCAACCCCAAGCCGTCCTATACCGCGTTGCAGAATTTCCTCCAGGTGAGCGGGCCAAAATTGACCCCTGGCGACCCACCCACCGCCGACCAGTTGCCCGACGGCCTGTTCAGCATCGGCTGGACCCGTACCGACGGGCGCAAGGTGTGGTTCTTCTGGTCGGCCCGTGGCGGCAACGCGCACTTGCCCGGCATGACCACTGCCACCTTGTATGACCCCTTGCGCGGCACCGAAACACCCTTGAGTGGCACCAATGGCCTGGACGTACCGGTCAAGCCGAACCTGCAAATTCTGTTATGGGATTGAAGCCACCCATGCGCATCCTCTGGATCCTGCCCTACTCGCCTTGGCCCGCTACCAGCGGCGGCAAGACGCGCCAGTTTCATTTGTTGCGCAGCCTGGCTGCGCGCGGGCACCGGATCACCTTGCTGTTGCATGACAAACACCCGGTGTCGCTGACGGATCGCCAGGTACTGGAAGCCTTCCTGGAGCACGTGATCATCCTGCCGCGCCGCCCGCTGCGCAGCCTGAAAACCCTGCTGGCCGGGCTGTTTGCGCCGTACCCGTTGCTGGCCAGTGTGAATGGCCTGTCGGGCGAGCTGCAGGACACCTTCGAGCGCTTGCTGGCCGAGCATTGGGACGTGGTGCAGATCGAACACACCTACACCTTCCAGCCTTACGAAGATGCATTGGCCCGTCGCTCCCAGCCGTTTGTGCTGACCGAACACAATGTCGAATCGTCCCTCGGGGCCGCTACTTACGACCGCCTGCCCGGCTGGGCGCTGCCGTTCATTCGCTACGATCAATGGCGCTACGGCCGCTGGGAACACCGGGTCATGCGCCAGGCGGCGCAGGTGGTGGCCGTGACTGACGCTGACGCCCAAACCCTGGCGCAGATTGCCGGAAAGCCGGTACCGGTGGTGGTCAATGGCGTGGATTGCGCGCATTTTGCCGCCGCCCGCCCCGACCCGACGACCCGCCGTGTGCTGTTTCTGGGCAACTACGAATACGCGCCCAACGTCGATGCCATCGAGTGGGCCCTGGATGAAATCCTGCCGAAGGTCTGGGCACGCTGCCCCGATGCACGCATGAGCGTGTGCGGCTTCGGCATGCCCGAAAGCTGGCGCGAACGCTGGAAAGACGGGCGCATCGAGTGGCAAGGGTTTGTGCCCAACCTGCTGGCCCTGCAATCGAGCTGCTCGGTGTTTTTGGCGCCGTTGCGCCATGGCGGCGGCTCCAAGCTCAAGGTGCTGGAAGCCCTGGCCGCCGGCCTGCCGCTGGCAAGTACTGACCAGGGCGTGTCTGGCCTGGACCTGGTGGAAGGCCTGGACTACCTCGGCGGCCAGACCGCCGACAGCCTGGCCGACGCCGTGGTGCGCCTGCTGCAACAGCCTGAAGTGGCCGCCCCGATGGGCGAAGCCGGTCGCGCCTATGTGCGCCGCGCCCATGACTGGAGTGTCGCCGCCAGCCAACTGGAGCAGGTGTACGCACAACTGTCGCCCCTGAGCCAAAAGGAGCCGGCATGCGCGTAGGCCTCGATTACCGCACCGTCGGCACCTCGCCGCAATCGGGCATCAGCCGCCAGGTGTACGCCTTGGAAGACGCCCTGCGCGCCATGCCGGGCATCGAGCTTGAGCGCTTCAGCGTCGCGCCGCTCGGCGATGAGCTGCGCCTGAATGCCCATTGCCCGGACTGGGGTTGCGCCAAGACCGCCATGCACCAGCCCCATCAGCGCCTGCGTTTCGAGGCCGGATTCCTGCCCAAGGCCCTGCGCGATGAGCGTATCGATGTATACATCAGCACCTTCAATATGGGCCTGCCGCTGCCGCCCAAACCCAAAGGCCTGCGCACCGTGGTGCTGCTGCATGATCTGTTTCAGATCACCCTGGACAACTACCACGCCAATCGTCTGAAGGCGCTGATCTACAAGGCCAGCGATCGCGCGTCAATCACCTATGCGGTGCACACGGCAGACCGGGTGTGGACGCCTTCGCAGTACAGTGCCGATGAAACGGCGCGGCTGTTTCCCAAAGCGGCGGGCAAGATTCGCGTGCTGCCCAATCAGGTGGTCGGCTTTACCGGACTGCCGGCGGACCTCACGGCCCGGCAACTGCCCGAGCACTACTGGCTGTTGGTGGGCACCCGGGAATTGCGCAAGAACGTGCCGTTCCTGGTGGACGCCTGGCACCAGGCCCGCAGCCAATCGCCGAGCGTGCCTGAACTGGTGCTGGTGGGCAGCCTGGAGCATTTGCCCGAAGCGCAACGCAATTACCCCGGGATACGCGCGTTGAGCGGCGTGTCCGACGCCGAGTTGCACGGCCTCTACCGCAAGGCCTCGCGCCTGTGGCAGCCTTCCTATGCGGAAGGGTTTGGCTTGCCGGTGATCGAAGCCCTGAGTGTCGGCACCCCGGTTGCGGTGGCCAGCGGTACCTCGCTGGACGAAATCACCCCGCCGTTGGCGCCACGTTTTTCACCCACCGACGGCGCAGCCCTGGTGCAATTGATGCTGCACCTGGCCGACCAACCCGTTGAACAGCCACCTGAACAGTTACGCAGCTGGGCCGAACGCTTCAACCACCAGGCCTACCGTCGGCGCCTGGCCGAACTGATCGAGGAATTGAATTGAGAATCTCACTGGGTAGCCTCGTCGCCATCGTCTTCGGCCTGCTGTTTGGTGGGTTGATCCTGTTCCTTTCCCCGGTCAAGGCCTTGCTGGCGGTGATCGGCCTGGCCGCTGCCGTGACGATTTTGCGGTTCCCGTTCTGGGGACTGCTGCTGTTCGCCCTGGTGGCAACGTTCATGCCCTACTCCACCCTCAACCTGGGGATTCGCAGTACGGTCAGCGAAGCGCTGATCGCCCTGACCTGGGCGGCGGTGATCTGGCACGGTTTCCTCTCGCGCCTGCCGGCTGCGCCACCGCTGTCGCGGCGCCCTACCGACCGCATGTTGATGTGGCTGATGATCTTCACCGTGGTGCCGTTTATCGTCGGCCAGGTCAGCATCACCGCCGAGGCCAGCGGCCTGGCGAACTGGTTGCGCTGGCTGCTGAACCTGTCGGTGCTGTTCCTCGCCGCCAAGCTTTTGGTTGAACAGAAGAACCGCGAAGCCCTGGTGATCGCCTTGTTGCTGGGCACCCTGGCGATGCTGGTGATGTCCATCGGCGTATTTATCCGCTCGCGCTCGGCCTCGGGCATGTTGCCGATCCTGACCTTGATGAACTACGGCAGCCTCGACACCCTGTCCCTGGGCCTGGGTGCCATGGCGTCGCGGATGGGCTCGCCATGGATGCACCCGAATGCCACCGGCGGGATCATGGCGCTGCTGCTGCCGTTGGCGTTCTGCTACGGCATCACCAACACCGGCTGGAAACGCGGCCTCGGCCTGGGCGTTGCCTGCCTGGGTGCGGCAGCCCTGCTGTTGGCCAGTAGCCGGGGGGCGATGGTCAGCCTGGCGCTGGTACTGATCTGGATGGCGTCGCGTCGGGTGCCCTACACCGGACGCTTGCTGATGATCGGCGTGGCGTTGGCCGTGGCGCTGGTGCTGTCGTACCCACCGTTGCAGGAGCGTCTGGCGACGATCTTTTCGGCCCAGAACGCGAGTACCGAAGTGCGCTTCGACGAATACCGGATGTTCCCTCAGGCCGTGGCCAGCTACCCGCTGGGTATCGGCTTCAAGGTTGACCCACCGGTACCCGGCACGCACTTGCTGGGGATCTCCAACCTGTGGCTGAACTTCGTCTACAAGACCGGCGTGATCAGCATGCTGCTGTTTATCGCCGTGACCTGGCGCTGGTGGCGCGAGTCCCGGCCGGAGATCGGCCCGATCCGCCTGACCAAGGACAACGCGATCTGGCTGGGCAGCACGGCGGGAATTCTGTCGGCACTGGTCAGCGGTTTTTTTGA
The DNA here is from genome assembly GCF_029269205.1 of Pseudomonas sp. 1912-s. Taxonomy (NCBI): domain Bacteria; kingdom Pseudomonadati; phylum Pseudomonadota; class Gammaproteobacteria; order Pseudomonadales; family Pseudomonadaceae; genus Pseudomonas; species Pseudomonas sp. 1912-s. The sequence continues at coordinate 23,303 of NZ_JARIXR010000033.1, read as the reverse complement.
CCACTACTTCAGCTTCGCCCTGGTGATGATTGCGCTGTTCTGGCTGATGGTGGGGATCAACGTGCTGGAGGCGCGGCGGCTGTTTCCGGCGCGCCTGCCAAAGGTCAAGACCGTGTCCTACCGCAAGCCCGTGCTCGATAGCGTCGGGCCCTAGGCATGCTGGGATCGGCGTTCTGGTTGACCCTGGCGACCCTGCTGGGGCTGTGCCTCGGGTTTGCCCGTGAGTGGTTGTTGGTGGCGGCCTGGGGTGCGGGCGAGCGCAGCGATGCGTTTCTGATCGCGCTGTTTTTGCCCGAAGCGTTGCGCATGTCGCTGGCCGGGGGCGTGCTGAGTGCCGCCGCCCTGCCGCTGTACCTGCAACGCAAGGACGGCGAGCGCCTGGATTGGCTGGCGGTGTTGTTCCCGGCGCTGCTGCTGATCGCCCTGGTGACCAGCCTGCTGCTGACGTTGCTGGCGCCATGGCTGGTGCAACTGCTCGGCCCGGGGCTGGCGGCGACGGCCACCAGCCTCGCCAGCAGCAACTTGCAGATTCTTGCCTGGAGCGTGCCGGGGCTGATGCTGCATGCGCTGTTCAGTATCCCGCTACAGGCCAACGAGCGCTTTGTGGTCGCGGGGCTCGGCTCGTTGCTGTTCAACCTGCCACCGGTGACCTACCTCGCCCTCGCCGGTACCGCCACGCAACCGCACTCGCTGGCACTGGCCTGCCTCACCGGCAGCCTGCTGATGCCGCTGGCGCTGTTGCCGTCGATGCTGCGCCTGGGCTGGCGGCCGTGGCGGCTGAGGGCTTCAACACTGGAATTACGCGAGCTGGGCGCACGCATAGGCCCGCTGCTTTTAAGCAACGGCGCCAGCCAGGGTTTGGCGTTGATTGAACGGCTGGTGGCGTCCTTGCTGGGTGAAGGCGCGGTGACCTGGGTCAACCTGGCCCGCAAGCTGATGAACTTGCCGTTGATTGCCCTGATGAGCCTTAACCAGGTGCTGCTGGGCATGATGAGCCGCCGCCAGGGCGATGAGCGCCTGGCCTTGCTCAAGCGCGGCGTGGAAACCGCCAGCCTGCTGACCCTGCCGGCCGGCGTCGGCCTGGTGGCGGCGGCGCCAAGCCTGGTGGGGTTGCTGCTGCCGGCGCAGTCGGTGGATTCGCCGTTGCCGCTGCTGTTGGCCTGGTTCGCCGTGCCGCTGGTGTTCGGCGCCTGGAATGCCCTGCTGGCGCGCTACGCCTATGCCGCCGGCGACACCCGCCAGCCGCTGCGTTGCGAGCTGTTGGGGAGCCTGGTGAACGTATTGCTGCTGGGTGTGCTGCCGTTTGTGTTTGGCCTGGCGGGCATCCCGCTCGCCGCCCTCGCCGGGGTGCTGTGCACCGCGTTGCTGTTGATGCAACGCCAGGGCTTGCTCGGCGCCCTGCCCTGGAAGTGGCACTGGGTGTTGAGTGGGCTGGTGATGGGTTTGGCCGCGTTGGTGTTGTTTCGGATTCAAGGTATTTGGCTGCAGCTGGGGTTGAGCACCCTGGCTGGGGCCGTGGTGTTGCTGGGCATGGGCCTGTGGCTCAAGCCGTGGCGCAAGGCAGATTTATAGAGTGGGAGCAGTCAGGTGAAAAAACGCTGGATTCAAATGGATATTGCCAAGGGCATTGGCATCCTGATCATCGTGTTCGGGCACGGCTGGTTCGTGGAGCATTCCCCGAACTTGCTGTACCCGATACTCGCGGTCTTCATCCTGCCGCTGTTCTTCTTCCTCTCCGGGGTGTTCTTCAAGCCTGAGCAGCCGTTTGTTGAAATGGCGGTGCGCAAGGCCGATGCCCTGCTCAAGCCGTTCTTCACCACGATGCTGGTGTACGTATTAGTGCGCGACATCCTGCGCGGCCAACCGCTGCTGCCCGACATCGGTGGCGTGCTCTACGCTTCGGTGGATACCCTGCCGTGGCAGGCCTTGTGGTTTTTGCCGCACTTCTGGGTAGCGATACTGTTTGGCTGGGTGATGCTGCGGCTGATGCAACGCCTGGGCCTGTCCCTGGTGTGGAGTTGCGTGGTGGTGGGCGTGCAGTTACTGCTGGGGGTCTGGACCCTGGACTGGTTCTGGCAGGTACCGATCACCGTCGGCGGCCAGACCTGGACGATGCCGGGGCTGCCCTTCAGCCTGGATGTGACGCTGATCAGCAGCACCTATTTCATCCTCGGCTACCTGCTGCGGGACATTCTGCGCAAACACCAGAGTTCGCTGCTGAGCATGGTGGTGGCACTGGTGGTGTACTTCGCGATTTTCATCCCGACCTGGGACACCATGGACCTGGCCCAACGGCGCTATGACCATTGGCTGTGGACGAGTGCCCTGGCGGTGATCGGTGTGTACATCTGCTGGGCGCTGGCCGGGTTGATGATGACGTCTGCGGTGCTGACCCGCGCCATGACCTACATCGGACAGTCGACACTGATCCTGTTGATTTTCCACGGCGAGATCCAGCACAAGACCATTGCCCTGCTGCAGCACCTGGGGTTGCCGGATGTGGCGGCGGCGTTTATCGGGCTGGTGGTGGCGGTGGTGGTGCCGTTGATGATCGGCGAAGTGATCAAGCGGGTGGCCTTCCTGCGGTTTTTCTACTTCCCGTTCCCGGTGCGCAAGGCGCCGGCGGTGGCCGGGGAAAAGCCTGGGGTTTGAGGCCTGATGTGGGAGCTGTCGAGCTTTAGCGAGGCTGCGATGGCATCACCGCGGTGTGCCTGAATTACCGAGGTGATGCTATCGCAGGCAAGCCAGCTCCTACAGAAAAACGCTCAATCATCCAGTGCCGGTTGGGGCGCTGGATGCTTGGTGTTCTTGCCGGCCTTGGCGCCAGGCTTGGCAGCCGCCGGGGCCGCGGGTTCAGGCTCGGCCGGGGCAGCCAGGTCCTTTTCCGCCTGGGGCATCTGGTCAATCGCGCTGAAGAAATCCGCCAGGTTGAGGGTGTCCGGCGGCACGGTCTTCTCAAGTTTCTTCTCGCCGTCCTTGCCCACCAGAATCACTTTGGTGCCACTGCCGGCACCCAGCTTGAGTGCACGGATCAGCGCGTTGGTTTCAGGCGGCGCGAGCTTCTTGTTGTCCTTTGCGTCCTTGGCGAACTTCTCGCCCTCGGCACCGATGCTGCCGAAGGACACGGTGTAGAGCACCATGTTGCGCTCTTCAAAGGACTGCTTGTTGGCAGGCTCGTCCAGCTGTTTCTTGAGGGTGGCCAACGTCGGGTTACCGGAGTCGAGTTCCACCACCACCAACGGGCGTGACTTGCCCAGGTCCTGCTTGAGCGGATTGAGATCATCCGCGGCCAGCAGCGGCCCCGTAAAAGCCATCAAGGTAGCCAGGGTCAGCGACCGGATGAGCATGCACACCTCCTTTGAATTCCATGCAGGGTTCTTGAGTTTCATGTCTGCGACAGTCAAATTCAAGGATGATTCCTACGACAACTTCAGAAAGCGTAGGTCAGGACGCCCGCGAAGCAAGGCGTTTAGCCACCTTACGCCTCATTGTTTCTTTTGATTGCGGTTGCTCACCGCGGCCAGTGTCGGGCAAACACCGGCGCTACGCCGGGGTCGGTATCCACCTGTGCCAGCACCCGGGCGAACTCAGGCCGCGATTGTTGTAGCGCCTCACGCCCTCCCGCCCATCGCGACACCACCGCAGCCATGATCCCCAGTGCATTCGGCCCCTGCGCCGGGGTGAACAGTTGATCGGCAAATTGATCGGCAAACACTTCCCAGGCCCCATGCAGGCGGCGACGGGTGCCGCTGACCAGCTGTTCATGCTGCTGCGCTTCGGCGCTGTCGGTCCAGCGTTCCGGGTAGTCGATGATGCCGATCGCCGAATAACAGTTGGCCGCGATGTACACCAGGCCACGAATGACTTGGGCAGGCGCCTCGGGCAGCAGGCCGGAGGCAGGAAATTGCAGGCCGAGGTGAATCAGGATCGCCGCACTTTCGGTCAACACGCTGCCATCGGGCAGTTGCAGGGTAGGAATTTGCTTGAGCGGGTTGATCCGCGCCAGGGCCTCGCTGCCCGCGCTGTGCTCCCAGGAGCAGGCGTCAACCTGACGCCACTCGACACCGCAACGCTGCAGGGCGATTTCGATGATGCACGAGCCGGTGCCTTGGGTTCCGTAAAGGGTGTACACGGTGCCGAGCCTCCTGGCAGTGGGTTGAGGTGTTAGGCTAGGCCGTTCAATCGTTCAACGGGAAGCCATCATGCACAGTAAACGCGTCACGATCGAAGACTGGGACGGCGACGGCGCCATTCGCCTGCCAGACGAAGCCTTGCAGGAGTTGGGGCTGGATGTGGGCGACACGCTGTATATCGTCGAGACCTATGTGGGCACGCAGAAAGGCTTTGTGTTGTCGACCACACCGAAAATCGCCGACCGGATGGATGAGTTGGTGGAGGAGTTGAGCCACAAGCCCTGAGGCTTGCGGCAACCCTCAGTAAGCCAGCTTGGCCAGCAAGCCCGCCTTCACCTGCGGCCATTCCGGATCAATGATGCTGAAGCGCACCGAGTTGCGCTTGCGGCCATCGGGCATGATGCGCTCGTGGCGCACGATCCCTTCCTGTACCGCACCGAGGCGCAGGATCGCGGCCCGGGATTTCTCATTCAGCTCATCGGTGGTGAACTGCACCCGCACACAGTCCATGACTTCAAACGCGTGGGTCAGCAGCAACAGCTTGGCCTCGGTGTTGACCCCGGATTTCTGCACCGACTGGCTGATAAACGTGTGGCCGATCTCCAGCTTGCGGTTGACCCGGTCGACCTTCCAGAAGCGGGTGCTGCCCACCACCTCGCCGGTGTCACGGCGCACGATCACAAACGGCACCATGGTGCCCGCGTCACGCCCGGCCAGGGCGATATCCACGTACTTGTCGACCGTGTCGGGGCCCGGCACATTGGTCACCTTCAGGTTCCACAATTGCCCGTCGGCGGCGGCCTGTACCAGGGCGGCCGAGTGTTCGCGTTGCAGGGGGCGGAGTTCGACCGTGGTGCCGGTCAGGGTGATTTCAGTCATGGGAGTGCTGCGCCGTCTGGTGGTCGTCAGTGGCCAAGATTGCAGGCTCTGGCCACTGCAAGGCAAGCCGTTTTAGAACAACCCCATCTGGCCACCCACCAGGGTGCCGAAGTCGTCGCTGACAAACGGCAGGATCGCGTCCGCCACCGGCTGCAGTTGCCGGGTGACGTAATGATCGTAGTCGATCGGTGCCTGGCGCACTTCCAGCGGTTCCGGGCCGTTGACGGTGATCACGTAGCTGATCCAGCCACCGTTCTGGTACTGGCGGGGGCGGCCCTGGCGGTCGTTGTATTCGTCGGCCAGGCGCGCGGCGCGCACATGGGGCGGCACGTTGCGTTCGTAGTCGCCCAGTTGCCGGCGCAGGCGTTTGCGGTAGATCAGTAACTCGTCGAGCTCACCACTCAAGGTGCGGCGCACGTAGTCGCGCACGTAATCCTGATGGGGCTGGCGGTGGAAGATCCGCCGGTAGAGCTCCTGCTGGAATTGCCGGGCCAGGGGCGACCAGTCGCTGCGCACGGTTTCCAGGCCTTTGTAGATCATTTCTTCGCTGCCATCGGCGCGGGTGACCAACCCGGCGTAGCGCTTTTTGCTGCCCTCTTCCGCGCCGCGAATGGTCGGCATCAGGAATCGGCTGAAGTGGGTTTCGTATTGCAGCTCCAGGGCACTCTGCAGGCCGAACTCCTTCTGCAGGCGCTCGCGCCACCAGGTGTTGACGTGCTGCACCAGGTCCAGGCCGATGCGCGTGGCGTCTTCCTGGGAGTGGGCGCTGCCGAGCCAGACGAAGGTGGAGTCGGTGTCGCCGTAGATCACTTCATAGCCCCGGGCTTCGACCAGTTCACGGGTCTGGCGCATGATCTGGTGGCCGCGCAGGGTGATGGACGACGCCAGCCGGGTGTCGAAGAAGCGGCAACCGCTGGAACCGAGTACACCGTAGAAGGCGTTCATGATGATCTTCAGGGCCTGTGACAGCGGCGCGTTGTGTTCGCGCTTGGCCACTTCGCGGCCTTCGGAAACCCGCGCGACAATCGATGGCAGGCAATGCCGGGTACGGGAAAACCGCGCGCCGCGAAAGCCTTCCACCGACTCGCTGTCTTCGGGGTGACGCAGGCCCTCGATCAGACCCACCGGGTCGATCAGAAAGCTGCGGATGATCGACGGGTAAAGGCTTTTGTAGTCGAGCACCAGCACCGATTCGTAGAGGCCCGGGCGCGAGTCCATGACAAACCCGCCGGGGCTGGCCTGGGGCGGTTTGTCTCCCAGGTTCGGCGCGACGAAACCCTGGCGGTGCATCAGCGGCATGTACAGGTGAGTGAACGCGGCCACCGAACCGCCGTTGCGGTCTGCCGGCAGGCCGGTGACGCTGGCCCGCTCCAGGAGAAATTTCAGCAGCTCGGTCTTCTCGAAAATCCGCGTCACCAGCTCGCAGTCCTTGAGGTTGTAGCGCGCCAGTGCAGGCTTGTCCTCGGCGAACATGCGGTTGATTTCGTCCATGCGCTGGTACGGCGTAGAGATCGATTTGCCTTCGCCGAGCAAGGCCTGGGCGACGTTTTCCAGGCTGAAGGATTCAAAACTCCAGGTCGCCGACCGCAGGGCTTCGATGCCATCGATGATCAGCCGCCCGGCCGCCGCGGCGAAGTAATGATTGCGGCTGCCGTGTTCGCGCCAGCCCATGGCATCGCCGCCACGGCCGAGCAACAGCGGCACGTTCAGGCGCTGCGCATGTTCGTGCAGGACACGCAGGTCGAACTGCACCAGGTTCCAGCCGATGATCGCGTCGGGATCATGGGTGGCGAGCCACAGGTTCAGGCGTTCCAGCAGTTCGGCGCGGGTGTCGCAGTAGTCGAGCTTGAAGTCCACCGCGTCGGTTTTGTTCGGCGGGCCGAGCATGTACACCTGGCGCTCGCCGCAGCCTTCGAGGGCGATGGAATACAGGTCGCCCTGGGCGGTGGTCTCGATGTCCAGCGATACCAGCTTGAGGGGCGGGCGGTAATCCGGCGCAGGTTTCATCTGCGCCTCTACCAGCATGCCGCCCTCGCCCGGCGTGCCGCCGAACCACACCGGCGCGGTGATGAAGCGTTCCATCATGTAGCGCTCGGGCGGGCGCACGTCGCCTTCGTAGACGTCGATGCCGGCTTTGCGCAGGCGCTTTTCCAGGTCCATCAATTGGCGATGCTGTTTGGTGTAGAGGCCCAGCACCGGGCGATGGTGGAAATCGCACAGCGCCAGGTCGCGCCACTCGATGCCGCGCTCACCCTTGAGCTGCAGTTCGGCGGGCTTGCGATGGGCCTGGGGGATGAACATCACGGAGGTCTGCACCGGCAAGCGCACAAACCTTGGGCCTTGATCGGTGGCCAGCCAGAAACTGACCTCCGTGCCCGCCGGGGTGTCGCGCCAATGCCGGGTCAGGACAAACCCCTGCTGTAAATCCACCTTGCCACACCTCAAGAATCACTTTCAGGGCGTGATTCTACTCGGCCTGTGACAAGGCGCGGCGATTTAACGGAAATGACCTACGCGTACGGAGACCGCAACCTCACAAACTTGTTGCAGAATGTTAATGACAATTACTATCATTCGTACCGGAGTCGTATCCGCGCAGCGAGGACGCGCAACGTTGTTGCCCTTTTCCTCACAGTGACGGTTCGCCGTCAGGATCGACCATGCCCACTTCCACCCGTTTGGCTGTGCCGTTTCGCCCTACCCTGCTCGCCCTTTGCTGCTCCCTGAGCCTCGCCGCTCACGCCGCAACTCCAGAAACCCCGCAGGATGCGAACAACAGTCAGGACGGCAAGGCGCTGGAATTGGGCGCCACCACCATCAGTGCCGACGCGCCTACGCCCAATGCCCTGCCCCCGGTGTACGCCGGCGGCCAGGTCGCCCGTGGCGGGCAACTGGGGGTGCTGGGCAACCAGGACATCATGGACGTGCCGTTCAGCATGTCTTCCTACACCGAAAAACTGATCCGCGACCAGCAGGCCGAAAACGTCGGCGATGTGCTGCTCAACGATTCGTCCGTGCGCCAGGCGTCGGGTTATGCGAACCAGGCCCAGGCCTTTGTGATTCGTGGCTTGCCGCTGAATGGCGACGACATTTCGTTCAACGGTTTGTACGGCATCCTGCCGCGCCAGATCATGTCCACCGACGCCCTGGAACGCGTTGAAGTGTTCAAGGGCCCCAACGCCTTTATCAACGGCGTGACACCCGGCGGCTCCGGGATTGGCGGCGGTGTGAACCTGCAACCCAAACGCGCCGATGATGTGCCGTTGCGCCGTTTCAGCACCGACATCAGCAGTGATGGCCGGGTCGGCGAGCACCTGGACATCGGCCAGCGTTTTGGTGAGGACAATCGGTTTGGCGCGCGGGTGAATATTTCCCAGCGCGAAGGCGATACCGGGGTTGATGACGAGAGCCAGCGCTCGAAGCTGTTTGCGGTTGGCCTGGATTATCGCGGCGATGCGCTGCGCTTGTCGGGAGATTTTGTCTACTCGAAACAGCAGATCAATGGCGGGCGCAACACCGTATTGCTCGGCCAGAACCTGACCCACATCCCCAACGCGCCTTCGGCCGACACCAACTACGCGCCGAACTGGGGCACCAGCAGCCTGGAAGACACCTTCGGCATGCTGCGCGCCGAGTACGACCTGAACGACACCTGGACGGCCTACATCGCCGGCGGTGCCAAACACACCAACGAGATCGGCCGTTACTCGTCGGTCACGCTGAATGACACCCTGGGCAATGCCACCGTCAGCGGCTCGCGCATCGCCCACCAGGAAGACAACACCAGCCTGATGGCGGGCTTGAACGGCAAGTTCCAGACCGGCTCGGTCAGCCACAGGCTGAACCTCGAGTTGACCGGCATCTGGGCCCAGGCGCGCAACGCCTATGACTTCGACTTCACCGGCCACGCCAGCAATATCTATAACCCGGTGGACGTTGCCGAGCCGGTCAAGGGTGGCTCGGTGGGCGGCGACCTGAACGACCCGGGTATCACCGCCAAGACCTTCGCCCGCAGTGCGGCGGTCTCGGACACCCTGGGCTTTATGGATGATCGCTTGCTGGTGACTGCCGGTTTGCGCCGCCAGGAACTGGTGGTTCAGGGCTTTGCCTACGGCACCGGCACTCGCACTGCCGACTACGACAAGTCGATCACCACACCGGTGTATGGCCTGGTGTTCAAGCCGTGGGACCATGTGTCGTTCTATGCCAACCATATTGAAGGGCTGGCACAGGGGCCAACCGCGCCTACTACGTTTGGCACCGCCAAGGTACTCAACGCAGATCAAGCCTTTGCACCTGCCCGCTCGAAACAGAGCGAAGCCGGGGTCAAGGTCGACATGGGCACCTATGGCGCCACGTTGGGTGTCTACCGAATCGAACAGCCGAGTGATGGTTATTCCCAAGTGACCGGCGTCGACGCACTCGGCAAGCCCGTTGCGACTTACTTTCGCCAAGGCGACCAAATCAACAAAGGTGTAGAACTCAACGTCTTCGGCGAACCCATCGCTGGCCTGCGCCTGCTGGGCGGCGCAACCATTATCCACACCGAACTCAAAGGCACCCAGAACGGCACCAACGACGGCAACCGCGCCGTCGGCGTACCAAGCTTCCAGCTCAACGCCGGCGTGGACTGGGATGTGCCCGGCCTGCAAGGCGTGACCGTTGACGGTCGTATGCTGCGCACCGGCGGCCAATACGCCGACCAGGCCAACACCCTCAGCCTGCCCACCTGGAACCGCTTCGACGTGGGCGCGCGCTACACCTTCAAGGTGGACCAGCGTGACGTCACCCTCGGCGCCACCGTGGAGAACGTCGCCAATACCAAGTACTGGGAATCGGCACTCGGCGGCTACCTGACCCAAGGTGACCCACGTGTGGCCAAGTTGTCGGCCAGCATCGACTTCTAAACCCAATCAATGTGGGAGCTGGCTTGCCTGCGATGCAGGCACCTCGGTGTGTCAGATGCACCTCGGTGATGCTATCGCAGGCAAGCCAGCGCCTACAGAAAAGCAGATCTGCTTTCAGCCCTTTCGTTTGCCGGATATTGGACAGCCGCGTGCCAACTGCGTAGTTTTTCACCCACTGCGCACAAGGACCCCGGCATGTCCCCCGACCTCACTTCCATCGAGCTGTTCCTCAAGGCGGTCAAGCTGGGCAACCTGTCCCGGGCGGCCGAGCAATCCCATATCTCCCTCTCTGCCGCCAGCCGACGCCTGTCGCTGCTGGAGCAGCACTTCAAGGTCGCCCTGCTGACCCGCACTTCCACCGGCGTTTCACCGACGGCGGCCGGGGAGGTGTTGGCCCAGCATGCACAGTCGATCCTGCGGGCGGTGGACGGCATGCACGCGGACCTCGCCGACTACGCCAAGGGCGCCACCGGCCGGGTGTGCCTGTACGCCAACAGTTCAGCAATGAGCCAGGAGCTGCCGCGCCAATTGACCCAGTGGAACACGTTGCACCCGGGCATCCGCCTGGACATTCGCGAGGAGCGCAGCCGGGAAATTCTCCAGGCGGTGCGCGACGGCGTGGCGGATGTCGGCATTGTCACCACCCGGCACAGCGGTGAAGAACTGCGCTTCGAACCCTACTGCCAGGACCGCCTGTGCCTGATCGTGCCCCACGACCATCCATTGAAAATGCGCCACGCGCGCTTTGAAGATTTGCTCGGCTATGACTTCGTCGGGCTGGAAGACAACGCCGCCATCACTCCGCTGATTACCGACGCCGCCGCAGCGATCGGCATGCCGTTGCGGCTGCGGATGCAGGTGCGCAGTTTCGAAGCGGTGTGCCGCCTGATCGCCGCCGGCCAGGGCGTGGGCGTGTTGCCACAGGGCGCGGTGCAGATTTTTCGCAAGGAGATGGCCTTGCGCTTTATCGAAATCGACGACAGCTGGGCCGACCGGCAGATGTACCTGTGCATGCGCAAGGAACAGCCTTCACTGACCAGCCTGGCGCTGTTCGACTACCTCAGCGCCAACCCGGCATAAACCTTCGGCCTTCGAATTTCGCGAAGGCCGATTCCACAATTAGCAATTCCCCTGTTGCCGCAGCTGTGCCAAGAATGCCCCCGCCAGACCTTCCTATAAAAACAACACAGGAGACACGGCGTGTCCCAATCCCCCAACCGCTCCACCCACCGCATCGCCGTGATTCCCGGCGACGGCATCGGCCGCGAAGTGGTGCCCGAAGGCCTGCGGGTACTCGACGCCGTCAGCCGGCGCTTCGGTATTCACTTTCACTTCGACCACTTTGCCTGGTGCAGCGAGCACTACCTGGCCCACGGCACGATGATGCCCGACGACTGGGCCGAACAGATCGGCAGCCATGACGCGATCTTCTTCGGCGCCGTCGGCGCGCCAGACATCATTGCCGACCACACCGCTGTGTGGGAGTCGCTGCTGAAGATCCGCCGCCAGTTCGATCAATACGTGAATATCCGCCCGGTGCGCCTGATGCCCGGCGTGCCCTGCCCGCTGGCCGGCCGTGTACCGGGGGACATCGACTTCATCGTGGTGCGGGAAAACACCGAAGGCGAATATTCCAGCGTCGGTGGGCGCATGTGGGAAGGCACGTCGCGGGAAATCGCGGTACAGGAATCGATTTTCTCCCGCGAAGGTGTGGACCGCGTGGTGGATTACGCTTTCAAACTGGCGCAACAACGGCCTCGGAAAAACCTGGTGGCGGCGACCAAATCCAACGGGATCTCGATCACCATGCCGTTCTGGGACGAGCGGGTGAACGAGATTGCCCGGCGCTACCCGGACGTGAAGACCGCCAAGTTCCACATCGACATTCTGTGCGCGCACTTCGTGCAGCATCCCGACTGGTTCGATGTGGTGGTGGCGTCCAACCTGTTCGGCGACATCCTTTCCGACCTTGGCCCGGCGTGCACCGGCACCATCGGCATTGCGCCGTCGGCCAACCTCAATCCGGAGCGGCGCTACCCGTCGTTGTTTGAACCGGTGCACGGCTCGGCGCCGGACATTGCCGGGCTGGGCGTCGCCAATCCGATCGGGCAGATCTGGTCGGCCGCACTGATGATCGAGCACCTGGGTGACGGTGATCCGCTTTATCAGGAAGCCGCGGCGGCCATCGTGTCCGCCATCGAAACGGTGCTTGCCGAAGGCCCGCGCACCCGGGAAATGGGCGGCAGCGCCAGCACCGTCGAAGTGGGCCGCGCCATCGCCGAATGCGTCGCAGGGAACAGGAGCTGAACATGACCCACGCACATTACATTGCCAACCAATGGCGGGCGTCGACCTCGCTGGAAGACATTCCGGTGATCGACCCGAGCACCGGCGAAACCTATTCGAGCATTGCCCGTGGCACGGCCGCCGATATCGACGCGGCGATCAGCGCGGCGCGCCAGGCCCTCGGGGAAACCTTCGATGGACCGTGGGGCCAGTTGTCTGCCGTGGAGCGCAGCCGCTTGCTGGCCAAGCTCGGCGTGGCAGTGCTGGAACATCATGAAGAGCTGGCGCAGATCGAAGCGCGGGACACCGGCAAGGCGCTGAAAGTCGCCCGCGCCGATGCCACCGCCCTTGCCCGCTATTTCGAATATTACGCGGGTGCCGCCGACAAGCTGCACGGCGAAACCCTGCCGTATCAGGCCGGCTACACGGTGCTGACGGTACGCGAGCCCCATGGCGTGACCGGGCATATCATCCCGTGGAATTACCCGATGCAGATTTTCGGGCGCAGCGTCGGCGCCTCCCTGGCGGCGGGCAATGCCTGTGTGGTCAAGCCGGCGGAAGATGCCAGTCTGTCGTTGCTGCGCCTGGCGGAAATTGCCACGGAGGTGGGCTTTCCGGCCGGCGCGATCAATGTGGTCACCGGTTATGGCTACGAAGCCGGCGCGGCGTTGTGCGCACACCCGGGCATCGATCACATCTCGTTCACCGGCTCCACTGTCACCGGCACGGCGGTGTCGAAAGCCGCCGCCGAGCGCCACTGCCCGGTGACGCTGGAGCTCGGCGGCAAGTCGCCGCAACTGGTGTTTGCCGATGCCGATCTGGATGAAGCGCTGCCGGTGCTGGTGAATGCCATCGTGCAGAACTGCGGGCAAACCTGCTCCGCCGGCAGCCGCTTGCTGGTGGAGCGCAGCATTTACGAAACCCTGCTGGCGCGCCTCAGCCAGCGTTTTTCCGAGCTGCGCGCCGGGCCTTCAGCGCTGGACCTGGACATGGGCCCGCTGATCAACCAGAAGCAGCAGCGCCAGGTGCGCGAGTTTATTCGCGAAGCCGAACAGGCCGGGATCACCGTCGCCGCGCGCGGCACGGTGGTGGCCGAGGCCGGCAGCGACGGGTATTTCCAGGAAGCGGTGCTATTTCGCGATGTGCCGCCAGACAGTCGCCTGGCGCAACAGGAAGTCTTCGGCCCGGTACTCGCCGTAATGCCCTTCGACGATGAAGCCGAAGCGATTCGCCTGGCCAACGGCACCGAGTTCGGCCTGGTGGCCGGCGTATGGACCCGCGACGGCGCACGCCAAATGCGCCTGGCCCGCAAGCTGCGCTGCGGCCAGGTGTTCATCAATAACTACGGGGCCGGTGGCGGCGTCGAGCTGCCATTTGGCGGGATAAAGGCCAGCGGTTATGGCCGGGAAAAGGGCTTCGAGGCGCTGCTGGGCTTTACCACCTTGAAGACCATTGCGATCAAACACGGTTGATTCCTCACAACAACAAGAACGGAGAACACACCATGCGTTTAGCCAATAAAGTTGCGATCGTCACCGGCGCCGGTTCGGGTTTTGGTGAGGGCATCGCCAAGACCTTTGCCCGCCAGGGCGCCAAGGTGATCGTCGCCGACATGAACGCGGTCGGCGGCCAGCGGGTGGTCAATGAAATCGCCGAAAGCGGCGGCCATGCGCATTTCATCGAGGTCAACGTGGCCAACGATGAAAGCATGGGCGCCCTGCTGCGCGGCACCCTGGAACAGTTCGGCGGCCTGGATATCGTCATCAACAACGCCGGCACCACCCACCGCAACCGGCCGATGCTGGAGGTCGACGAGGCCGAGTTCGACCGGGTGTTTGCGGTCAACGTCAAAAGCATCTTCCTGAGCGCCAAGCATTTTGTGCCGCACTTTCGCGGCCAGGGCGGCGGTGTGTTCGTCAACATTGCCTCGACGGCGGCGATCCGTCCGCGTCCGGGACTGGTCTGGTATAACGGCAGCAAGGGTGCAGTGGTGGTCATGAGCAAGACCATGGCGGCAGAGTTGGGGCCGGACAATATCCGCGTCAACTGCGTGAATCCGGTCGTCGGTGCCACGGCGTTGCTCAGCGAATTCATGGGCGTGCCGGACACCCCGGAAAACCGCCAGAAGTTCATGGCAACCATTCCCCTGGGGCGCTTTTCCACCCCGCAAGATGTGGCCAACGCCTGCCTGTACCTGGCGTCGGACGAAGCAGCGTTCATCACCGGCACCTGCCTGGAAGTCGATGGCGGACGCTGCGTGTAACTCACTCTCACAGGGACCGGAATTGCTATGTGTGATCTTCATAATAAGAACGAGCCGAACACCAGACAATTGCTTGAAGGCCTGCCAAAGAACTGGGGTAAATGGGGACCGGACGACGAAGTCGGCGCCCTCAATTACCTGACTGAAGCCGAAGTACTGCGGGGCGTCGCCTCGGTGCGCCAGGGCAAGACCTTTACCCTGCAAGTGCAGATCGGCCACCCGGGCGGCGACCCGATGTGGCCGGCGCGCAACCCGTCGATGCGCTTCAACACCCTGGACCACAGCCATTACCACTTCGGCAAACAGCCGCACATGACCGGCGGCGCGGCGTACTCCGACGACGTGATCTTCATGCAGCTGCAAGGCTCGACCCAGTACGACGCCCTCGGACACGCCTGGTACGACAATCAACTGTGGAACGGCTACGACGCCAACACCACGGTCGGCGGCATGGCCAAGGCCAGTGTATTGGCGATTGCCGAACGGGGTGTGGTGGGTCGCGCCGTGCTGATCGACATGGCCCGGTATCGCGGCAAGAAGTGCCTGGGCCGTGGTGAAACCTTCAACCACCTGGACTTGCTCGACGCCGCCAAGGCCCAGGGCGTGACCATTGAAAAGCGCGACATCCTGATCATCCGCACCGGCTCCATGGGCGCGTTTTATGAACTGGGCAAAACCGAGTTCTTCAAGGACCTGATGGAGCCGGGGCTGACGTACAGCCGGGAGCTGGTGGAGTGGTTCCACGAGATGGAAATCCCCAATCTGGTGACCGACACCATCGCCAACGAAGTGATCACCGACCCGGTGTCCGGGGTGCAGATTCCGCTGCATTGCGCGCTGATGCGCAACCTGGGGATCGCCTTCACCGAAATCGTGCTGCTGGAGGAACTGGCCGCCGATTGCGCAGACGACGGCCAGTGGAAGTTCCTCTACACCGCCGCCCCGTTAAAGATTGTCGGGGGCAGTGGCGCGCCGGTGAACCCGGTGGTGATCAAGTAACCCGAGGATCAGACCTGACCTTTGTCCCATAGCCGGACCAACTCTCCAGGTGCCAACTCTTCGGGCACCTGGAGCATCAACCGGTCATCGCGATCATCCTGGCGAAAGCGCACTTCGATCTGGTAGAAGCGCTGGTCGCCCCTCCCCGAGTCAACCGAGGCCAGCGGCAGGCAACCGTTGAGCAACGTGCAGATCTGTTCACGCTCATCCAGATTGCATTGGGCAAACTCGATCTCGCGCGGCCGGCTCAACATCGCTGTTACCCCGCCTTGGCGGGACAGACGCACCGTGGCATCGCTGCCCAGGGGTGGTAGCTGTTTCATCGCATTCTCCTCATCCCGGGCTCACACCCACACCGGCCCAGGCTTTCTCTACCGCCTTGGCCTGGGTGGCGCCGAAACGCTCACGGGCATGCGCGACGGTCAAGGTGGCAAAGCCTTGGAAGTCCGCATCATTATCGAGTTGTTTATCGCAGAGGGTGTCATACCAGACTTGCCCTGCCTGCTCCCAGGCCGCGCCGCCCAAGGCCGTCGCTGCGAGGTAAAACGCACGGTTGGGGATCCCGGAGTTCAGGTGCACGCCGCCATTGTCATCCTGAGTGACGACGAAGTCCCGCATATGCGCCGGCTGCGGGTCCTTGCCCAGCACCGGGTCGTCATAGGCGGTGCCGGGATGGGACATGGAGCGCAGGCCTTTGCCATGGACCTTGTCGGTCAGCAAATCTGCGCCGATGAGCCAGTCCGCCTGCTCAGCCGTGTGCTTGAGCGCGTATTGCCGGGTAAGGACGCCGAACACGTCGGAGATTGATTCGTTGAGCGCCCCGGACTGGTTGCGGTAAACCAGGCCGGCTTCGCTCTCGATGATGCCGTGGGTCAGTTCGTGGGCGACCACGTCCAGGGACCGGGTAAAGCGCTGGAACACCTCACCATCGCCGTCGCCAAAGACCATTTGCGCACCATTCCAGAAGGCGTTGTCATAGCCTTCGCCATAATGCACGGTGCCGGTCAGTGCGAAACCGCGATTATCGATGGAGTCGCGCCCGTAAACCTGCCAGAAAAAATCATGGGTCGCGCCCAAGGCATCATAAGCCTCATCCACCGCCGCATCGCCGCTGGCCCGCTGCCCCTCTGCGCGTACCAGGTCACCTGGAAGCACCGTCAGGTGGCCGGCGTCGTAGACATTGCGTTGCAACGCGCCGGTAACGGGCGCCGCCGAAGCCTGGCCAGGCTTGCCCGGATTGGGCAGTAACTGGCGAACGTGGGTCAGGGTATTCAGGGCTCGCGAGCGCTGCCAATCGGAACCGTGGTCGATCAGCCGATGGAGAATGTAGGGCGGGATAAATCCCGGGCACGAACCTGGACTGGGCATGGGCGTTCTCCTTGTCAGATAGCTGTCTGTCTTGTTGTGATGCGGTTTTGCCCCCGAGGTTCGATTGGATCGGGTGGCGAATTTGCGTATCGCCGACTCGCCACTAGACTCAGGACTCCTCTTACATGGAAGTCCACTCAATGAATGTCATTCGCCCGCTTCGCCAGGCCATTGCCCTGGCAATCCTGTTATCCGCCGGTGCCCTGACGGCACATGCCGCCGATATCCCGCTGTCCAAGTCGCTGGAAGCCGATGAGGTGACCACCAAGGTGCTCAAAGTGGATGCCGCCAGCCATCAGGTGGTGCTCCAGGGCGCTGAAGGCCGCGAGGTGCATGTGCAGCTCAGCGACCAGGCCAAGGACCTGGGCAACCTCAAGGTTGGCGATCAGGTCAAGGTGCTGGTGACTCATTCGGTCGCAGCCGTACTGGACACCGACATCGACAAGGGCGCGCCCGACGCCACCGAGAAAGCCGGCGTGCTGCGTGCCACTGCGGATAACCCGAACCCGGGCGGTGCTGCCTTCCGCCAGGTGCAGGTGCAACTGAAGATCACCCACATCGACTTGAAGAAAAACCAGGTGACCCTGGAGAACCCGGCGGGCCTAAGCAAAGTGCTGACCGTGGAAAAACCGGAAATCCGCGCCGGCCTCAAAGACCTCAAGGTCGGCCAGAGCGTGTTGGTGACCTACACCGACACCCTGGAAATCAGCACCGCCCACGAAGGCTGATGGCAGCGCAGGCCCATCAGCTCAAGGCTGATGGGCCTGCGCCAAATAGTCTTCGATGTTGTTCATCTGATCGTCCCAGCCTCGGGAGTTCTTCTTGTAGGCTTTCTGGCGGCGAGCTTCCGGGATTGCGTCAAACCCTGATTCCACCACTCGCAACAAGATGCCTTCGGCGTGATCCTCAAGGGTGAACTCCACCAGCGTGGGGGTTTCCGTGTCGTAGTCCACATCCTTGTCTACGGCGTAGGGATGCCAACTGAAAGAGAACCGCGTTTGCGGCTCAAGGCGCTCGATTGTCGCCTTCCACACCACATGCTCGTAACCGGGGTAAGTGATCTGGGCTTCAATGGCCCGACCCGGTGCGAACTGCTTGCCCTTGAGGGCGATGCCAAACCAGCTGCCGAATTGCTCGGCGTCGGTCAGTGCTTCCCAGACGCGTTGACGTGGAGCGTTGAGCAGGACCTTACGTTTGATTTCATTTGATTCGTGCATGAGACACCTCCTGTATTGACAGTAGGCGACATCGACCAATGCGCAACCTTTGAGAAGGGATAGGGCATGACTCGCGTCATGCCCCATGGCCTTAAACGTGGGGATCACCCGGTGCCTTGCTGGGGGTCGCGTATTGCGGCTTCAAGTGGCCTTCCTGATCGAGCAACCAGGCATCCATGATCTGGCGCACCACCGGCCCTGCCACACGGCCACCGGCCTCGCCGTTTTCGATCATGACTGAAATCACGATACGCGGGTGCTCCGCCGGGGCGAAGCCGACGAACAGGGCGTTGTCGCGGTTGCGCTCCAGGGTTTTCAAGCGGTTGTAGCGCTCACCCTGCTTGATCGCCACCACCTGGGCGGTACCACTCTTGCCGGCAATCCGGTATTGCGCACCGGCTGCGGCTGCCCGGGCGATACCACGTGGGTCGTGCATAACCAGCTGCATACCGTGGTTGACCTGTTCCCAATCGCGCGGGTCTTTGAGGACGACGTTAGGCATCGGGTTTTCATCCACTGGCGCCACGCCATTGATGGTCTTGGCCAGGTGTGGTCGGTTCCACACGCCTTTGTTGGCGATCAGCGCAGTGGCCTGGGCCAGTTGCAACGGGGTGACCTGCATGTAGCCCTGGCCGATGCCGAGGATCACGGTTTCACCCGGGAACCACGGTTGGCGCCGCGTTGCACGCTTCCAGGCCTGGGATGGCATCAAACCGGCAGACTCTTCGAACATGTCCAGGGAGACTTTCTGGCCGAGGCCGAACTCGGCCAGGTAGTCGTGCAGGCGATCGATGCCCAGCTTGTGGGCCAGGTCGTAGAAGTAGGTGTCGTTGGAGCGCATGATCGCCGCGTCCATGTCCACCCAGCCGTCGCCACTGTGGTTCCAGTTACGGTATTTGTGGTCGAAGTCCGGGAGTTGGTAGTAGCCAGGGTCGAACACGCGGGTCTGGGCGGTGACCACTCCGCTGTCGAGGCCGGCGATGGCCACTTCCGGCTTGATCGTCGAACCCGGCGCATAGAGCCCGCGCAGTACACGGTTGAACAACGGCCGGTCGAGGGAATCGTGAAGCGCAGCGTATTCCTTGAAGCTGATGCCGGTGACGAACAGGTTCGGGTCAAAGCTCGGCTTGCTGACCATCGCCAGGACTTCGCCGGTTGCCGGGTCCAGGGCCACCACCGAGCCGCGCCGATCGCCCAAGGCCTCTTCGGCGGCTTCCTGGAGTTTGACGTCCAGGCTCAGCACGATGTTTTTGCCGGGGATCGGGTCGGTGTGCTTGAGCACCCGCAGCACGCGGCCCTGGGCGTTGGTCTCGACTTCTTCATAGCCGACGTGGCCATGCAGCTCCGACTCGTAGAAACGCTCGATACCGGTTTTGCCGATGGACTGCGTGCCCCGGTACTCCACCGAGTCGAGGGCCTTGGATTCTTTTTCGTTGATCCGGCCAACGTAACCAATGGAGTGGGCAAAGTGCGCACCCAGCGGGTAATGGCGGACGAATTGCGGCTCGACGTCCACGCCCGGCAGGCGAAATTCGTTGACGGCCAGCACGGCGATCTGTTCTTCGGTCAACTCGTAAAACAGCGTGACGGGCACGAAGGGATGACGCGCCTGTTTGAGCGCTTTGTCGAATACACCGCGGTCTTCAGCGGGCAGATGCAGGAGGCTGACGATAGCGTCCAGTTCTCCCTTGAGGTCGGTCGTGCGCTCGCGGGTGATCGTCAGGTTGTAGCTCGGGCGGTTGTCGGCAAGTACTACGCCGTTACGGTCATAAATCAGGCCGCGCGTCGGTGTAATCGGCAGGACATGGACACGATTGTTTTCCGAAATCGTGGAGTGATAGTCGTACTGCACCACCTGCAGGAAGTACATTCGGCCTACCAGGGCGCAGGTAATGCCGATCACCAGCAGTGCGCAGGCCAGCAGCCGCTTGTTGACCAGGCGGTTTTCTTTTTCGTGATCCTTGATGGGTATCGGTTCAGGCATTTCTACAGCATCTCGTTGAATAAGGTCGACGCCGCATCCTGCGGAGTAAAATCAGTCCCTGTGAAAATGTGCTGCACCATACCAAAAATGCAGAAACACTTTGCATCGATTTCCCTGAACGGCGTGCATATGGGGCTGTTCATGCACTTTGGTTTGGGCCGGCGACCTTATTCATGCGTTTTTATGCTGAGAAATCAGCTCAAGACCGACTTGGGTTCCAGGAAGGCTTCCATGCCGAATGTGCCGTACTCGCGGCCAATACCCGATTGCTTGAAACCACCAAACGGTGCCATTGGCTCATGGGCCAGCGTGTTGATCAGGACGCGGCCAGCGTCGATGTGGCTGGCCAGCCTGCGGGCGCGTTCGGGGTTTGATGACAGAATGTACGCCTGGAGGCCGTAGGGCGTGTCGTTGGCGATGGCCAGGGCTTCGTCCTCGGTTGTGTAGGTAATAATCGATAATACGGGGCCGAAAATCTCCTCGCGGGCGATGGTCATTTGGTTGTTCACGCGACTGAATACAGTGGGTCTTACGAACCAGCCGGCGTTGATACCTTCTGGCAAACCGGGACCTCCCGCCAATAGATGAGCGCCCTCCTCAATCCCGATCTGGATGTAGCGCTGCACCCGCTCCCATTGTTTTTGACTGACCATGGGGCCGACGGCGGTAACTGGATCATGAGGATTGCCGGCTCGTACGTTGGCCACCTCCTCGATCATCAGCGCTTCGACTTCAGCCAGGCGATTTTCAGGTACCAGGATTCGAGTGCCAGCAATGCACGCCTGGCCGCTGTTCATGAAGCCGGCCTGAAGCGCCATGGGCACGGCGGTCTTGAGGTCCGCATCATCGAGAATCAGCACCGGTGATTTACCGCCCAGTTCCAGGGTGATTCGTTTCAGGGTGTCGGCGCCGGCACGCAGGATCGTTTTGCCGACAGCAGTCGAGCCTGTGAAAGAGACTTTTGCAATGTCTGGATGGGTGCCCAACACCGCGCCTACGGTTTCGCCACGGCCGGTGACGATGTTGAACACGCCGGGAGGCAAACCCGCTTCATGAAGTGCACGAGTGACGATAGAAGTCTGGATGGCGCTCATCTCACTGGGTTTGATCACCGCGGTACAGCCGGCGGCCAACGCTGCAGCGAGCTTGCCGCAGATGAAACCGGCATTGCTGTTCCAGGGCGTGATCAATCCGGCCACGCCCAGCGGTTGCATGACCACCTCGGCGATGCCAATGCGTCGGGAGAAGCTGTAGTTCTCCAGCATCGAAGCAGCATCCTTCAGGACGCTGGCGGCATGCCTGGCCATCCATCGCGCACGGGAAACCGGCGCACCGTACTCTTCGATGATTGCCTGGGTGAGTTCGTCCTCAATCGATTCAACGGCGGCGTGCATGCGTTGGAGATAGCCGATGCGTACAGCTTTGGAGCTTTGGGAAAACTCGGCAAACGCTCGCTTGGCGGCAGCGATGGCAACCTGGGCGTCCTGTTCATTTGCCAACCGAACCTGACCAATACGCTGGCCCGTCGCGGGATTGAACAGGTCAAAACGCTCTTCGCCGTGGGGCGTCACAAAGGCGCCGTTGATGTAAATCTGGTTGATGTGTTGCATAGGTCCTCCGGGACGCTGAGCTAGTGCGTCCTACGGTAAGTCACTATGATTGAGCTGATAAGCCGTACAAATCGGCATGAGTTAATGAGTGATTCAGGACAATGAACACATCCGGGCTGAATGAACTGGAAGCCGTACTGGCCGTGGCAAGGCATCGCAGTTTTCGCGCGGCGGCGACTGAGTTGAACGTGTCAACGTCGGCGCTGAGCCACTCTATCGCAGGGCTTGAAGCGCGAATGGGGGTGAGGCTGTTCAACCGCACGACGCGCAGTGTGTCGTTATCTGAAGTGGGGGCAGAGTTTGTCGAGACGATTACCCCGGCACTGTTGAGCATCCGCACGGCTTTGGAACAGGCGGGAAATCGCAGCGCGGAACCCAGCGGGACCTTGCGCCTGAATACCTCGGCGGGTGCTGCAAAGCAGGTGATGCCACTGCTGCTGGAGTACCTGCGACGTTATCCTCGGATGAAGTTGGATATCGTCACTGAAGGGCGCCTGGTGGATATCGTAGCGCAGGGATTTGATGCGGGGATTCGACTGGGGGATACCGTTCCTCAAGACATGATCGCAATTGATATCAGCCCTGCCCAGCGTTTTGCGGTATTGGGCAGCCCGGACTACTTTGCCAGCCACCCAATGCCCCTTAGTCCCATGGATTTGCGTGCTCATGCGTGTATTCGTAGCCGGATGCCCAGCGGGGCAATCTATCACTGGGAGTTTGAGCGTCATGGCGAGGCGATCGCTGTAGAGGTGCAGGGTGCTTTGACCCTGGATAACCCGACTCTGATGCTTGAGGCTGCCAGGGCGGGACTGGGATTGACCTATCTTACGGAATGGAATGCGGCCGCTGATTTAGCGAAAGGGACGCTAGTACGCGTGCTGGAGGACTGGACGCCGTCTTTTGACTGCTTGCGTCTCTATTATCCGGGTCGGCGCCATGTGCCGGCCGGGTTAAGGGCGCTGATTGAGCTGATCAGGGAGCAAGGGTTTTAAACGGGGAGGCGGAATTTATAGGCGCGGGGGCATCTGTTGACCCGTGTAATCGTTGAAGTTTTTCGCAAGCAAGCTCGCTAGTTTTCAACCGCCCAAAAACAAAACCCCTGATCGCGTTAGCAATCAGGGGTTCTGGAATTTAATCTTGACGATGACCTACTCTCACATGGGGAAACCCCACACTACCATCGGCGATGCATCGTTTCACTGCTGAGTTCGGGATGGGATCAGGTGGTTCCAATGCTCTATGGTCGTCAAGAAATTCGGGTACTGAGTCGTGGCCAGCTGGCCTCGCTTCAGCAAATTGGGTATGTGACAGCTTTCGGTGTTTGCAAGAATCGAACTTTCGGTTCATTTCGTCTTCACACACCGCAATCTGGTGCCTTTTCAGGTCAGCAAATTGCTTGGGTGTTATATGGTCAAGCCTCACGGGCAATTAGTATTGGTTAGCTCAACGCCTCACAGCGCTTACACACCCAACCTATCAACGTCGTAGTCTTCGACGGCCCTTCAGGGAACTCAAGGTTCCAGTGAGATCTCATCTTGAGGCTAGTTTCCCGCTTAGATGCTTTCAGCGGTTATCTATTCCGAACATAGCTACCCGGCAATGCCACTGGCGTGACAACCGGAACACCAGAGGTTCGTCCACTCCGGTCCTCTCGTAC
>NZ_JARIXR010000032.1:0-60519 GCF_029269205.1 Pseudomonas sp. 1912-s | reverse complement strand
GGTTTATCACAGTCGATTTAAGTTTCAGAAGCGCTACTTCAGGATCGCCAAAGGCCTGGCTGGACATCACGTTGCACTACGTCCGAACACTGAAAGTGACGGGCTGTTTGATGTCTATTTCTGCCATCACTTTTTGCGAACGATCGACGTGAAGCAGCCTGATTACGGTTCATAATGTGTCAACCATGTCCCCGTACATGTGTCCACCATGTGTCCGGTCCGTACACGCTTTTGCAAAGTGACTTGCTGTAAGAGCGAAACCCTAAGCCGCCGTTACCCAACTAACGGATATGTACCCAAAACCACCTCACCACCCCAACGACTCAAACAACCCAGGCACCCCCTCCAGCGTCGGCAAAATCGCATCCGGCCGGTAGTCGGGCAGCAATGTGCGACCCGTTCCCCGGTCGATCCACACGCAGCGAAACCCGATATCCCGCGCCGCCGCGTGATCCAGATGCGGGCTGGCGCAAATATGCACCACCTCCTCAAGACTCACCCCCAACTGCGCATGGGCATGGTCAAACAACCGCCGATCCGGCTTGTAGGCCCCGGCCTGCTGGGCTGTGATCACCCGGTCAATGGTCCCGCCCAGTTGGGCAACGTTGCCGGCAATCACATCGTCATCCGTGTTGGAGACGATGCACAGCTTGTAGCCCATGACCTTCAGTTGCTTGAGCGTCCGGACCACCTCAGGGAACGGCGGCATCGCACTGATGCGGTCCGTCAGGGTCGCAGCGTCGTGCGCATCGGCTGGCAAACCCAACTCCTGCAGCGCCTGCCGTAACCCAAGCCCCGCCAACGTCCGAAAGCTGCGATGCGGTGGCGTTTGCTCCAGCGCATGTTCATGACGGTCATACACGCTGATCAACGTCTCCGTATCGACCCTGTGCGCCCCCTTGGCGGTGAGAATCTGGTCGATCGCCGCACGCAAGCCTTCATCCCACTGGATCAACGTGCCGTAGCAGTCAAAGGTCAGCCAGAGCGGGCGAGGGGAGTGTTCAAGGGACATGGGGCACCTGTTCAGGGAAGTCAGTGATGACTGAAGCATAGGAACAGTACCCGTCAGTTGGAAATTAAATTACCCTCTACAACTCAGTTGAATTGTCGATATGAAGGTCGCGCCATGTTTGATCTCGAACTGCTGCACACCCTGGTCTGCGTCGTGGATGAAGGCAGCTTCACCCGCGCTGCCGAGCGCGTGCACCGCACTCAGTCCACGGTCAGCCAGCAGATTCGCAAGCTCGAAGAGAGCGCCGGGCAGACGTTGTTGGTACGCGACCGCTCCGGGCAGCAAGTCAGCCCCACCGAGCAGGGCGAGTTGCTCACCCACTACGCACGCCGGTTGCTGAACCTGTCCAGGGAAGCGCGGGACGCCCTGAGCACCGAAGCCAGCGTGGTGCCCGTGCGCCTGGGCGTGCCGGAAGATTTCGACGCCGTGCGCATGGCCTCGATGCTCAGCGGGTTTGTGCGGGCGCGTCCCGAAGCGCGGCTGGAAACCGTCAGCGGCATGAGCACCGACCTGCGCCGGCAACTGGACGCCGGCGAAATCGACATCGCCCTGGTCAAGCGTGAAACCGGCAGCGGCGACTGCCACGCCAGTTGGCCCGAGCCGCTGGTGTGGGTGAGCGGGCAAGGCCAGGACCTTGACCTCGAGACCCTGCCATTGGCGCTGTTCCCCCAAGGCTGCATCTACCGCCAACGTGCCACCCGTGCCCTGGACAAGGCCCGGCGCAGTTGGCGGGTGGCGTTCGGCAGCCACAGCCTGACCGGGATTCAGGCGGCGGTGACCTCCGGTTTGGGGCTGAGCATTTTGCCGGTCAGCGCGGTGCTCGCCAGCCATCGCGTCTGTACCGAACTGCCGCCGGTGCCGCCCTCGGAACTGGCACTGGTCAGTGGCGCCGAACGCCTGGGCCCGACGCACCAAGGCCTGATCGAATTCCTGCGGGAAGAGATTTCACTGCCACACACTGGTGCATCTTATTGATTGCATGCAACTTTTTGTGGCGAGGGAGCGCGCTCCCGTTGGGCTGCGCAACAGGCCCAGCACCCTAATAAATAGCAGGCTAGCTAATTGGCGTGTTAATTGCCTTGAGTTATGGCAATTAGACATCACTCCCGGAGTCCGCCATGAGCAGCCTGTCGAGCAGCACGATGCAGTTATCTTCCGCCGAAAAAAGCTGGCTGCCCTGGTGGGGCAAGACCGGCAAGTTCGCCATGGGCTGGTCCTGCCGCCTCAACCGCAGCGTGTACCCGGTGATGGAGCAAACCTTCGAGGCCATCGCCGAAACCCGGGTCAAGCTTTTGCAAACCTGGACCCGGGAACAGTGGGAACACCTCAGCGAACTGGCCAGTGTGCTCACCCGCGACACCGTGCTCACCGACAACAGCCTGCTGCTGGACAAACTGCAACAGGCTGGCGACTTCTCCGAACTGTTTATCGTCGACCTCAAGGGCGAGGTGCTGACCACCACCTGGAACCCGTCCGCGCACCGCACCCTGAACCATCAAGCCCTGGCCGCCGGTCTCAAGGCGCCGTTCCTTCATGGCCCCTACAGCGACCCGCTGACCTTGCAGATCGGCCCTTCGTCCTCGCGCTTCCATGACGAAGTGACCCTGATGTTCTACCAACCGCTGACCCGTGAGGGCAGGGTGCTTGGCTGCCTGTGCGGGCGAGTGCCCAACGACATCCTCGGGGATTTGATCCAGCGCGAGGCCGGGCATATTTTCCCGGAGTCCGGCGACAACTACCTGTTCATGGTGCAATCGCGCTTCGACCCGGCGCTTCAACCCGGTATCGCATTGTCCCGTTCGCGCTTCGAGGACGGCGCCTTCACCCACGGCGAAAACCTCAAGAGCGGCGTGCACACGCCTTGGAAAACCGTGCAGATCCAGCGCCATACCGAACTGGAATTGCGCTTTATCGACCCGGCCACCCAACAACTGCACCCCGGTGTACGCGAGACCATCCGCAAGGGCTCGAACCTGTTTGTCACCTATCCCGGCTACTCCGACTACCGCCACATCCCGGTGGTGGGCAAGGGCGTGACCTTTGAACTGCCGGGCTCGCCGGACCGCTGGGGCATGATGTGCGAGGCCGACCTGGAAGAGGTCTACCGCCGGCGCTCCCTGAGCCACGGCTTGATGAAACCCTACATGGCGACCATGGCCGGTCTGTTTGCCTGCAATTTCCTGGTCCGCCACTACAGCGGCTTGCCCGCCGCCTGGACCGATGCGTGCGAAGTATTGAGCATGGTCGTGGCGGCCATGCTGTTCAGCCGCCTGGGGCCCAAGCGCCTGGCCGCACGCCTGAATGAAATGACCGAAGTGATCCGCACCATCGCCGAGGGCGAAGGCAACCTGCGCCAGCGCCTGGACAGCGGGCGCATGGTCAACGACGAGACAGGCGACATGAGCCGCTGGATCAACAGCTTTATCGACCGCCTGGATTCGGTGGTCGGCCAAGTGGTCAAAGCCAGCCACAGCGTCGGCAACACCAATCAGTTGATGCTGGGCCGCAGCGAGGCGGCCGGGTTGATGTCCCATGAAGTGGCAGACGCCACCCACCGCATGATGATCATCGTTGAAGAGCAACTGGGGGAAATCCAGCAAGCCTCGGTGAGCGCCGAGCAAATGAAGCAGGCCATGGACGAGGTGGTCAGCCGCGCCCGCGAGCAATTCCTCGCGGTGCAGGTCGGCACCCAGTCGATTCGCGATGTGGTGCAGCGCTCCTCCGAAAGCGTGCAACTGCTGGACAGCCGCATGGCGCAGATCAGCAACATCACCGGGTTGATCAGCGACATCACCAACCAGACCAACCTGCTGGCCCTGAACGCGGCGATTGAGGCGGCCCGTGCCGGCGAGCATGGCCGCGGTTTTGCGGTAGTGGCCGACGAAGTTCGCACCCTGGCGTCGCGCACCTCCAAGGCCGCCGAAGACATTCGCCAGATGGTCGAAGGCTTGCAGAGCGAGACCCGCAAAGCCGTAGGCTTCATGGAAAACGGCGTGACCAATGTCGACAGCAGCCTGCGCCTGGCCGAGGATGCGTCGTCGGAAAACGTGCACCTGCACCAGGCGGTGGAGAGCATGTTCAGCATCATCCAGCAGCTCAACGCCCGCAGCCTCGACTATGGCAAGACGATCAAGCAGGTCAGCCACTCTTCGGAGCAAATGCGCCTGACCGTGGGGGTGTTGCAGACCAGCGCGGAAACCGTGCGGGTGAATGCCAACAAGTTGCAGAAGCTGGTGGGCTTGTTTGAGGTCAGTGGGGCTGCGGCCTGACCAGGCCACGTTTCTCCAGCAACAGGCGCTCCAGTTCCTGCATCGGCAACGGCCGGCTGAACAGATAGCCCTGGATCTGATCGCAGCCGGCTTCCCGCAGGAACTCCAGCTGCGCCTGGGTTTCCACGCCCTCGGCCACCACCCGCAGCTTCAGGCTGTGGGCCAGTTCGATGATGGTGCGGGTGATCGCCGCGTCCTGGGCGTTGCTGGTGACTTCGCGGATAAACGCGATATCGATTTTCAGCGTATCAATCGGAAACCGCCGCAAGTAAGCCAGGCTTGAATAACCGGTGCCGAAGTCATCGATGGAAATCTTCACTCCCATCGCCCGCAGCCGGTGCAGGCTGGCGATGGTGTGCTCGGTGTTTTCCATCAGCGAGCCTTCGGTGATCTCAACCTCCAGCCAATGCGGTTCTACGTTAACGCTGGCGAGGGACTGGGTGATGTCGGCAATCAAGTCCCCTTCGATCAATTGATGCCCCGACACGTTGACCGACACTTCGACGGCACCCACCGCACTGGATTGCCACTCGGCGATCTGGCGACACACGTTGTCGATCACCCAGCGACCGAGTACCACGATCAACCCCAGGCTCTCCAGGATCGGAATGAATACCGCCGGAGACACCGCGCCATAACCGGGCCGGTCCCAGCGCAGCAAGGCTTCAAGGGCACATACCTGACCGCCGGCCAGCTCGACCTTGGGCTGGTAGTGCAATACGAATTCTTCACGTTCGACGGCCAGGCCCAGGGCCTTTTCCAGCTCCAGGCGAGCCAGGTCTCGGATGTTCAACCGGGCGGCGGCATGCTGGTGATGTTGCAGTTGCTGCTCCAGCATCAGGCTATGATTTTTCAGCCGGTCGCCATGGGCCTTGAGCCGCAGCAAGTTACGCACCCGCAACCACAACTCGACCCGTTCCACCGGCTTGCTGATGAACTCTTCGGCACCGTTTTCCAGTCCGCTCAGGCGGGCGCTGGGCTCACTCAGGGCCGAGAGCATGATGATCGGGATGTTCGCGGTGGTCGGGTCCTGCTTGAGCTGGTTGGCCACTTCGTAACCGTCCATACCCGGCATCATGATGTCCAGCAGGATCAAGTCCGGCGGCCGTCGCGCCACCAGCTGCAAGGCTTCTTCACCACTGGCGGCGCTCAAGGTCTGGTAACCCTCGTGGCGCAGCAGGGTTTCCAGCAGCTTGCGCACCTGGATTTCATCATCAACGATCAACAGCGTTGCGGGTTGGCTGGCCATGGAGAGGACTCACGTCAGAGGAGTAATGTTTTGTTGCAGCAGCGTGTCGATCACCTGGTACAGCTCTTTGTAGCGCAGCGGCTTGATGATGTAGGCGTCGCAGCCGGCCCGCAGGGTTTTATCGCGGTCTTCCTTCATGGCCATGGCGGTCAGGGCGATCACCGGGATGTGCGCAGTGTGCGGGTCCTGCTTGAGCAACGACGTGGCCGCCAGGCCATCCATGCCGGGCAACTGAATGTCCATCAGGATCAGCGCCGGTTGTTTTTCCCGGGCCAGGGTCAGCCCGGTCTCGGCATCGGCGGCCCACAACACGCTGTGGCCGGCGTTCACCAGCAGCAGGCGGGCGAGGCGCATATTCGCCTCGTTGTCTTCCACGATCAGGATTTCGGCCATGGGGCCTCCGTATCCGCGGCGCGGTGCAGCGGCAGCCACACCACAAAGCGGGCGCCGGCACCTTCGCGGCTGGCCACGGCGACGCTGCCGCCGTGCAGGTCGGTCAGTTGCTTGACCATCGCCAGGCCCAGGCCCGTGCCTTCGAATTTGCGCGCCAGGCTGCTGTCGATCTGGCTGAAGGCCTTGAACAACTTGCTCATGTCGTCGCGGGCGATCCCGATTCCGCTGTCGCTGACGCTCAGCTCCAGGAACTGTTGATGCGCGCTGGGCTGCAGGGCAAAGCCATGGGTGGGCCAGTCGCCGGGAATCTGCCCGACGTGTGCACGACTCACCTCACGTACCGACAGGGTCACGGAGCCGCCGTGCTCGCTGAACTTCACCGCATTGGCCAGCAGGTTGTAGATGATTTGCTTGGTCTTGCGCAGGTCCAGCTCAAGGGTGCCGAAGTCGTCCGGGCTTTCAAGCTTCAACTGGATACGTTGCAAGGCGGCCTTTTCCCGCACGATCAGCAGACTGTTGGCCAACAAGCCCGCCAACTCCACGGCTTCCAGCTCCAGGTCCATCATCCCGGCCTCGACCTTGGACAAGTCGAGGATGTCGTTGATCAGCGACAGCAAGTGCTGGCCACTGGTGAAGATGTCGCCGATGTATTCGCGCTGGATATCGCTCATGTCGCCCACCAGGCCGTCCTTGAGCGCCTCGGAAAAACCGATCACGGCGTTCAGCGGCGTGCGCAGCTCGTGGGACATGGTGGCCAGGAACTCGGACTTCATGTGGCTGGCGTGTTCCAGTTCCAGGTTCTTTTCTTCCAGGGCGCGCTCAAAGCCTTTGCGTTCGGCTTCTTCCTGCTTGCGCGCGGTGTTGTCGGTGCCGATCAGCAGATAGCCGATGATCGCATCGCATTTATTGCGCAGGGCCGTCACCGAGACCATGGCCGACAGGCGACTGTTGTCCTTGCGGATATAGGTCAGCTCGTAGATGTCTTCGATGCCCCGGGAGGCCTTGAACACCAGGGCTTCAAAGCCCGGCGTGATCGGCGTGTCCAGTTCCAGGCTGAGGGCGGCGGCGCGGGTGATCAGTTCGGCGGGGTCGGAGATGTCGGCCGGGGTGACGCGGTTCAGCACATCGGCGGCGGCATACCCGAGCATGCGTTCGGCGCCGACGTTGAAGATCTGGATCACGCCTTTTTCGTCGGTGGCGATGCTGGAAAAATAGGCGCTGTTGAAGATCGCGTCTTGCAGGGCGCCGGTCTTGAGCAGGGTTTTCTGGCGTTTGAATTCGACGATTTTTTCGGCCCGGGATTGGGGGTCGGGCGAGGTGTCGAGAGCAGGTTTTTCCATCGCAGGGCATTCCGTGAACTTCAGGCCCGACACCGCCGAAGGCCGTGCCGCAGAGCATGCTCACAGAAGATCGCACGGGTGCGATGAGGAGGAGATGAGGTCTTTTGACAATAGCAGACATTGTGGCGATTTGATGGCTGAAACCATCCCCCCGGAAGCTTTCAGCCCTCAAATGAATAGATTCAGCTCAATACCGCACGCTGTGAGCGCAGGTGGTCGAGGCTGAAGCCGCCCGCACCAAACACCGCGATTTGCAGGAACCCGCCGCAAATCGCCAGGTTTTTCAGGAAGTTGATCAACTGGCCCTTGTCACCGAAGTGATTGTGGAACAGCAACGCCGTCATCAACGTAAAGGCCGCCATCAACAGCGCCACCGGGCGCACGCGATAGCCCAGCAGCAACGCCGTGGCCAATCCCAACTCCACCACCAGCGCAATGCCGTAGGCGAGGGACGGGAAGGGCGCGCCGGAAGCCGCGATATACGTGAGGGTGGCCGACGGTGCCATCAGTTTGCCGATACCGCTGAAAAGAAACAGCGCGACCAACAAGGCACGGCCAAACAGCAAGGTGAGGTTTTGGTTAACGGTAGTCATGGTGCGACCTGCAGGTGGTGGGAGGAAGTTTGTGCGGATCATTCATGAGTGGGCGGGGAACGGAGAAGGCGTATCTGTTTATTCACACTATTTGATTTGCAGATAGTGGTCAGGCGTTAACCAAATGAAGGTTTCTTCATCTGATGAAACGTTTAATCAACCGATAAAAGGCCTACGCAAGCGCTTGCGTAAACAAATGTATCTGATT
Source organism: Pseudomonas sp. 1912-s (assembly GCF_029269205.1). NCBI lineage: Bacteria > Pseudomonadati > Pseudomonadota > Gammaproteobacteria > Pseudomonadales > Pseudomonadaceae > Pseudomonas > Pseudomonas sp. 1912-s. The sequence goes on along the minus strand of NZ_JARIXR010000032.1, from coordinate 52,455 downwards.
AGAGTCGGCAGCAATCAGGTCTGCCGATGGCTGTCATCGGCACACGCTTGAACACAAAAATAATAAAACCAGGAGCTCAGTCATGAGCCTTGAACCCTTGCTTGAAATGCAGGGCATCAGCAAGACCTTCAATGGCCTGCGGGTGCTCAAGAACGTCAGCCTGAAAGTCTATCCCGGTGAAATTCACGCCTTGATGGGTGAGAACGGCGCCGGCAAATCGACGTTGATGAAGATCCTCTCCGGTGCCTACCAGGCCGATGACGGCGGCACCATCCGCATCGATGGCCAACCCGTCGCCAGTTACAACCCAGCCTCCGCCAAAGCCCTCGGCATTGCCGTGATCTACCAGGAACTCAGCCTGTGCCCGAACCTCACGGTGGCCGAGAACATCTACCTGGGCCGTGAACTGCGCCGTGGCTGGACCATCGACCGCAAGGGCATGGAAGCCGGGGTGGCCGAGGTACTGACGCGGCTCGGTGCAGAATTCACACCCAGCACCCGCGTCGCCAGCCTGTCCATCGCCGAGCGCCAACTGGTGGAAATCGCCCGGGCCCTGCATGCCCACGCGAAAATCCTGGTCATGGACGAGCCCACCACGCCGCTTTCCTCCCGGGAGACCGACCGCCTGTTCGCGCTGATCAAACAGCTGCGCAGCCAGGGCCTGGCGATCATCTACATCAGCCACCGCATGGCCGAAATCTACGAACTGTCGGACCGGGTCTCGGTGCTGCGGGACGGCGAGTACGTCGGCGAACTGGCGCGGGACGTGCTGTCGGCCGAGGTGCTGGTGAAGATGATGGTGGGCCGTGACCTTTCCGGTTTCTACAAGAAAGAACATGCCGCCTACGACCCGGGGCAGGTGGTGATGCGCGTACGTGACATGGCCGACGGCAAGCGCGTGCGCCACTGCAGCTTCGACCTGCACGCCGGTGAAGTGCTGGGCATCGCCGGGCTGGTGGGCGCTGGCCGTACCGAACTGGCGCGGCTGATCTTTGCGGCCGACCCACGTACCTCCGGCACCCTTGAGGTGGTCGGCAAGACCGTGACCCAGTTGCGCAACCCGGCGGACGCGATTCGGGCCGGCGTGGTGTACCTCACCGAAGACCGCAAGGCCCAGGGCCTGTTTCTCGACATGAGCGTGGCCGACAACATCAACGTGTGCGCCTGTGTGCCGGATGCCCATGCCGGCGGCGTGCTCGACCGTGGTCACGGTGCGCAGCGGGCACGTGATGCAATCAAGTCGCTGTCGATCCGCGTGGCGTCGGGCAAGGTCAATGTCGGGGCGTTGTCCGGCGGCAACCAGCAGAAGGTGCTGTTGGCGCGGCTGCTGGAGGTCAAGCCCCATGTGCTGATCCTCGACGAACCTACACGGGGCGTGGACATCGGCTCCAAATCCGAGATCTACCGCATCATCAATCAACTGGCCAAGGCCGGCGTGGGCATCGTGGTGATCTCCAGCGAGCTGCCGGAAATCATCGGCACCTGCGACCGCGTGCTGATCATGCGCGAAGGGCAACTGGTGGCCGAAGTGGGCGGGGCATCCGGGCTGGATATTTCCCAGGAGGCGATTATCGACCTCGCCACCGGCAGCGAGCAGGTGGCGGCCCATGGCTAATTCAAACACGAGCGGGAGCAACACCATGACTGTGGCAACGATCGGCAAGGCTGAGCGTATTCGGGAACTGATGCGCACGGTGGGCATGTTGCCGGTGCTGGTGTTGCTGCTGGTGGGCTTTGCCCTGGCCAGCGAAAACTTCATGACCGTGCAGAACCTGTCGATCATCACCCAGCAGGCGTCGGTCAACGTGGTGCTGGCGGCGGGCATGACCTTTGTGATCCTCACGGCGGGCATTGACCTGTCGGTAGGCGCAATTCTCGCCGCCTCGGCGGTGGTTGCGCTGCAAGCCTCGATGTCGCCGCAATTCGGCATGTTCGGGATTGCTGCCGGGATCGGCTTCGGGCTGTTGCTCGGCCTGGTCAACGGCGGCCTGATCGCCTTCATGCGCCTGCCGCCGTTTATCGTCACCCTGGGTGCGCTGACCGCCATGCGCGGTTTGGCGCGCCTGTTGGCCGACGATAAAACCGTGTTCAACCCTGACTTGCCGTTCGCCTTTATCGGCAACGATTCAGTGCTCGGTGTGCCATGGTTGGTGATCATCGCCGTGGCCGTGATCGCGCTGTCGTGGTTCATCCTGCGGCGCACGGTGATGGGGGTGCAGATCTACTCCGTGGGGGGCAACCCGGAAGCGGCGCGTCTGTCGGGGATCAAGGTGTGGAAAGTCCTGCTGTTCGTCTATGCCATGTCCGGCGCTTTGGCCGGTCTCGGCGCGGTGATGAGCGCGTCGCGCCTGTTCGCCGCCAATGGCCTGCAACTGGGGCAATCCTATGAACTGGATGCCATCGCGGCGGTGATTCTCGGCGGCACCAGTTTTACCGGCGGCGTCGGCACCATTGGCGGCACGCTGATTGGTGCGCTGATCATCGCGGTATTGACCAACGGCCTGGTGCTGCTGGGCGTGTCGGATATCTGGCAATACATCATCAAGGGCATCGTGATCATTGGCGCGGTGGCGCTGGATCGTTATCGCCAGTCCGGTGCACGGACCTGATTTCACTCAAACAACAATCACAAGAGAGTCATCATGAACTTCAAACGCATGTTTCCTGTTGTCGCCTCCCTGGGCGTTGCCGTGTTGATGTCCCACGCCGTAGAGGCCCGTGAGCTGAAAGCCATCGGCATCAGCATGGGCTCCCTGGGTAACCCGTATTTCGTGACCCTGGCCGATGGCGCCACGGCCCGGGCCAAGGAGCTGAACCCGGCGGTCAAGGTGACCTCGGTGTCGGCCGACTATGACCTGAGCAAGCAGTTCTCGCAGATCGACAACTTCATCTCGTCCAAGGTCGACCTGATCCTGCTCAACGCCGTCGACCCGTCGGCCATGGCCTCGGCGATCAAGAAAGCCCGTGACGCCGGGATCGTGGTGGTGGCGGTGGACGTCGACGCCAAGGGCGTAAATGCCACGGTGCAGACCGACAACGTCGAAGCCGGCAAGCTCGCCTGTCAGTTCATCGTCGACAAGCTCTCGGGCAAGGGCAACGTGATTATCCAGAACGGTCCGCAAGTGACCGCGGTGACCGATCGCGTCAAAGGCTGTAAAGCGGCCCTGGCCAGCGCACCGGATATCAAGGTGCTGTCGGACGACCAGGACGGCAAAGGCTCGCGCGAAGGCGGCTTGAACGTGATGCAGGGCTACCTGACGCGCTTCCAGAAAATCGACGGCCTGTTTGCGATCAACGATCCCCAGGCCATCGGCAGCGACCTGGCCGCCAAGCAGTTGAAACGCAGCGGCATCATCATCACCTCCGTGGACGGTGCGCCGGACATCGAGAATGCCTTGAAGACTGACACCCTGATCCAGGCCTCCGCCAGCCAGGACCCATGGGCCATGGCTCAGACGGCGGTCAACGTCGGCAATGACATTCTCAATGACAAACAACCCGCCGAAGCGGTTACCCTGCTGACCCCAAAACTGATCACCCGCGACAACGTCGGTTCCTACAGCGGCTGGTCAAGCAAACATTAAGCGCGCGCAGGAGTGAGTACCGTGGCAACCATGGAGGATGTGGCAAGAATTGCAGGGGTGTCGACGTCGACGGTTTCTCACGTCTTGAACGGCACCCGCAAGGTCAGCCCGGACACGGTGCAAGCGGTGCAGAGCGCGATCAGCCAGTTGGGCTACATCCCCAATACGCTGGCGCGCTCCCTGGCGAGGTCCACCACTAACACGATTGGCGTGGCGATCTCGGCGCTGTCCAACCATTACTTCAGTGAAACGGTGCACGCGATTGAAACCGAGTGCGCCAAGCACGGCTACATGATGCTGTTTGTCGATACCCACGACGATCCCGAGCAGGAACTGCGCGTGGTTACTGCGCTGCACCACCGGCGGGTGGACGGCATTCTGCTGGCGCCGTCCACCGGTTCGCTGGCCCTGGAATACTTGCAGGCCAATGAAGTACCGGCGGTATTGGTGGACCGGATGATGAGCGACCGTTTCGATCAGGTCGGGGTGGAAAATACGCTGTCCACCCAGGCCCTGGTGAAGCACTTGATCGAGCATGGCCACCGGCGCATCGGTTTTATTTCCGGGCGGGCGGGGCTGGGCACTTCCGATGAGCGCGTGGCCGGTTATCACGCTGCGTTGCAGGCGGCTGGATTGCCGCTTGATCCACAGTTGCTGGTCAATGGCGGCTCCAGCAGTGAGCCGGCGCGCCACGCCACCACGCAATTGCTGGCCCTGGAGACACCGCCCACGGCAATCATGGCGGGCAACAACCTGATGACCCTCGGTGCAATGCATGCCTTGCGCGATGCGCGTATCGAGGTGCCCGGGCAAATGGCGCTGGTGGGCTTTGATGATTTTGACTGGGCGGACTTCTTCGTACCGCGCCTGACCCTGATCGCACAGCCGGTGCAGGAACTCGGCGCCCGTGCGGTCAACCTGCTGCTTGAGCGCATGGCGTCGCCCAAGCGTAAAAAACACAGCGTGCGGCTTGCGCCCACCCTGAAGATTCGTAATTCATGCGGCTGCCCCTGATATGAACAACCCGGTTTCCCTTGGCATTGATCTTGGCACCTCGGAACTCAAGGCGATCCTGATGGACGAGCACGGCAGCGTCCTCGCCCATGCCGGTGCGCGCCTGACGATATCGCGCCGGCACACGGGCTGGTCCGAGCAGGCGCCGGAGGATTGGTGGCACGCATGCCTCAGCGCCCTGGACCGGTTGCGCGCGGATCAACCGCAGGCTTATGGCCGCGTGAGCTGCATTGGCTTGTCCGGGCAGATGCACGGCGCGGTATTGCTGGGGGATGACGACCGGGTGTTGTACCCGGCCATCCTCTGGGATGACTCCCGCGCCATGGCCCAGGCCGAAGCCCTGGGCCGCGAGTTTGCCGAGGTCACCGGCAGCTTGCCGATGGCCGGCCTCACCGCGCCGAAACTGCTGTGGCTGCAGCAGCACGAACCCGATGTATTCGAGGCAATTGACTGCGTAGTGTCGCCCAAGGATTACCTGCGCCTGCGCTTGAGTGGTGAGCGTGTGAGCGATGTGTCCGACGGCGCCGGCACGTTGTGGCTGGACGTGGCCAACCGGCAATGGTTCGAGCCCATGCTGAGTGCAACGGGTTTGCGATTGGCCCAAATGCCAAGGCTGGTGGAAGGCGGGGCGGCCAGCGCTCATTTGAACGCTGCGGCAGCGCGGCGCCTGGGCCTGGCCGAGGGCCTGGTGATTGCCGGCGGTGGCGGGGACAACCCGGTGGCGGCGGTGGGCATCGGCGCGGTGAATGCGGGGGATGCGTTTATCACCCTTGGTACCAGCGCGGCCATTGTTGCCATTACCGACCACGCGGCGGGCAATCCGGCGAGTGCCGTGCATAGCTTCTGTCATGCACTGCCCAATCGCTGGTACACCATGGGCGCCATGCTGGCCGGAGCCAGTTGCTTGCGCTGGGTGACACGGTTGACGGGCGCTGTCGATGAGCAGGCGTTGCTGGATCGCGTGCAGGCCGAGTTGCCGATCGGGCAGGCTGTGGCGGTTTCCAATCCGTTGTTCTTGCCGTACCTGGCGGGCGAACGTACGCCCCATAACGACCCGTTGCTGCGCGGTGGTTTCATGAACCTGGGGCATGACTGCACGCCGGCGATGCTGGGTTATGCGGTGATGGAGGGGGTCGGGTTCGGGCTGCTGGATGCACTGAATGCGGTGCAGTCAGCCGGAGCCACGGTGGGCGCCTGCGCACTGGTGGGCGGTGGCGCGCGCAGTGAATATTGGGCGCAGTTGCTGTCCAATATTCTTGAGCGGGAGATCTACACCTTGCACGGCAGTGAACTGGGTGCATGTATGGGCGCGGCGAAGCTGGGGTTTGTGGCGAACGGGCAGGGCGCGGCACTGCTGAGGGCGGGGATGCCGATGAAGGCCCGGTTTTTCCCGGATAGTGCGCAGGCAGCTGTGCTGCACGCGCGGTATCACAAGTTCCAGGGGCTGTTGGGCGCCGCCAAGGCGTTGCACGATTAAATTCCTACTGGGCCAGTAACCAGTCACGAAACGCCTGCACTTTCGCCAGCTCGCCGCACTCTGGCCGGTACACCACGTAGTAGGCCAGGGCCACGGCGCTTTTGACCTGGCGAAACGGGCGGATCAGGCGCCCCGAAGCCAGGTCGTCGTGCACCATAACGCTGCGGCCCAACGCAAGGCCTTGCCCTTCGATCGCCGCCTGCACCACGGCCGCCGAGTTGTTGATGCGCAACCCGTGGCTGGCATCCGTACCCGTTTGCCCCATGGCATCCAGCCAGGTTCGCCAGGTGGGAAAGCCGGGGTCTCCGGCCATGGAAAGGTCATGGATCAGCGTGCATTGCGCGAGCTGTTCCAGGCTGAGCGTGCCGTCAGCCAGGGCTGGATAGTTGGGGGAGCAGACGGGAAACAGGTCCTCGTCCATCAACTTGATCGCGGTTAATCCGGGCCAGCTGCCGGCGCCATAGCGCACGCCGATGTCGATACTTTCCGCGAGAAAATCCAGGGTCTTGAGGTTGGTGTTCAGCAGTACATCGATCTCCGGATGCAGCTGCTGAAACCGCTCCAGCCTGGGCAACAACCACTTGCCGGCAAACGCCGGGCTGACCGTCACGGTCAGGTCGGCGCTCTGTGAGGCTTCCTTCAACCGCGCCAACCCCACCCGCAACCGATCAAAACCCTCGCGGATATCCGGCAACGCCGACCGGGCCACGTCCGTCAGCAACAACCGCGTATTGCCGCTGCTGGCCCGGGTGAATAACGGCACCCCGAGCCACGCCTCCAAACTGCGCACTTGCTGGCCGACGGCTGCTGAAGTGACGTTCAGCTCTTCCGCTGCTGCAGAGAAGCTTTGATGCCGGGCCGCGGCTTCGAACGCGCGCAGGGCGTTGAGGTATCCGAGTGAGTTCATCTAAAGAAATTCTTTAATGATTGCAAAAGAGATCTGGTTTGTTGGCCTTACGCCAAGCCGCAAGAATAGCAGGCAACCCGGCGATAACAGTAACAGGCGCTGGAAACCCTACACTCAGAGGTTATTTGCCATGCAAAGATTTTCTTCCAAGGTTGTGATCGTTACCGGTGGCGGTTCGGGTATCGGCAAAGAAGTCGCACGCCGTTTTGTGGAAGAGGGCGCCAATGTGGTGATTGGCGGTCGTGACGCGGCCAAACTGCAGCGCGCTGCTGAAGCAATCGACCCAAGCGGCACCTCGATTCGCGTACTGGCCGGCGACATCGCCAACCCGGCCACGGCCCAGGCCCTGGTAGACGAGGCGGTGAAGGCGTTTGGTGGGGTGGATATCCTGGTAAACAACGCGGGCGTGTTCCGTCCCAAGCCGTTCCTGGAAGTGGATGCCACGGAATACGACTGGTTTCTCGACACCGTCCTCAAAGGCAAATTCTTCATGGCCCAGGCTGCGGCAAAAGCCATGCTGCAACGCGGTGGCGGTGCGATTGTGCAGACCGGCTCCCTGTGGGCGATCCAGGCCATTGGCGCTACACCGTCGGCGGCGTACTCGGCGGCCAACGCCGGGGTGCATGCGCTGACCCGCAACCTGGCGATTGAGCTGGCGTCGTCCAATATCCGGATCAACACCGTGGCCCCGGCCGTAGTGGAAACCCCGGTGTATGGCACGTTCATGGACGAAAACCAGGTCAAGGTAGTGCTGCCGACGTTCAACGCCTTTCACCCGTTGGGCCGTAATGGCCAGCCGGCGGATATTGCCCAGGCAATCCTGTTCCTGGCGTCGAGCGAGGCTTCGTGGATTACCGGTACGGTGTTGCCTGTCGATGGTGGCGTGACTGCGGGCCGTAACTGACTGGGCAACCCGGCCTGGCCTTAAACCTGTGGCCAGGGCTCTTGTGGTGAGGGGGCTTGTCCCCCGCTGGGCTGCGAAGCAGCCCCAAAAAAACGGGAGCGCTTCGCACTCCAACGGGGGACAAGCCCCCTCGCCACAGAGACGATTCAGGCTTTGGCAGCCAGTTCGCGCAGCACCTTGAGCAACGTGGTCTCACCCTTGACCACCCCGGCATGCTCAAAGCAGATCCAGCCTTCATTGAACCCATCGATCATGCGCATGCGCGGCAACGGATTCTGCGCACCTTGCTCACGAAACATCGGTTCCCAGGTATCCCGAGGCACCACCTGCGCGATCACGCCGCGACCGAGCACTTCGGTCAAGGTGCGGGCAATGTCGTTCGGGCTGACCCACTGGCCTTCCAGCTCAACCACCCGGTGCCCGCTCCAGTGTTGCTGCAACAGTTGCGCGGCGAGGCGGCCGACGTCAGCGGTGGCGATCATCGGTACGGCTTTGTCCAGCGGTTGCAGGAAGCTGTTGATCACCCCGTGTTCACGGGCGGCGACCACGTCATAGGCCGCGTTTTCCATAAACCAGCCCGGACGCAGGAAGGTCACCGGTACGTTCAGCGCGCTCAACGCCTGTTCCATCAAGGTGCGCTGACTCAGCAGGTTAACGTGCTCGGCCTGGGCGCCGATGGTCGACAGGCACACCACCTTTTGCGGTGCTGCAGCCTCGATGGCCTGGGCGACGGCGGCAATCACCTTGCGCGCCTCGGGAAAACCGGGCGCCGGGTCGAAGTCCGACGGCGGCAGGATGAACACGCCGGTGGCGCCCTTGAACGCTTCGGTAAGTGCGGCGGCGTCGTCCATGTTCGCGATGGCGACCTCGCAACCCAGCGCGGCCCATTCGGCGCCTTTGGCGGCATCGCGGATCACCGCGCGCACCGGTTGATGATCATTGAGGAGAAACCGCGCCAGGGCGCCGCCGACTTTGCCTGTGATTCCGGTAATGACATACATGGTGTTTACGCCTGTTGTTCCAATGTGTGGATCAAGCATAAACACCGCACTCGATGCACAGAATAGCGATCCCGTCACTGCATCAGTGACTCAAAGTCACGAGTCGCCAAGTGGCGGCAACCGGCGTTTTACCGGGGTTTTCTTGACGATGGCGGTGTTGGTTTCGGCGTACGCGTTGAGCCGGTCCAGCAGGGTGTCCAACTGATCCATGGTGCGCACGTGCAGGCGCGCAATGAAGCAGTCATCGCCGGTCACCTTGTCGCACTCGGTGAACTCCGGGATCGCCTGGATCTGCCGTTCCACTTCCTGCAGTTTCCCGGGCAGCGGGCGAATACGCACGATGGCTTGCAGCAGATAGCCAAAATGCTTGGGGTCGATGTCCACGGTGTAGTTTTTCAACACGCCGCGCTCTTCCAGGCGGCGCAGTCGCTCGCCGACACTGGGGGAGGAGAGGCCGGTGATGCCCGCCAAGGCCTTGAGGGACAGACGTGAATCATCCATCAGTGCGGCGATCAGTTGCTGGTCAATGCTGTCAATCATGGTCGCTCCGAAAGCCATTGCGCGGGTTTGCCTAATAAGAATAGGCGAAACACACGGTTCGCCTTATTTAGAATCTGGAGTCGCTTCAACTCAGATTGCCATAATTGAGCCTCACTTGAGGAGCTCAATCATGGACAAATCCATACGTCGCGGTTCATGGGAAATGGTCGCCGCCATGCTGATATCCGGCACCATCGGCTGGTTTGTACTGGTGTCGGGTGTGCCCGTTGTCGAGGTGGTGTTCTGGCGCTGCGTGATCGGCGCAGTGACGTTGCTGGTGGTCTGCTGGCTGATGGGCTATCTGCGACTTGACCTGCTGAGCTACGCCAAATTGGGGCTGGCGATGCTCAGCGGCGTGGCGATCGTGGGCAATTGGTTGTTGCTGTTTGAGTCCTACGCCAGGGCTTCAATCTCCATCAGTACGGCGGTGTATAACGTGCAGCCGTTCATGCTGGTGATGCTGGCCGCGGTGTTCCTGGGCGAGAAAATCACCGTGCAGAAGCTTGCCTGGCTGAGCGTGGCGTTCGTCGGGATGCTGGCGATTGTCACCGCCCATGGCGATCAGCAAAACGCCGGGGATGACTATCTGGTGGGCGTGGCATTGGCGCTGGGGGCGGCGTTTCTGTATGCGATTGCGGCGCTGATCATCAAGCGCTTGAAGGACGTGCCGCCGCATTTGATGGCGTTGATCCAGGTGACCACGGGCGCCGTGCTGCTGGCGCCGCTGATGCAGTGGCAGAGCCTGTCCGCCTCGATGGATTCGTGGGCGGCACTGCTGACCCTGGGCGTGGTGCATACCGGCCTGATGTACGTGTTGCTGTATGGGGCGATCCAGAAGTTGCCCACGGCAATCACCGGGGCGCTGTCGTTTATCTACCCGATCGCGGCTATTTTTGTCGATTGGATCGCCTTTGGTCATCGCCTCGGCTGGCTGCAATGGCTCGGCGTGGCGGCGATTCTGCTCGCGGCGGCGGGGCTGCAGCGGGGTTGGTGGTGGAGACCAAAAACTGGTATGCAGACGAGCTGAATCCAGGCCGCATCTCAGGAGAATCAAATGTCTGCATCGGAGCATCTAGCGAAAGAGCAATTTCTTTCAATGCTGGAAAAATCAGTAAGGCCCTCATTTTTCTTGTTGGTCATCAGCTTTCTGGTCTTCTTCGATTCCGTGATGGTGTACTTTTCCGGGGTGGGGATCGTAGGCCTCCAAATACCGGGGAACACGCTCAATCTAGAGCTCGGGATAAAACTCCTGATTGGGTTTATTGCCTTTTCAGGCCTGATTTCCCTCGCTTTGCCCGTTATATACAGCCTGGCAGGTACGCTTTATCTTGCCTTTGGCGTACCGGCGCTTACCGGGTTTGAGAGCTGGATCCTGAGCGCATCCGGAATCACGGGACGCGAAACGTTCAACGTCAGATACCGGCGCAATCGGGATTGCGTCAGAGCGTGGGAGTTAAGAGCGGAGGCACATGAGACGCAGAGTGACTTTTTAATCAATCTGTATAACAACCATGCTGCGCGACGCAAGGCCGATCGAGCAGAGCAGCACACGAACCAGTACTACGCCTTCTGTGCGTTCTTCCTGACGGCTTTTAACTTCTGGTTACCGGGAGGCTCACAAGCCAGCACCTTATGCGGGTGGCTCGAAATGCAAACAGGATCGAGCATGCTGATTGGGTTAATCCTGCTTGTATTGTTTTTATTGATGGTTGTGCCATTTCATGTCGACCGCGCTGCAGGCGAAGACATTTACCATCCGCCGCTGCATCAAAGGCTTGAAGAGCGGGATGAGCAATCCTTCCAGCGCCAGCGCGCGCTTGATGCCCAACTGGAGCGTGATGTGCAGGAGCGCAAGACGAAGCGGGAAAAACGCCTGAAAAATGAAGAACACCGTCTGGAAGACGGCGACATTGACGAGACTTGATGACCTGTCAAACGAGCACAACGCTAGCGCATTGTGCTCGTCCGTCACTTAGTGCGGCGCGCGAGGGATGGTCTTGAGCAGGTCGTCCGGGCTGATGTAACCCACCACGCTGCCCGGTTGCGGCAGGCCAAGGATGTGGCCCTTGATCTTGCCGATCACGTGCATCTCGCACGGCTTGCAGTCGAACTTCAGCGTCAGCACTTCATCGCCGTGGATCAACTGCATCGGTGCCACCTTGGTCTTCACGCCCGTCACACCCTTGGCCTGTTTCGGGCACAGGTTGAACGAGAACCGCAGGCAGTGCTTGGTGATCATCACCGGCACTTCGCCGGTTTCTTCGTGGGCTTCATACGCCGCGTCGATCAGTTGCACGCCGTGACGGTGATAGAAGTCGCGGGCCTTCTGGTTGTAGACGTTGGCCAGGAACGACAGGTGCGATTCCGGGTACACCGGCGGCGGCGTGGTTTCTGCCTTGCGGCCGCCCCGTGGATGAGCGTGGATACGCGCCTCGGTCAGCGCCTCGATCACTTCACGGCGCAATGCCTTGAGCTGCGAGTTCGGGATAAAGAACGCCTGCGGTGCATCCAGCTCGATTGACGTGGCGTGGTACTGGGTGGTGCCCAGTTGGCCCAGCAGGTCGCGCAGGGTTTCCAGCGCCTGTTCCGGCTTGTTGGCCACGCCGAACGGACCGGGCAGGGCGACGCTGGCGCTGATGCCTTCCTCGCTGGTGACGGTCAGGTCCAGACGATCTTCCAGCAGGCGGGCCACCCACGACACGCCGATACGGCGCTCGGCAGAGGTCTTGAGCAATGCCTGCTGCCAGTTATGGTCCAGGTTACGGTTCAACGGATGATTCGGACGCAGTTGATGCAGGCCGGCCGGCATCTCGTTGGGCTCGACGCGGTAGCGATAGCGTTTTTCGCCGTCCTCTTCAAACTCACCTTTTGGCTCGGCAATGTTGGCGCGGAAACCCACCACTTCGCGCTTGATCAGCACGTTGAGGCAGTCACCGTTGGACAGCGGCTCATGGGTGACCACTTGCAAGTCGCGCTTGCCGGCTTTCTCCACCACACCCACCGGCAGGCCGGTAAAGGTCGGGGTGTCGAAGGCGCCGATATCGACCTTGCGGTCGGTGACGAAGTAGTCGGTGCTGCCACGGTGGAAGGTCTTTTCCGGGTCGGGCAGGAAGAAATGCGCAGTACGGCCGCTGGACGCGCGGGCCAGGTCGGGGCGGTCTTCGAGAATCTCGTCGAGGCGCTGACGGTAATAGGCGGTGATGTTCTTCACATAGCCCATGTCCTTGTAGCGGCCTTCGATCTTGAACGAACGCACGCCGGCATCCACCAGGGCACGCAGGTTGGCGCTCTGGTTGTTGTCTTTCATCGACAGCAGGTGCTTTTCAAACGCAACCACGCGGCCCTGGTCATCTTTCAGGGTGTAGGGCAGGCGGCACGCCTGGGAACAATCGCCACGGTTGGCGCTGCGGCCATTCTGGGCGTGGGAGATATTGCACTGGCCGGAGAAGGCCACGCACAGGGCGCCGTGGATGAAGAACTCGATGGCCGCGTCGGTTTCGTCGGCAATCGCACGGATCTCTTGCAGGTTCAGCTCGCGGGCCAATACCAACTGCGAGAAACCCGCCTGGTCGAGAAACTTTGCCCGGCCCAGGGTACGGATGTCGGTCTGGGTGCTGGCGTGCAGCTCGATGGGCGGAATATCCAGCTCCATCACCCCCAGGTCCTGGACGATCAGCGCGTCGACGCCGGCGTCGTAGAGCTGGTGGATCAGCTTGCGGGCCGGTTCCAGCTCGTTATCGTGCAGGATCGTGTTGATGGTGGTGAACACCCGCGCGTGGTAGCGCCGGGCGAACTCCACCAACTGCGCGATATCGCTCACGTCGTTGCAGGCGTTATGGCGCGCGCCGAAACTCGGGCCGCCGATGTACACGGCGTCGGCGCCATGCAGGATAGCCTCGCGAGCGATGGCAACATCGCGCGCAGGGCTGAGCAATTCCAGGTGATGCTTGGGCAAGGACATAGTTTTTTTAGTCAGGCTTGTCACGGAGGCGGGCATTGTAGCTGCGAAATGCCTTATCGACATCTATCAGGGCCTACGTGCGCTCCCACAGTGGAATGCAGTCAACTGTGGGAGCCGGGCTTGCCCGCGATGCAGGCACCGCGGTGTATCCGTTACACCGAGGCGATCCCATCGCAGCCTCGCCGGGGCTCGACAGCTCCCACATTGGAGCGTCGACCCCCTTAGTCATCAGGCCTTGGCGGCCATCGCCGTGACTTCAACCCGCATGCCTTCCACCGCCAGGGCGGCCACGCCAACCGCTGCACGCACGGGCCAGGGCTTGGCGAAATAGCGTTTGTAGACTTCGTTGAAAGCGGCGCGGTCGGCCATGTCGGTCAGATAAATGGTCAGGTGCATGACCCGGTCAATCGAGCTGCCGGCACGTTCCAGGGCCACCTTGAGGGCTTGCAGGGTGCATTCGCTTTGCAGGGTGATATCGCCCAGTTCCAGGCTGCCGTCGGCGCGGGTGGGAATTTGCGTGGAGACGAGGATCCCGTTGAAGCCGATGACGTCGGACGAGATGGAGTCCGGGTCGAGGTCGGGGGTGAAAGCGAGGTCGTGGTTGGCCATGAAGGTCTCGTTTTGCTGCAGAGTGAGGCCGCGCAGTTTAACGCCTCCAGCAGAACTGCCAACCCAAATAGTCGATCACCGTGCCAGCGACCGACGTCGCCGGCACGTCCCGGGATGGGCTTACAGGATGCTGAACGGGTAATTGACGATCAGGCGCGTGTCGTTGACGTCGCCGCCACTGCCCGACTCGGAACTGCCGGTGTGGTAGGCCTGGCGCAGGCGGAACGCGAGGTTTTTCGCCGGCCCGCTCTGGACCACGTACTTAACTTCTACGTCGGTTTCGTGCTCCTTGGCGCCATCGCCGTAGGCGCCTAGATAGGCACTGTTGGCGGGGGTGTGGCTGCCGTCAATGTCGGAGCCGTTGATGTAGCGGCTCATGAAGCTAAGCCCCGGCACACCGTAGGGCGCCATGTTCAAGTCGTACCGCAGGGCCCAGGAGGCTTCGCCTGGGCCGTTGAAGTCAGACCATTGCACCGAGTTGGCCAGCAGGATCGAGTCGCCGGCCGCGGCGGCACCGTTGTCACCCGCGCCGATATAGTCGAACGGCTCATTGCCATCGATCTTCTGGAACGACAGCGTCAGCGTGTGGGCCTGCAGGAACGAATAGGCCGCCGCCAGCGAGTACGCCGTGGTGTTGATCGTGCCCGCATTGGCACTCCCGGTATCGAGGGTGCGGTACAGGTTGCCGTCCAGGGTCACCGACTGGCCATTGCTCAGGGGCATCACGTAATTGAGGTTGGTGTAGTACTGGCGCCAGACGTCCTGCAATTCGCCGGCGTACACCGTCGCGCTCAAGTCCGGGGTGAAGGTGTATTTGCCACCGACAAAACTGGCACTCTTGGTCGCTACGTTGGCGTAGGTGGCAAAGATATCGTGCTCATGGTTGGTGGTATCGCCACCGTTGGTCGCGGTGAAGTGACCGGCTTCCAGGTTCAGGCCGGCGATTTCGTTGCTGGTCAGGTCAAAGCCTGTGGCGGTCTGGTCGAGCAACCCGACACCACCGACGGCAAACACCGGCGCGGTGGGCTGCATTTCACCGTATTTGAGCTGCGTCCTGGAGATCCGCAGTTTCAACGCACCACCCAGCGAGCCGTAGGCGTCCTGAGGGTCGCCGTTGCGATCAAGCGGCAGGTTGCCGGTGTTCGCGTATTTGCGCTGGGAGTCGAGTTTCAGCCCGCCGTAGGCATAGGCGTCGACGCCGAACCCGATAGTGCCCTGGGTGAAACCGGAGATGTAGTTGGCCATGACGCCTTGTGTCCAGTCACGCTGGTCGGCGCGGCCTTCTTCCCGGTTACGGTTCAAGTAGTAGTTGCGCGCGACGCCGGTGAGACTGCTGCCATCGACAAAACCCTTGGCGTCTGCCTGATCCGTTACTGAATCTGCCAAAGCCACTTGGCTCAGGCTGCTGGAAATTACCAGCGCTAATAGGCTCCACTGTTTAACCATGGTTATAGTTACCCCGGATAGATTAATCGCTAATAGTTGCGTGCGCAGGTGCACGGCCTTATTTTTTTATGGCGTATATAACTTTTGGGCAGGCGATATTAAGACGGGCATTCAAGCCGGGTTTCGCGTGTTGTAGTTTTAGCCGGGCACCCCCCTGGCGGGCGGCGCTGGCCTTTGCGCGATGGGGGATTTTTAACCGGTTTGCGGTAAAGGACCAGTGAAGGGATGGTTAAACTCGATTAATTAAAATTCACTATGCCGCTGCGCGTGCTGCTGTAGTTTTGGTCGTGTCTTAGCCGCTCTGCTTCGACAAAATCCTTTGGTTTGCCGCCGCAGTCTCTGCGGCGGATTTTTTATAAAAAAAGCATGTAAACTTATTTAGCATTGGTTTAATAAAATCGCCATGAGTGCTTTTTTCTATTAATGGCCGCAACTAATTGTCAGCGATTTTATTGGCGCAACAGCACGTGATTTCATCAACTCCCCCCGTTTTAATACTTTCTTAAAAAAATCGGTCTATGGTTCCGGCCCTTGCTCATCATCCCGTATGTGTGGATTGTGTTGCCCCATTCCAAGCAGCACACGAGGGCCTGCTGTGTATTTATTATTGGTGGAAGACGACGCCATGCTGGCCGAAGCCATCTGCGATGGCGCACGGCAAAACAGCTGGAACATTGACCATGTCAAGGACGCCTCCCAAGCGCGCCTGGCGTTGGTCGAACATACCTACAACGCGGTCCTGCTTGACCTTGGCCTGCCAGGTGAATCCGGCTTGAGCGTGCTCAAGGCCCTGCGCAAACAACACGACCCCACACCGGTGGTGATCCTCACGGCCAGCGGGCAGTTGAGTGCGCGCATCGTCGGCCTGGATGCCGGGGCCGATGATTATCTGGTCAAGCCGTTCCAGCTCGACGAACTGTGGGCGCGCTTGCGGGCCGTGAGCCGGCGCAGTGAAGGGCGGGTGATCTCACTGCTGACCCTGGGGGATATCGTGCTGGACCGCAGCCGTCACGTGGTAACCCGAGGTGGCCGGCGGGTGGCATTGAGCGCGTATGAATACCGCACGCTGCTCGCGCTGCTGGAGCGCCCCGGTCACGTGCTCGCGCGTGATCATTTGCAGGCAGTGGTCTATGGCCATGCCAGCAACATCGAGAGCAATACCATTGCCGTGTATATCCACCAATTGCGGCGCAAATTGGGCGATGAGCTGATCACCACGGTCCATGGCCAGGGCTATATGATCGCCGGGGCCCGTCAATGAAATCCCTGCGCCAACGCATGATGCGTGTGCTGTTCCTGACCATCGGTATTTGCTGGGCGCTCGCCTTGACGGCATTGCTGATTTACACCCAGGTCAGCTCCAGCAGCATCTGGGACAGCAAGCTGCAAGCCATCGCGACTCAGCTGTTGCTGGCCATCCCGCAGAATAATGAGCAGCTCCCGGGAAAGGACGCGAGCCCGCTATTACGCAGCGCCGGGCTGGCCGAAGCCGGGCTGTTGACTTATCAGGTGTGGGCGGGCCACGACCGTTTGCTGGCCGGTGCACCGGGCGCCCCGTCGACGGCGTTGCAGGGGAGTTTCCTGGACGGTTTTTCGAGCCCGATGATCGATGGGCGCAAGTGGCGGGTGTATTCAATATCCGACAGCAACCGGCAACTGACCGTCCAGGTCGGCTACCTGCACAGTGTGATCAGCGCGGACATGCGTCGAAAAGCCTTCGTTGCGCTGTGTATCGCCTCATCGCTGTTGGCGCTGGTAGGGCTGTTGATGTGGCAGGTGTTGCGTCGTGCGCTACGGCCCGTTCTGGTGATCGAAAATGCCCTGCGGGGCAGGCACCGCTTTGACCTTACGCCGTTGTGGGTGGGCGCGCTGCCGGTCGAGCTACGCCCGCTTGTGGAGGGATTCAATCACTTGCTGCGGCAACTCGACCAGGCACTGGAAGGTGAACGGCGTTTTATCGCCAATGCGGCCCACGAGTTACGCACGCCGCTCTCGGCCTTGCAGGCCCATGCGCAAATTGCCCTGCGGGCCACGACCCTTGCTGAAAAGGACGCGACCTTGCACAAGCTGCTGGCGGTGGTGGCGCGCAGCACGCGTTTGTCTGAGCAATTGTTGGACCTGGCGAGCCTGGAGGCGGTGCATAAACCCCATCGCACCCAGGTCGACCTGAGCGAACTCATCGGCTATGTCACCGATGAATTTGAGGTGCAGGCCGCGCAGGCACAACGCACGCTGCTGCTTGAGACCCAACCGTGTCTGATCGACTGTGATGTCGACGCCATGGGCATTCTTCTGCGCAACCTGATCGACAACGCCCTGCGCTACACCGGGCCGGGCGACCACGTGAAAATCAGCTGTGGCCCATCGCCCCAAGGGCCTTGCCTGCAAGTCGCCGATGACGGGCCGGGGGTGGCCGCCGCCGAGAGAGAGTCGATCTTCGAGCGTTTTTACCGTGTCCCCGGCAGCGGCGGGCAGGGCAGTGGGATCGGCCTGTCGCTGGTGAAAAATATCGTTAAAGGGCACCATGCAAGCATCGTCACAGGCAGCGGCCTGGCCGGCAAGGGATTGTCCATCAGTGTGTATTTTCCTGGGATTGTGCCGCCTCCAGCACCTGCGCCATAACCTGGGCCTGCCATTCAAAATAAGGGTTGTAGGTGAGACGCGCATGCACCTTGCCTGCTTCCCGATAGCCCCAATCGGAATACCACACGGCGGCCCCCGCCAGGCATTGGCGGTAGCCCTCGGCGTTCTGCCCGTTGGAACACATCGGCTGCTTGCCTTGACGACCGTACTGGGGGTTGTCCGGCGAGAACAGCACACTCATATGGGAAAACTGGCTGATGTGTTCGGCGGGAAACCGGTCACTGCGCACCAGCATCCGTGGATGGCGCTGCCCGGGAACCAGGTCGCCATACCAGATCATCCGTGACGCCGGGTTCGGAAAGCGCTGGCTGAACGTCTCCCGCACAAACCCGACATCCACCACTGAGTCATGGGCGGCGCTGACGATCAGCACTGGCCGGTCATAGGTCTGCATCGCCAGCCTGCTGCGTACGACGGTACTGGTGAAGTAGAACTGGGCAAAGCCGTTGGTGGGTACGTTTTGATAGCGCAACGCTGTCTGCTGGGGGGCAGGGCCGTCAGGTTGGCGCAACCAGGGCTTGACCTTGGACAGCCACGGCAACAACCAATCGAAGGGCAGGCGGGCCTTGAACGCGGGTGAAAACAGCAGCAAGCCAGCGATCGCCGGGTCGTCCATGGCGTATTCCAGCACCAGGTTGGCCCCAGTGGAGAAACCGCCCAGGTAAACCTCGTCGGCGTCCTGGCGCAGCAGCGCCACTTGCCGGGCCACAGTGTGCTGCCAATCGGTGATGTCGACGCCCAGCATGTCGGCGGGTTGAGTCCCGTGCCCGGGCAGCAACAGCGTGCGTACCCGATAACCCTGGCCGGCGAGCTGCGGTGCAATATCAATGAAGGAGCCCGGCGAGTCCCCCAGGCCGTGCACCAGCAGTATCCCTTTGCCGTTGGGGTGCTCAGGCTGCCATTCCCGAGGGGCGTTCCAGGCCAGCTCCAGGGCATGGTCCGCGCTCTGAAACCGTCGGTTACGCTCCAGCAGCAAGAGGGTTTTCTGGCGATAGTCGGCAAAATTCTCCGGGGCCGGCGATACAGGGCTGACCGGCAGCTCGGCGCAGCCAGCGATGCAGGACAACAACAGCGTCCCGAGTGATCTCATGGGGCCTCCGTGGGAGTGAGCCAGTACCGTGAAGCCGCCGCAGGCAGGGCGAGCGGCGGCCGTGTCAGTCAAAAACGGTACATGTACCAAAGCCTTGCCGAGCCGAGGGTGGATCGGTCCACGATCGGGCTGTCTTCAATCTCACTGCCCAGGCGTGTGGCGCTCAGGTCCAGATAGACGTGCTGGTTAGTCTCTAACGGGTAGCCAACGCGTACCCCCGCCTCGATATTGACGGTGGCGTCACCGGCGTAAGCCCGACGCGTCGCCCTGGCTTCGCTGGCGCGTACGCCGTAGTAGTAAGCGACGTAGTCTTCATCCAGGTGCACCGCCGCCAGGCGCGGGGTGAAGTCGAAGTGACCCGCTGTAAAGCGTCGCTCGACGGCCAGCCGGATGATTTGCCCGTCGCTGTTGCCTGATGCATCGCCAGCCCATTGCGCGGAGAACTGCGCGACAGGGCTCTGCCAGATGGCCTTGGCCCCCAGCCAGATACCCGGGTCGCGGTCACGCATGCCGTCCAGGTCATCGGAATCGGATGCGTCATAGCCTTCATCCAGCCCGTACCGGGCCTGCAAACGAAATGACAGCGCGCTGTCGCTGGGTATCTTGAAGTCGATGCCAGGGCCCATCACGCTGATCCAGCGACTTTCATAGGACACGGCCGGCAGGAGCTGGCTGTCGTCGTCATGGCCACGGTAGGGGGAATTCGTCACAGCGGCCCCCAACCCCAGGCCCCAGCCAAACGCTTTATCGCTCTCTGACGCCGCGAGGGTGGTGACGGGCATTAGTGACAGGCTGGCCAGGAACAGTGTCCCGGCAAACGAGGTCAACGCGTTCACGGGCGGTGATTTAGCTTCGATGGGTGACATGTATGTTTTCTCAGATGGGGGTCTGAGGCGGAGTATGTCGGGGAGGATTTAAGAAATTTTTAGGCGGATTAAAAGCTTGTTAAGACGGCACTCAAAAGAACAAATCCTTCGGCGACAGCATCTCGCTGAACGGTGAGCCGTGATTCCTGGCATATTGCTTGATTACCTGCTTCAACACACCGATGAAGGCAGTTGCAGCCTTGCTGCGCACGTTACCCCGGCGACTGACCACGCCGAGGATCCTTGATTTGGAGCCTTTGAACGCACTCAACGGCGCGACCGCACCGGCAAAACACTCGGATTTGAGCAATAAGTCAGGCAGAACAGTCAGCGAGTCCGTCTGCAACAGCACCGGCAGCAAAATCCCCGCCGAGTGCACGCTCACCACATGACTGGGCGGGGGTGACAGGCGAAACTCCCGGTTCAGATCGCTGATAAACGTGTTGTGCAGCGAAGGAGGGTAGTTCGCCAGCCACTTCATGGCATTCAGTTCATCAATGGAACTAGAGTGCCGTAGCGGATGGTCTTTACGCCCTACCACATGGGCCTGATAGGAAAACAGCGGTTCGATGGAGAACTCGTTTTCGGTAATGAAATTACTGGCCTGGATCACCGCGAAATCCAGATAGCCGTCCCGAAGCTGCGGCACCGAAATGCCGTGCAGCCCCTCGAACACCTCCAGGAATACGTGGGGGTACTCTTGCTGGTAGAGGCTCAGGCACTCCGGCAGAAAGCTGAAGTTGATAAACGGAGAGACGGCAATACGCAGGCGTTCGGCCTGCCCGCTGCGAATCAGATTCAGGTCGGCCTTGGCCTTTTCAATCTCGCTGAGTATCAGGCGCGCGTGGTGCAGCAGGCTTTTGCCAGCCTCGGTAAAACGCACGCCGGTGTGGGTACGCTCCAGCAATTCCACCCCTTGTTGCTGCTCCAGATCACGCAAGGTGCGGGTGATTGCGGCCTGGGTCAGGCCGACGGATTTGGCCGCACTGCGGATACTCCCGGTTTCGGCGACCGCCACCAAAGCGGTGAACTGGTTGGTTTTCATGCTGCCCCTGATGACAACTAAATGTTGTCATCGAGCCTAAAGGTTGTCTTTTCATTCTGTCAATACGGGTCAGAATCAAGCCCATATCGAGTCTGAGGAGACAACAAAAATGAAGATTCTGGCAGAGATCGAACAGATTCAGGACGAGATGATAGCCATCAGGCGCGCTATCCACGCCCATCCGGAATTGGGCTTCGAGGAGTTTGCAACCAGTGACCTGGTGGCGCAAAAACTTGAGGAATGGGGCTTCGAGGTGCATCGCGGCCTGGCCGGCACCGGCGTAGTAGGGCAGTTGCGCAACGGTGACGGACCGCGCATAGGCTTGCGGGCCGACATGGACGCGCTGCCGATTGCCGAGGAGACGGGCCTGGAATACGCCAGCACCCAGCCCGGCAAAATGCACGCCTGCGGCCATGATGGTCACACCGCCACACTGCTGGCAGCGGCCAAAGTCTTGGCCAGCACCCGACGCTTCAGCGGCACCTTGAATGTGATCTTCCAGCCGGCGGAAGAAGGCCTGGGCGGAGCGCGCGAGATGGTCGAGCAGGGCTTGTTCGAGCTGTTTCCGTGCGATGCAATCTTCGCCATGCACAACATGCCGGGCTTCCCCCAGGGCAAGCTGGGCTTTCTCGCAGGGCCGTTCATGGCCTCGTCCGACACCGCAACGATCACCCTGAACGGAGTCGGCGGCCACGGCGCGGTGCCCCACAAAACCGTGGACCCGGTCGTGATGGCGGCTACCTTGACCCTGTGCCTGCAAAGCGTGGTGTCGCGCAATATCGACCCACTGGACACTGCGATTGTCAGTGTTGGCTCCATTCATGCAGGTTCTGCTGCCAATGTGATCCCCGCATCGGCCAAGCTGCAAGTCAGCGTGCGCTCGTTGCGTGCCGACACGCGCGACCTGCTGCAAACCCGCATTACGACCCTGGCGCAGAACATCGCGCAGAGTTACGGCGGTAACGCAGACGTGCATTACAACCGCCGTTATCCGGTACTGGTCAATGATGAGCACGAAACCGAACTGGCCCGCGGTGCGGCGCTGGAATGGTTCGGCGAGAAGGGCCTGATCGAAAACATGCGCCCGCTCACCGGCAGCGAAGACTTCGCCTTCATGTTGGCGAAGTGTCCGGGCTCGTACCTGATCATCGGCAATGGCGACAGTGCGCAGAACGTGATGTGTCACCATCCCAAGTTCGATTTCAACGACCAGTGCCTTTTGGTCGGGGCGTCGTATTGGGTGAAGCTGGTGGAAAAAATGCTCAAGCACACTCCTGCTGTTAATTGAGGCCCGGACCCGATCATGGAAACTACTTCATCTGAAGCGTCTGCCGTGCCGGCGTTTTCGTCGGCGCCGGTCCAGCCCCGCAGGAAAAACAACATCGCGGCCGTCACCATTGGCAACGGTCTGGAGTTCTACGACTTCACGGTCTACAGCTTTTTTGCCACGGTCATCGGTAAGCAATTCTTTCCCATGGAAGGCTCAAACCAGCTGCTGTTGGCGTTCGCCACCTACGGCATCGGCTTTTTCATGCGCCCGCTGGGCAGTATCTTGCTCGGCCAGTATGCCGACCGGGTAGGGCGCAAGGCCGCAATGGTACTGACCCTTTGGTTGATGGCCATCGGTTCGCTGATATTTGTGCTGACGCCCACCTACGGGCAGATCGGTATCGCAGCACCTCTGCTGATCGTGTTTGCCCGGCTGCTGCAAGGTTTTGCGATTGGTGGCGAAGTCGGTGCCTCGACCACCTACCTGATGGAAAAAGCCGGCAGTCATGAACGCGGCTACTTCACCAGTTGGCAGTTCTTCAGCCAAGGCTTGAGCGTGTTGCTCGGTGCGGTGGTGGGCTTGAGCGTGAACTACGCCCTGAGCGAAGAACAGGTGATGGCCTGGGGCTGGCGCCTGCCGTTCGTGATCGGTCTGCTGGTAATTCCGGTGGGCTCGTACATGCGCCGGCACCTGCAGGAAAGTGACCAGGTAAAGCGCGGCGTCAGCCATCGCTTGAGCTGGGGCGAGCATAAACGTGCGCTGGTCGCCGGGATCCTCATCGCCATCGGCGGCACGTCCGGTTCCTATGTGATTTTGCATTACCTGTCGAATTTTGCCGTGGCGCAGTTGCATCTGCCACTGTCGGCGGGAATCTGGACCGGCTGCGCGGCGGGCGCCGTGCAGGTCGCACTGGCAGTGGCTTCCGGCCGCGCCTGTGACCGCTGGGGGCGCAAGCGCATGATCGTCTGGTCGCGGCTGGCCTTGCTGCTGCTGATCTACCCGGCGTTCGTGCTGTTGCAGCATTCGCCCACGTTGCCCGCACTGGTGATCGTGGCGAGCATTCTCGCAGCGCTGTTGGTGTGCAACACCGTGCCATCGCTGGTGCTGCTGGCAGAGATTTTCCCCGCCCAGGTCCGGGCCACCGGCCTCTCGGTAACCTACGCCCTGGCCAGCATCGTTTTCGGTGGTTTTGCGCAGTTCTTCTGCACGCTGCTGATCTCACTTACCGGCAACCCCAATGCGCCGGCGTTCTACCTGATTGTGTGCGGGCTGGTTTCCCTGTTGGGCCTGATGCTTGTCAAAGAACCCACTCAACGTTAACCCAGAAGTAACGGAGCTACCTATGACCACCTCATTTACGCGGTACGGGCGTGTTTGCCCTGGTTTTTTCCGACTGTCGATACTGACGGCGGCGGTGTTGTGTTCAACCTTGGCAGGGCAGTCCATGGCGAGGGAGACCGACCAGGCCCGAGTGGATGCCCTGCTGAAAAAGATGACGCTGGACGAAAAATTCAACCTGATCCGTGGCATGACCGAAGCCGACGCCACCAACCAGGGCCAGGCCGGTTACCTGCCGGGAGTACCGCGCCTCGGCGTGCCGGCCCTGCGTATGGCCGACGGTCCGCCGGGCATCCTGACCCGCAAGGCCTCGATCATTCCCACCTCCACCATGGGCCTGGCCGCCACCTTCAGCAAACAGGATGCCTTTGACAACGGCACGGTGATCGGCGAAGAGGCCAAGCGCCTGGGCATCGACGTGGCGCTGGAGCCCTTCATCAACCTGTTTCGTGACTCGGGCTTTCGGCGTGGCTGGAATACTTATGGTGAAGACCCGCTGTTGACCGGCAGCCTGGGCGCCGAGGTGATCAAGGGCATCCAGGGCCAGGGCGTGATGGCCCAGGCCAAGCACCTGGTGGGCTACGACATGACCGGGTATGCCGTGAGCATTCCCGAGCAGGCCTTGCACGAGGTCTATCTGGCGCCGTTCCAGGACGCCGTGGACGCGGGCGTGGCCTCGATCATGTGTTCCTACAACAAGCTCAATGGCGAGTTTGCCTGCGGCAACGAGCAACTGCTGGAGCAGGTATTACGCAAGCAGATGGGCTTCAAGGGTTTTGTCACCTCTGACTGGGGCGGCGTGCACAGCGCCCAATACATCAAGCGCGGCATGGACATGGAGATGCCCGGACGCATCGATGAAAAGCACCCGTTCTGGGACATCATGCGTTCTTACTACGACAACACCGAGCAGCAACAGCCAGCGTTGCACACCTCCATGGGCAGCATGAAAAAGGTGTTCGCCCGGCCGATGCCGGAGGAGTGGATGGTCGGCCAGCGGCCTAACGTGCTGCTGGGCCAATTCCCCAATGACGAGAAGCCGAGCAACCTGTTTGAAGCCCTGCGGGATAAAACCGTCAAGGAACAGGACATCGACAAGGCCGCCAGGCGCGTGCTCGGGCAGATGGAGCGCTTTGGCCTGCTGGACAAGGGCAGTCATCAGCCGCAATCGACCCCAATGGTCGCAGGGTTGTCTGCCATCGTGCGCCGCACCAGCGAGCATTCTGCGGTACTGCTGAAAAACCAGGACGACGTGCTGCCGCTGTCGAAAGACGACCTCAAGGGCCTGGCGATGATTGGCCCAGGCGCCGTGCAGCCGGTGGCGCTGGGGGTTTCCGCCGAACACGCGATCGGCATGCCGGAGCTGCAAGTCGGGCCGGCCTATGCACTGAAAGCCCTCGAGCCAAGCGCCGTGATCAGCGTGGCAGTCGCCAATGACATGACCGGCGTCGCGATTCCGGCAGACCGGGTTTCGTTTGATGGCAAGCCGGGGTGGGTCAGAGCGGGCGAAGGGCAGGGCCAGCGCGACAACCAACTGGCATTCACCGGTGCCAATGCCCTGGCGGCCAGCTCCTTGCCGAGTTGGAAAACCCAACTGGCGATCGACCAGGAAGGGGATTACAACCTCAACCTGCAGATGCTCGGTGCCGGTGCAGTGCTGAAAGTCGACGGGAAAATCATCGGCGAAAGCAGCTCGCTGAAAAATGCGCTGCACGGTGACGTGGTGCATCCGGGGCAGGACGCCTTGATGCCGACCACCGACGGCCTCAACAACGTGCGGCGCATGGTCAAGCTCAGTCGTGGCGAGCACTTGATCGAAGTCAGCACCTACAACGACACCTCAGGTGCGCCGGTTCAAGTACGCCTGGCGTGGGTCACGCCGGCCATGCGCGAAGCCAACCGGGCCCAGGCACTCGCGGCGGCGCGCAGTGCGAAGAAGGTGGTGTTTTTCGCCTGGGCGCGCACCGACCCGCAGTTTGGCTTGCCGGGAGACCAGGACAAGCTGATCGAAGAAGTCGCCGCGATCAATCCCAACGTCGTGGTGGTGCTCAACACCAGCACACCGGTGGCCATGCCCTGGCTGGGCAAGGTCAAGGGCCTGGTGCAGATGTGGTGGACCGGCGATGAAGGCGGCCCGGCGACCGCGAATATCCTCACCGGGCGCAGCAACCCCGCAGGCCGCTTGCCGTTTACGTGGGCCCGCAGCCTGCAGGACTACCCGGCCACTGACCCGCAGCACCCCGAGCGCGGCCAGCAACTGGATGGCGTGGTCAGCTACACCGAGGGCGTCAATATCGGCTACCGCTGGTTTGAAGCACAGCACAAGACACCGCTGTTCGCGTTTGGCTACGGGCTGTCCTATAGCCGCTTCGATTACAGCGGATTGCAAACCCGGCGCCTGGGCAACGGCGACCTGAAGGTCGACTTCACGCTGACCAACAGTGGCCACGTTGCCGGCGATGAAGTGCCGCAGCTGTACCTGAGTGCACCGCAACGGGCGGTCGAGGGCGCCGAGTTCGCGCCGCAGACATTGGTCGGGTTTGATCGCGTCAGCCTCAAGGCCGGGGAGACACGCGACGTGTCCATCATAGTGCCGCTGCGCAAGCTTCAGTATTGGGCCGTGAAGACTCAATCCTGGGCGCTGCCACGAGGCCAGCGCACCCTGAAACTGGCCAGTGCGTCGGACAACGTGAGGGCCAGCCAAGCCGTCTCGTTCTGACCGTTACACCCCATAAAAATAAAAATATCCAGGCTTTAGCGTCACCTACCTCTTGAACGTCTGCGCCATTGCCTGGTGGCGCAGCGGGAGCACTCATCCATGATTTCCCCTGTTCGTCGTGTTGGACAAGGCTTTTGCGTGCGTCATCGTTTTATCCTGGCGGGTCTTTTGGCCCTGGGCAGTGCCCAACCGGCCATGGCCATTGACCTGATCAAAACCGACAGTGATCGCCTGGAGCTGCATGCCCAGGGCATTTTCGCCTCCAACGACAAGGTTTACATCCAGGGCCGTCACACCGGCAGCATTGGCCACCGTATCAACATGATCTACACCCACCAGCTCAACACGCAGTGGGCCGTGGGCATGCGTCAGGAGTGGGCCTACGACCCGTTCTACTATGACGGCACCGCCGCCCAGACCAAGCGTTTCCAGTATGTATTCGTGCGCAATGCGCGCTGGGGCCAACTCAGTTATGGGCAGCAAAAGTCCCTGACTTTCGACATGGTCGGCTCGATCACTGACTGGTACCTGGGTTATGGCACCAAAGGCCAGGGCACCTTCAATGGTTATGGCGGCAACCAGTTGTTGGGCTTTTCACGGCCGAACAAAACCCTGTACTACCGGGTCAGAAGCGACGATTTCGAATTTGGCGTCATGTATGGCCTGGGCACCGGCCCGGTGCACAATTCCGTCAACCCGAGCAGTGTGGGCGCCGGCAAGTTTGTCGACAGTTCCCGCGATGCCCTGTATCAGGTCGGCGCGGTCTGGCGCCCGGCGGAGCATTGGTCGCTGCGCCTGGCCTACGGTTACACCGAAATGAGTGAGCGTTCACTGGACGCCCAGGCCCAACTCAACACCCGGCACCCGAATGTCGAAGGCTGGTTGTCCGGCGTCACTTACACCAACGCGCCCTGGTACCACGCCGTGGTCTATGGCGAGTATCGCAACCTGAACGCGTCGGCACCCACCTCCAGTGGCTATCGCGAGGCAAAGGCGCTGGAGTCCTATAGCAGCTATTCGTTTCCAGAAATGGGCGAGCTGGGATTCTTCAAGGCGTATGGCGGGGTAAACCTGTTCTCGGACAAAAACAGTTCGGGGCGCAGCGGCTATTCAGTAGCCGGTTTTGCCCTGATCACCCTGCATGACACCCTGGCGATTGGCCTGGAGCGAAAGTTCGATATGGCCAGGAACAAACAAGGCGACTACACCGGGCAGGATGAGTACGAGCTGGTGGCCAAGTACTACTTCTAGGGAACGTTCCTGCCCCCTGTCGCACAACTGCTGTGCGGCAGGGGGGATTAATCCGCCGTCGCGCAGTGCCTATAGTGTTTTCACCGCCGCAACGTCCCACCAGGCGTCGCGAAATCCAGCCGTAGATTGGTGATCATAATGAACCGTGAATCCAAGCCTGACGTGACCGATACCCAGCCGCTGCACCTGCTCGACGCCGAATACTTCGAATACAGCAAAGCCGCCAACCCCATCAGTGCCAACCTGATCACCCGCATTCCCTACCACAGCTTCCCGGCCTCGCTGTACGACAGCGGCCCGTCCCGGGTTGTGCCGCTGGACCTCAGCGAGGCACTGGGCTGCGAAGGCCCGGCCACCGGCCCGGGGTTGTGTGCGAACTTCATTCGCTTGAACGCCGGCGACACGCTGGACCTGCAACCCAACGCCACCTCACAGGTGTTTTATGTGATCGCGGGGCAGGGCAGTGTGGTTCAGGGTGAGCATCGGATCGAATGGTCCAAGGGGTGCTTCCTGGCGCTGCCGGGCCTGCAGCCGGCGCACTTCAGCGCAACAGAGGATGCGCGGCTGTACTACGTGCATGACGAACCACTGCTGCGTTATCTGGGCGTGACCCGCAGTGCCGACCGCTTCGTGCCAACGCTGTACCCGGCGGAGCTGGCCAACGCCAAGCTGCGTGAAGCCGCCGATGATCCCCGCGCCCAGGACCGCAGCCGCATCAGCATCCTGCTGGGCAATCGGCATTTCCCGCAAACCCGCACCGTGACCCATGTGCTGTGGGCGATGTACGGGATCCTGCCGGCGGGGTCGATTCAAAAACCCCATCGGCACCAGTCGATTGCGCTGGATTTCATCATCGATTGCCCAAAGGGCTGCTACTCGCTGGTGGGCACCGAGCTGGACGCCGACGGGCAAATCCGCAACCCGGTGCGGGTCGACTGGTCGCCGGGGCTGGCGTTTGTCACACCGCCGGGTTACTGGCATGCCCATTTCAACGAGTCCGACACCGAGGCGTTCCTGATTCCGATCCAGGACGCCGGGCTGCAAACCTACCTGCGCTCGCTGGATATCCGCTTCAGCTGACGCGCTTCCAGTGCGGTGTTTCGCCGAGTTGCTCGACGATAAAGTCGATGAAACACCGCACCTTGGAAGACACGATGCGCTTGGGTGGATAGACGAACCACACCGACGATTCGCGGCCGGCGATCCGGATACTCCACTCAGGCAACCACACCACCAGCTCGCCGGCGTCAATGCGCTCGGCCACCAGCCAGTCGGGCAGCAAGGCAAACCCCAGGCCTTGCTGTACGGCGATCATCTGCGCGTCCAGATCGTTGATCCGGAGGCAGTCTTTATGCACCAGCGGCGACACTTCATGCCCGTTGGCGAAAGCAATCTCAGCCGCCCCCAGAATCCCGGGCAGTGCCGCCAGGTCGGCAGGTCTGCACGGTGCCGGGTGCTCCCGGCAAAACCCCGGGCTGGCCACCAGCCGGTAGTTTTCATCGCAAATCTTGCGGGCCTTCAACGTGGAATCCGCTAGGGTGCCAATCCGGATCGCCAGGTCCGCACCGGCGTGGATCAGGTTGACGTGGCGGTCATCCAGCACCAGCTCCAGCTTGATCTGCGGGTGGCGGGCCAGGAACGCGTTCAAGGTGGGCAGCACATGGTGGCGGGCAAAGGCGGGCGGCAGGTTGAGCTTGAGCACGCCACGGGGCTGTTCGTTCAGCGCCGAGGTGGCCGCCTTCGCCTGCTCCAGTTCGTCCAGCACCCGGCGTGCGTACATCAGGAAGGTCTGGCCGCCCTCGGTCAGGCGCAGCGTGCGGGTCGAGCGGTTGAACAGGGCGATGCCCAGGTCCTGCTCCAGGTCTTTCACGTAGCGTGAAACCGTAGACGCCTTGATGCCCAGCCGGTCGGCGGCGCGGGAGAAGTTATTCCCCTCGGCCGCTTCCACAAAGGCGGTTAACGCTGCGAAGTAGTCCACGTGCAGCCCTCGGTCTTGATGATGGGTGACGGCCAATGCAACGAATGGCCGCTCAGGGCCTCATACAATAACCAACGGTGCGGCGATGCAAGCTCAAATGCAGGCGCCGGAATCGAATACTTAATGAGCGCAGGTGATCGATTTATGACGGATGCCGAGAAGAATCATGTGGCCTGGCTGGTGGAACAATCGATGCTGCACGCCGCTAAACAGCGGGCCAAACTCTACTCGGGGCAAGGCAGGCTGTGGCAACAGCCTTATGCACACACGCGGCCCCGTGATGCTTCAGCCCTGTCGTCGGTGTGGTTCACGGCGTACCCGGCGTCTATCGTTACTCGCGAAAACGGCAGCGTACTGGAGGCCCTGGGTGATGAAACCTTGTGGCACGCGCTGTCGAAAATCGGCATCCAGGGCATTCATAACGGCCCGCTGAAACGCTCGGGCGGCCTGACGGGCACCGAGCACACGCCGACCATTGACGGCAACTTTGACCGCATCAGTTTCGACATCGACCCGCAACTGGGTACAGAAGCGCAGCTTCAATCCCTGGCCCGCATGGCCGCCGCGCATAACGCGGTGATCATTGACGACGTGATTCCGTCCCACACCGGCAAGGGCGCGGACTTCCGCCTGGCCGAGATGGCCTACGAAGACTACCCCGGGCTCTACCACATGGTGGAAATCCGCGAGGAAGACTGGCCATTGCTGCCCGAGATTACCGAAGGCCGCGATGCACAGAACCTCAGCCCAACGCAGGTCGACGCCCTCAGAGACAAGCACTACATCGTCGGCCAGTTGCAGCGGGTGATTTTCTTCGAGCCCGGGGTCAAGGAAACCGACTGGAGCGCCACCGACGTGGTCATCGGCGTGGACGGCAAGCCCCGGCGCTGGGTGTACTTGCATTACTTCAAGGAAGGCCAACCGTCGCTGAACTGGCTGGACCCGACCTTCGCCGCGCAGCAGATGATCATTGGCGACGCACTGCACGCCATCGACGTGATGGGCGCGAAAATCCTGCGCCTGGACGCCAACGGATTCCTCGGCGTGGAACGCAAACTTGAAGGTAACGCCTGGTCTGAAAGCCATCCGCTGTCCATCACCGGCAACCAATTGCTGGGCGGCGCGATTCGCAAGGCGGGCGGCTTCAGCTTCCAGGAGCTGAACCTGACGGTGGACGACATTGCCGCCATGTCCCACGGCGGCGCCGACCTGTCCTATGACTTCATCACCCGCCCGGCGTACCAGCACGCGCTGTTGATGGGGGACACCGAGTTCCTGCGCCTGATGCTGCGGGAGATGCATACCCTCGGCATCGACCCTGGCTCACTGATCCATGCCTTGCAGAACCATGACGAACTGACCCTGGAGCTGGTGCACTTCTGGACGCTGCACGCCCATGACACCTACCTGTACCAGGGGCAGACCTTCCCCGGCGGCATCCTGCGCGAGCATATTCGCGAGCAGATGTACGAACGCCTGGCGGGCGAGCACGCGCCGTATAACCTGAAGTTCGTGACCAACGGGGTGTCCTGCACCACCGCCAGCATCATCACGGCGGCGCTGGGGATTCGCGACCTTGAGGCGATCACCCCCGCAGATATCCAGCAGATCCGCCAGATTCACCTGCTGCTGGTGATGTACAACGCGATGCAACCGGGAGTGTTCGCACTCTCCGGATGGGACCTGGTCGGCGCACTGCCATTGCCGGCAGAGGAAGTCGCCCATTTGATGCTGGATGGCGACACACGCTGGATTCACCGCGGCGCCTACGACCTGGTAGACCTGAACCCGGACGCGCCGCAGTCCGCCGGGAACATGCCGCGCCCTAAAACCTTGTACGGCAGCCTGACCCACCAGTTGACCGACCCGGACTCGTTTGCCTCCCAACTGCAAAGAATCCTCGCGGTGCGCCGTGCCTACGACATCGCCGCCAGTCGCCAGATCCTGGTGCCGGACGTGCAGCACCCGGGGCTGTTGATCATGGTCCACGAATTGCCGGCGGGCAAAGGCACCCAGATCACCGCGCTGAACTTCGGCTCCACCCCCATCACCGAAACCCTGCACCTGCCCGATATTGCGCCCGGGCCGGTGGTGGACATCATCAATGAGCGGGTAGAGGGTGATTTGACGCCCGAGGGGGACTTCACCATTACGCTGGATGCATATGAAGGCTTGGCGTTGCGGGTGGTCAGTAGCTCACCGATGCTTTGAGCGGCTGCATCGACAAGTACCGTTCGATGATTTCCAGTAGCAAGCGGTTGTCCACGGTCTGCAATACGTCCACCAGGCCAGTAGTAGGCGGTGTGATGCCAACGTCCAGCCGCAGTGGCTGCTTATAGCGCCAGGTTTTGCCCCGCGTACGGCCGGCGCGCAGTTCTACTTCCGTGTAGTACTGCGTGGCGGTGGCGACGCGCGGATCCAGCAACCAGGCAATCACCAGGGCGTCATGGACCCAGCAACCGGCCAGGCTGCGGGTGGCCATTGAATAGTCGATCCAGGGCCTGAACGTCTCGCAGATAAAACGGGCGAGGGGCGTATCGAGTTGCTGGATACGGTCCAGGTCGTGGTGCGTCATCAGGGTTTGCGTGGTGACGTCCAGGGGCACCAGGGTGATATTCGCGCCACAACCGAGGACACGGTCCGCCGCTTCCGGATCGAAGCCGAAGTTGGTGTCCTTGATGAAGTCATCCAGGGCGAAAACACCGCCCATGATCACGATTTGCCTGACCGCCTTGATCATGTCCGGGTAGCGTTCAATCGCCAGCGCCACGTTGGTCAGCGGCCCGATCGCCACCAGGGTAATTTCCCCGGGGTTCGCGCAAATCAACTGGCCTATGGCGTCGGCCGCTTCCTGGGCCGGGGCCTCGAAATCAAGGGGAGGGCGCACGCCATTCCATAAATGCGCGAGCTGGCGTTTATGGACGGTGTTGTCCAGCGCATCGCGCCAGGGCCCGCCAGGTTCCTGCAGTGCCTGGGTGCTGCCCCTGACCACGGGTAGCGAGCGGCCGGTTCGGGCCATCAGGTCTTTGGCGACGTTGTAACCCACGGCGCTGGGGGTGTTGCCTGCCACCGTGGTGACCAGTTCAAGCGACAGTTCGGGTGCAGCCAGTGCCAGCGCCAATGCCAGACCGTCGTCAACATTGGCGCCTGCAATCCCGTTTCCGGGATCGCAATCAATAATTAAACGTTTCATTTCACCTTCTTTTTTTAGACTCGCGGTGTTTGCACAGCGCCGCATCCGCAGGACTCACCAATCACCAGACGGTGAGAAAACTCTTGCAGCTTCACCTCGCCATTCCAGGCCAGCAGCATGGCAATGGCGGCTTTGGCCATCTCGCGCACGGGCTGGCACACGGTGGTCAGTGACGGGGCATAAAACGCCGACTCCTCGGTACCGTTAAAGCACACCAGGGCTACCTGTTCGGGGACTTTTATGCCGTGTTCCGACAGGGCCCGAATACAGCCGATGGCTTGCGCTTCGTTGGAGCAAAACAGCGCGCGGGCCGGGGGGCCGTCGGCCAACATGCGCTGCGTCGCGTCATACCCGCCTTGTCGTGTGTAGCTGGCGGGCAATATCCATTCGGCGCGTTCTTCAATGCCGGAGTCCGCCAGCGCGTCACGCCAGCCGTTCAAGCGGTCCTGGGCGTTGAGCATTTCCAGGGGGCCACAAATGATGCCTACCTCGCGGTAACCATGGCTCAGCAAATGCGCGGTGACTTGACGTGCAGCGCCGCGCTCGTCGACCCGCAGCATATTGACGGCCAGGCTGGGGTTGACCCGGTCGAGCATCACAAAAGGCGTGCCGCTGGCCTGGATCAGCTCGATATGCGGGTGGCGGTCGACGCTGGTGTAGAACAGGCCATCCACCCGCTGGCTCAGGAGGTTGTTGATCAGGTTCAGCTCACGCTTGCGGCAGTCACCGGAGTCGCCCAGCAGGATGACCAGGCCGTTGTCCAATGCTTCCTGTTGCAGTGCATGGGCGAAAGAGGCGATGAAGGTATTCGAGATATTCGGCACAACCAGCCCATAGGTGCGGGTTTTGCCCGAGGCCAGCGCCTGGGCGACGCCATTGGGCCGGTAACCGGTGTATTTTATGGCATCCAGGACACGCTGGCGCGTCGCCTTGGCGACGGGCCTTGGGCCGTCGTTGATCACATAGCTGACGACCGCGACCGAGGTTCCTGCTTCGCGGGCCACATCATCGCGTGTGGCCCGGGTGGGATACTGTTTTGTCAAAGCGACCTGCCATTTCCTGTGAGTCGATGGACACGCGGGGCGGTACCCGATAACAGGTCTACCCGCGTAGATGTTTACGGCAAGAGAAGGGGCTGAGATGGGCGGCATTATCACTGCTGGTTTATTTCAGTTTGATGACCTGTGTACGGCTTCGCTTAGACACCCGCAGCCCCTTCGGGGTCAGAAGATCGCGTAGGTGTAGCTGAAGATCACACGCGCCTGGTCCACCGCACCCACGTTGGGAATGCCGCTGCGGAAACTGCCTTCGCGCAACGAGGTGCCAAACCCTTTCAACGGACCGCTCTGCACCACGTAGTCGATGCGCATGTCACGTTCCCACTCCGAGTAGCGGCTGGCGCCGTCGACCGAGCGGATGTTGTCGCCATGCAGGTACAGCGCCGAGGCCGAGAGACCGGGAACGCCCAGCGCGGCGAAATCGTAGGAGTACTGGGCAAAGTTGGTGTTTTCGCCTGCACGGATGAACGAGTTATCCATCACGTCGGTAATCAGGTACACGCTGGCGCCGCCGTTGCCTTCGCTGTTGCCGGCGCCGCCCACTACGTTGCCCTGGTTCAAGTACACGGTGCCGCCGGAGTCAGACACCTGCTGGCGGCCGAGCATGAACGCGTTGCCGCCCAGGTAGTAGGTGAACGCCGCACTCCAGGTGGTGTTATCCACTTTGCCCGGCTCGCTGGCGTAGCCGCCGTTGTTGTTGAAGAGGTAGCCGGTGGTGCCGTTTTTACCCTGGGATTTGCTGTTGAAGTAGCGCAGGTCGGTTTTAAAGCGGGAGTTTTCACCCAGCGGCGTGGTGTTCAACAGGCCAAGGAAATCCTGGGTGTAATAGTCCTTCAGGTCGGCGCGGTAGTACTGCAGGGTGGTGGTGGGGGTGATTTTCCAGTCGGCGCCGGCATAGGTGAATGAGTTGCTGTCCTGGGTGCCACCGGCAATGGCCAACCCTGTGGAGTTGGACGACGCACGCCCCGTGGAGCGGTTGAGTTGCCCGGCATTGATCGTCAGGTTATCGATGTCTTTGGACGTTACCGTCACGCCTTCAAAGGTTTGCGGCAGCAACCGGCCGTCGTTGGCTACCAGGATCGGCAAGTTAGGCTGCAGCGCGCTGCCGGCGTGGAACTCGGTCTTGGACACGCGAAGCTTGGCGTTGGCCCCGAGGCGGCTCCAGCTGTCCACCGGCGTGCCGTCCGAATCGACCGGTGCGAGTGAGTTCGAGGTGCTGGCGCTCGGGTGTTGGGTACCACCGGAAAGGTTGAATGCCTGCATGGCTTGAACGTCGAGACCGAAGCCGACCGTGCCTTGGGTAAACCCGGAGAGATAGTCGAGTTTGAAACCCTGGGTCAGTTCGTTCTGATCGACGCCCGGGGTGTTCGGGTTATCACTGCGAAGGTAAAAAGTGCGCGCGTTGACCGACGCCGTGCTGTCGTCGATAAAGCCTGCGGCCAGTGCTTGTTGCGCAAGGATACTGGTAGTCACTGCCAGTGCGAGGGTGGACCGTTTCATGTCAATGCTCCTATGGATTGCCGATTTACAGGCATGGCTTCGCCCGACTGGTGGTTGAACCGTCGTGCGGGTTTGCGCCTTTCTGCGAGGCGTCAGTGGTTTTTCAGGGGGATGAAACTAGATAGCATCTTCCAGCGCGTTGAGGTCGCGCCCACGGGTTTCCGGGGCGACAAAGGTCGTCACGAAACCGATCCCGGCCATGGCGACAAAGTACCCGGCAATCGCCCACCAGTGGCCGGTCCAGGTCAGCAGCGCGGCAGCCACCAGAGGCGCGGTACCGCCGGAGAGGATCGAGCCCAGTTCCTTGGCCAGGGCGAGTTTGGTGTAGCGGTTTTTTACGCCGAATATCTCAACGCTCCAGGCCGCCTGTACGCCGAAAATACCGAGGGAAGCGAGGCCCATGCCGACCACGTTGGTGGTCATCACAATGGCCGGGTCGCGGGAATCCAGCAGCATGAACGCCGGGAAGGCGTAGAGCATCAGCAGCAGGCAGAAACAGCGGTACACGATGCGTCGACCGAACCGGTCAGACAGCCAGCCTGCCAAGGGGATGATCAAAAAGCCGAGGATCGACGCGATCAACACGGACTGGGTCGCGACAGATTTGTCCACCGCAAGCACCTTCACCACATAGCCGACGATAAACCCCTGGGCCAGGTAAGACGGGCCGTTCTCGCCAATGCGCAAGCCGACCATGGTCAGAAATGCCCGGCTGCCTTTCCAGAAACCAACCGGCTGCGCAGGGGCAGTGAGGGCGGTATCGCGCTGCGCTTGCAATTGGGCCTTTCGAAGTTCGAACACCGGCGTTTCCCGCAGGTTGCGCCGCAGCCACAGGGCGGCCAGGGCAATCAGCGAACTGCACAGGAACGGAATGCGCCATCCCCAGTCCTGCAGTTGCTGTTGATCCATTTGCACCACGGCCAGCCACACCAATGAAGCCAGCAAGGTCCCACTGTTGGAGCCCAGGGCAATCACCGAAGACACCAGGCCTCGTTGTCTGGCGGGCGCGAACTCGCCCAGCATCACCGTGCCTGCGGCCAATTCGGCGCCTGCACCAAAGCCCTGGGTAAAGCGCAGCAGTACCAGGCATGCCGGCGCCCAGATACCGATCGATGCATAGCTGGGGATCAAGCCGATCAACGTGGTGGAAGCACCCATCAACACGACGGTCGAGACCATGACCACCTTGCGGCCTTTACGATCACCCAGCCACCCGAAGAACAGCGCACCGATCGGCCGCGCCACAAAACCCACCGACCAGGTCGCGAAGGTGGAAAGCAACGCCATGGCAGGCGACACATTGGGGAAAAACACATCGCCGAAGATAAGGCCCGCCGCCAGGCCATACAGGGCGAAGTCTGCGTACTCCATTGCCGTGCCCAGCCAACAGGCGAGGGTGGCGCGATACAACTCCCGGCGTCCTTGCGGGGTTATCAAGCTTTCATCCGCTGCGCCCCATGCGATAGGCGCATCGGGTTGAGCAGCACTTGCAACTGTCGACATCAAAAAACTCCTGATCCAAGGAAGGCCCGGACATGACCATTGGGTGTGTTTGTTCTGCTTCTACAGCTATCTACGCGCGTAGATAACTGACCTTGAAAATCGGCCCGGGGTAAACCTCAAAGGCCGATGGTGGAGATCCTTGGGCGGATCTTAGGCAGGGTTGTATTGCAGTCGAATGACAGATGTAGCGGTGGATGCGTGCAAGGGCATCGCGGTTCAGAAGGCGCGGGGTCTCGAAAAACAGACCCCGGATTTAGACAGGGGTTACGTTGCACAAAGGCCTAGCCGCGCCCGACGGGTGCTTCTTCAAGCTCGCCAGCGACCGGCCGCTCAACCTCCTGATGGTGCGTCGAACCAATAAACATATACATCGCCGGCACCATGAACAGCGTCAGCACGGTACCAATCGACAACCCGGCGAAGATCACCAGGCCCATGTCATGCCGCCCCGCAGCCCCGGCGCCAGACGCCCACACCAGCGGCACCACCCCCAGCACCATCGCCGCGGTGGTCATCAGGATCGGCCGCAGACGTACGCCGGCCGCTTCCTCTATCGCTTCACGCTTGCTGTGACCGGCGCGCTGCAGCTCGTTGGCAAACTGCACGATCAGGATCCCGTGCTTGGTGATCAACCCCAGCAACGTCACCAGGCCCACCTGGGTGTACACGTTGATGGACGCAAACCCCATGGTGATAAAGGCCAGCGTGCCAAAGAGAGCAGGGGGCACCGAGAACAGGATCACCACCGGGTCGCGGAAGCTCTCGAACTGGAAGGCGAGGGCCAGGTAGACGATCAGGATCGAGAACATCAACAACCCGAAGAACCCGCCGGATTCCTGCATGAACTGGCGCGACTCGCCAGAGAAGTCCGAGGTGTAGCCCGAAGGCGCTATGTTGGTCAGGATCGTGTTCAGTTTCGCCAGCAGTTCGCCCTGGGCCACGCCACTGACCCCTGACAAGGTGGCCGAGTTGAGTTGCTGGAAGTGGTTGATCGATTCCGGCTGGGTCGAGGTCTCTATATGCGCCACGGTGCGCGCCTGGATCATTGCGCCCGAGGGCGTGCGAATGTAGTAATCGAGGATCTGGTCCGGGTTGAGGCGGTCGACTTGCAGCACCTGGGGAATGACTTTGTACGAGCGCCCGGCGGTGGAGAAGTAGTTCACGTAGTTACCACCCAGCGCGGCGGACAGCGCTGCGCCGACGTCAGCCTGGGTCATGCCCAGTGCGGCGATTTTTTCCCGGTCGACCACCAGCTTGGCTTGTGGTTTGTCGAGTTTCAGGTCCATGTCGGAGAAGTAGAACAGCTGCTGTTTCAGTGCCTCGGCCACCACCGCCTGGGCGACTTCATTGAGGTTTTCCACCGAGTCGGTGGTGGTGATCACAAATTGCACCGGCAACCCTTGGGCGCCCGGCAGCGACGGCAGCGGAAAGGCCGCGATGGTGGCGCCCGGTACCTGGTTCCATTTCTGCTGAAGTTCCAGGATCAGTTGGGCCTGGGAACGCGTGCGGTCGTCCCAGGTTTTGAGCAGCACGCCGCCCAAGCCCTGGTTGAGGATGGGCAGCCCGGTCAGCTGGAACATCTGCGCGTATTCAGGCTCTTTGTTGGCGATCTGGAACGCCTGGTCGGCAATGCGCTCCATCTGCTGCGGCGAGGCAGTCGGTGGGCCTTTGATCTGCATGAACACCAGCCCCTGGTCCTCGGTGGGCGACAGCTCGCTTTTGGCAGTCATGCCGCTGGCGGCCACCAGCAGGAACAGCAAGAAACCAAACGTCACCAGCACCGGCCACACGTTCAAACCGCCTGAGAGTACGCGGTGGTAACGGCCCCGCAACCAGTCAAAATACTGATCGAGCTTGCGCGCGAAGCGGCCTTCTTCCTGCCCGGACTTGAACAGCCGCGAGGTCATCATCGGCGACAGCGTCAACGCCACCACGGCCGACACGGTCACCGCACCCGCCAGCGAAAAACAGAACTCCTTGAACAGCGCACCGGTCAGCCCACTGCGCAACCCGATGGGCACGTACGCGGCAATCAGCACCACGGTCATCGCGATGATCGGGCCACCCAGTTCCCGCGCCGCGACCAGTGCCGCCTCCAGCACGCCTTTACCTTCTTCCTTGATATGCCGGTCGACGTTTTCCACCACGATAATCGCGTCGTCCACCACCAGGCCGATCGCCAATACCAGGGCGAGCAGGGTCAGCAGGTTAATCGAGTACCCCAGCAGGTACATGATGAAGAACGTACCGACCAGCGACAGCGGGATCGCCACCAGCGGCACAATCACTGCACGGAACGAGCCGAGGAACAGGTAGATCACCACCGACACGATGATCATCGCCTCTACCAGGGTTTTCACCACCTCATAAATCGACGTATTGATGAACGCCGTGGAGTCATACACGATCTCGCCGCGCACCCCGGTGGGCAGTTGGGACTGCAGCTCGGGGAAGGCTTCGCGCACGCTGTCGGCGACCGTCAGGATGTTCGCATTGGGGGCCGTCTTGATCCCGATGAACACCGAACGCTTGCCGGAAAACGCCACGCTGCTGTCGTAGCTTTCGGCGCCGAGGGTGACGGTGGCCACATCCTCCAGGTACACCAGGGCATCGCCTTTCTGCTTGATCACCAGCCGCTTGAATTCATCCACCGTGTGCAAGTCGGTCCCGGCGGTCAGGTCGACCGTCACCGTTTGCCCGCGGGTGGAACCGACGGCAGACAGGTAGTTGTTGTTGGCCAGGGCGGTGGACACGTCCTGGGCGGTCACGTTATGCGCCGCCAGCTTGTTGGGGTCCATCCAGGCCCGCAGGGCGAACTGGCGCCCGCCGAGGATCTCGGCGGTTTGCACGCCCTGGATCGAATCCAGCTTGGGCTTGACCACCCGCACCAGGTAATCGGTGATGTTGTTGGTGGGCAGGGTGTCGCTGTAGAAGCCCAGGTACATGGCATCCGTGGTCTGCCCGACCGCCACCGTCAGCACCGGTTCCTGGGACTGGGCCGGCAATTGGTTCTTGACCGAGTTGACCTGGGTATTGATCTCGGTGAGTGCCTTGCTGGCCTCGTAGTTCAGCCGCAACGTCGCGGTAATGGTCGAGACGCCGGTGATGCTCGTCGAGGACAGGTAGTCGATACCCTGGGCCTGGGCGATGGCCGATTCAAGCGGCTGGGTGATAAAGCCGGCCACCGTCGATGCGTCCGCACCGTAGTAGGCCGTGGTGATGGTGACCACGGTATTTTCGGTGCGAGGCCATTGGTTCACCGGCAGTTCGAAGATCGAACGCAGCCCCAGGATCAGGATGAACAGCGAGACGACAATCGCCCAGACCGGTCGCTGAATAAAGGTATCGGTAAGCTTCATGGGACACCTTTAGTGTTCTTGGGGAGTCGGCGCGGGATCGTTCAGCGGCGCGGCGCTGTTATCGACCTTCACCGRCGAGCCATTCTTGAGCTTCATCTGGCCGCTGGTGATCAACAGATCGCCTTCCTTCACGCCCGACAGGATGGCCACCTGGTCGCCCCGGGTTGGCCCGGTCTTGATGAAGGTCTGTTGCGCCGTCAGCACTTCCTCACCCTTGTCGTTCTTGCTTGAGGTGGCGATGAATACCGTGGTGCCGTAAGGGTTGTAGGTGACCGACGTCTGCGGAACGGTAAGGTAGCGCTGGGTCGCTCCTGAGGTGACCACGGCGCGGGCAAACATCCCGGGCACCAGGCTTTGCTTGGGGTTGTCGACGGTGGCTTCCACAGTGACGTTGCGGGTGGTCGAGTCGAACTGGGTGTCGATGGTGCTGACCTTGCCGGTGAAGGTTTGATTGGACAGGCCGTCGGCCGTCACCGAAACCCCTTGGCCAATGGCGATGGCCTCCAGTTGGGTCTGCGGCACCGTGAAGTCGATGTAGATAGGGTCGAAGGTTTGCAGGGTGGCGATCTTGTCGCCGGGGTTGAGGTACTGGCCGGGGTTGACGCTGGTGATCCCGATGCGCCCGGCAAACGGTGCGCGTATGGTTTTTTTCGCCACCAGCGCGCGCTGTTGCTCGGCGGCGGCGAGCTTGGCTTTCAGGTCGGCGGTGTCGGTGTCCACTTGGGCCTGGGAGATGGCGTTGACCGCCAGTTGGGCCTTGTCACGCTTGAGGACGATCACGGCCAGGTCGGCGGTGGCCTCAAGGGAATGCAACTGCGCGATGTCCGAGTCGGCATTCAACTGCACCAGCAGCGCCTGGGCCGCCACCTCTTGCCCGGGCGTGAAGCCGAGGGTGCGTACGATGCCGCCCACCTCGGTGGTCACATCCACCCCTCTGACCGCCTTCATGGAGCCCACGGCGGTGACATTCGGCTGCCAATCGCTGAAGGGCACCTTCATGGCCGTGACCACGGAGGCGGGCAGGGGCATCTTGGACTGGGCGATCAGCGCCGAAATCTGCACGAACTTCACCCCGGCAATGATCGCCACAATCACCAGCACCACCACGATCATGACGAGCATCGGCCGCCACAGTCGACGCTTGCGCGGTGCGCCGGGCTCGGGTGGCAGGGGAGAGGCAGTAATGACGTCAGCCATGGGTGTTCTCGCTGTATCAAGAGTTCAGTTCAGTCGAACCGTGCCGAATCGGCAGGCGCTGCCTTGTTGTTGGCCGGCATGATCTCGTTCCACGACGGCAGGCCGAAGCGATCCGGGTGGCCCTTGGTGGCAGGGTCCACATCCGTTCGGTTCCACCAACCGCCCCCCAGTGCCTGGAACAGCGCAGTGGTGTCGCTGTAGCGGGAGGCCTGTGCCTTGACCCGCGCAAGCACGGTGTTCTGGTAGGTCTGTTGGGCGGTGAGCAGGTTGATGTACGCCACGGCACCGAGCTTGAACTGTGCCTGCACCAGGTCCAGGTTGGCTTGCGCGGAGCGCTCGGCCACCACCTGCTGGTTGAGCGCATCGGCATCGGCTTCCAGCGCCCGCAGCGCGTTGGCCACGTCCTGGAATGCGCCAATCACGGTGCCACGATAACGCGCCGCCGACTCGTCGTAGGCCGCCACGGCCGCGCGTTTGCGATGTTCGAGCGCGCCGGCATCAAAGATCGGCTGGGTGATCGACCCAGCCAGGCTCCACACACCGCTGCCCGCCGAAAACAGCTTGGTGCCGCTGGCCACCGTGGAACCCACCGACCCGGTAATGCTGAACTGCGGCAACTGATTGGCCACGGCCACGCCTATGTTGGCGCTGGCCTGGTGCAATTGCGCCTGGGCAGAACGCACGTCCGGCCGTTGGCCCACGATGGCCGAGGGCAGGCTGACCGGCAGCTCTTCCGGCAAGTGCAGGGAGGCCAGGTTGAAGCGCTCGTCCCGGTCCTGATTGGGAAACCGGCCGAGATAGGCCATCAACTGGTTGCGGGTCTGCGCCAATTGCTTTTGCAGGGGCGGCAAGCTGGCACGGGTTTGCGCCAGTGCGGTCTGCTGCGTCAGGACGTCCCTATCACCGATGGCACCCAGCCGCCGCTGCGACTGCAGCACGTCGAGCTGGTCGCCCTGTAGCCGGATGATTGCCTCGGTTGAGGCGATTTGATCACGTATCGACGCCAGGCTGACCGCGGTATTCACCACATTGGAGGTCAACGTGAGGTAGGTCGCCTCCAGCTGGAAGCGTTCGTACTCGGCTTGCGCCGTGGTGGATTCGATTTGCCGGCGCGTACCGCCGAACACATCCGGGGCATAGGACACGCTCAACGACGCCGAACTCACCGTGAGAATCGGCGACTCCGGCAAGCCCGAGGTCACCCCCGATACCTTCTCGCGGGCTTTCTGCACATTGCCGCTGACGGAAGGGAACAACGACGCCTGGTCGGCATAGACCAACTCGTTGGCCTGGCGCAACGCAGCTTGAGCGGCGGTGACATCCGGGTTGGCGCGCAAGGCTTCTTCCACCAGGGCGTTGAGGGCTGGCGAACGGAACAACGTCCACCATTGCCCGGGAATATCCATCCCGGCGATCAGCCGCTGCGCCGCGCCGCCGGCGTCGATGTCGGCCTTGGTGGTAGCGGTTAGCTTTTCACGTGAGTAATCAGCGTTAGCGGGCACCTCGGGGCGCGCGAAATCGGGCCCGACGGTGCAGCCCGCGAGGGCAATGCACAGCAGGCTCAACGGAGCCAGAAGGTGTGGTGGTCGAAAAAGGGCGCGGGGGTGCGCCACTTGTTGCGGTCCCGATGCAAGCTGCCGAGGCTGCTCTTTCATATTTACTCTGATTAATCAGTAGGTTGACTGCTTTATTGGTTGAGCGATGAATGCGGGCGCATCGGTTAGGGCCGCCGAAAAATGGCTCGCGAGTAGCCGAATTCAAATCAGTGTAGGTGGTGCCGGCCGGTACGCAATGTCAGTACGTGCCGACCCTTAATGAAAATGCGTCATGCGCATTAATATTGAATTAGGTTATGCAATATAAGTATTTTACATGCAGCCATTAGCACCTCATGGTTGCTGTCCCTACGAACACTGCCGAGACCGCACGCGCGGATCGACTTGAAATGCCTGAGAGGGCATCTGGAGCGAACGTGCGTTATCTGACAAAACTGGCGGCCGGGTTGGCCGCTACCTTGCTGTGCCTGACCGCGAACGCGCAAACGCTGGTGGTCGGAGACCAAAGCTACAACGCCCAGGCCGTGATGGAAGCGGCGGGGGTGCTGGACGACCTGCCCTATACCCTTGAATGGAAGCAATTCACCGCCGGCTCACCGGTCGCCGAAGCGCTCAACACCAACAGCCTGGACCTCGGCTTGCTCGGTGATGCGCCCGTGCTGTTCCTGGGCGCACTGGGCGCGCCGATCAAGGTGATTGCCATCAGCCGGCAAAATCTCGAAGGCGTGGCCATCCTGGTGAAAAAGGACTCATCGATCCACAGCCTTGCAGACCTCAAAGGCAAGCGCGCGGCCATCTGGAAAGGCTCCTGGAGCCAGCAATTGCTGCTGACTGCACTGGATAAAGCCGGCGTGCCAAAAGACTCATTGGAACTGCGTTATCTCAGCGCGCTGGACGCTTCCCACGCGCTGGAAGGCGGCTCCGTTGACGTCATCGCCACCTGGGAACCCTACGTCACCCAACAGGAACGCCAGGGTGCGCGGGTGCTGGCGACCGCCGACGGGTTGATCCCGGCCCAGAGCTTCGTGGCCGCCAGCACCAAGGCCGTCGACACCAAGCGAGCGCAAATCAGCGATTTTCTCCAACGCCTGAAAAAAGCCCGTGACTGGACGCGCCAAAGCCCGGCCAACGCCGACGCGTATGCCGA
Organism: Pseudomonas sp. 1912-s; assembly: GCF_029269205.1. Lineage (NCBI taxonomy): Bacteria > Pseudomonadati > Pseudomonadota > Gammaproteobacteria > Pseudomonadales > Pseudomonadaceae > Pseudomonas > Pseudomonas sp. 1912-s. Next base: position 8,299 of record NZ_JARIXR010000032.1, on the reverse strand, counting down.
TGCCTGGGCCAAACGCACCCGCGCCGACGCCGACATTGCCCGCGCCTGGTTCGCCCGTGCGCGTACCACGGTCGAACCTGTGACAGCCCAATCGCCGGTAGAAGCGCAAAAGACCGTGGACTTTTTCGCCAGCCAGGGGCTGGTCAAGTCCTACCCGGCTGCCACGTTGTTCGATGACTCCTTCGCCGCGTCGCTGCAGCCTGCCGTCGCCAAAACCCAGCCCTGAACGCTCCAAGGAATACCTTAGCCATGACCAAACGACAGCTCAAACTAGGCGCCTTGACCATGGGCTGCGGCGGGCCTGGCCGCCACAATCTATGGCTCGACCCTCAACTGCCGGCCGACGCCAGCGTCAATGTCGACTGGTACATCGACATCGCGCGTCAGGCCGAAGCGGCGCTGTTCGACCTGATGTTCATTGTCGACAGCCAGTTCATCACCCCGGGCTCGCCCTCCCACTACTTGAATCGCCTGGAGCCGCTGACGTTGTTGTCGGCGCTTGCCGTGAGCACCCGCCATTTGGGCCTGGTCGGTACGCTGACGACTTCCTACAACTCGCCGTATAACGTCGCGCGACGCCTGGCCTCACTCGACCTGATCAGCAAAGGCCGCGCCGGCTGGAACGTGGTCACCAGCGGAGACGCCGGCACCGCCGGCAACTACAGCCGCGACGAACATTACGATTACGACACCCGCTACGGCCGGGCAGCCGAGCACGTCCAGGTGGTGCAGGGCCTGTGGAACTCCTACGAGGACGATGCATTCGTGCGCGACCGGGCCACGGGCCAGTTCCTCGACCCGAGCAAACTGCACAGCCTGAATCACAAGGGCGAGCACTTCTCCGTGGTCGGCCCGCTGAATATCCAACGCTCACCCCAAGGCCAACCGGTGATCTTCCAGGCCGGCGACTCGGAACAAGGCCGCGACCTGGGGGCCGCCACCGCCGATGTCATCTTCACCCATGCCGCGAGCATCGAGCAGGGCCAGGCGTTTTACCGGGATATCAAGGGCAGGGCGGAGGGACATGACCGTGATCCCGGGCAACTACTGGTGATGCCCGGCGCCGAGATTTATGTGGGCGATACCGACGAACATGCCCGTGAAATCGAACAGCACTATCACCAGGCCGATCACAGTTTCGAGCTGGCGTTGAAGGAGTTCGGGCGCAATTTCGGCTGGCATGATTTCACCCAGTACGACCTTGACGCGCCGTTTCCGCAAGAGAGTCTGGAGGCAGCACGCAGCAGCTTTTTTACCAATGCCAAACGCATTGCTGATCAGGCACGGGAGAAAGGGTTTACGTTGCGCCAGGCGGTGGAGTTTGGTCGGCAGTTGCGACCGGGGGCGTTTGTGGGATCGGCGGATACGGTGGCGCAGAAGATGGCGGATTGGTTTGAAGCACGGGCGGTGGATGGGTTCAACATCTACATCGGGCATCCGCAGCAGTTCAAGCGGTTTACCCAGGAGGTCATCCCGTTGTTGCAGGCCCGTGGCGTGTACCGCACGGCGTATGAGGGGACGACGTTGCGGGAGAGTCTGGGGTTGGCGATTCCGCGGTTTGGATCAACATCCGGCGCCGCAGTGACCACCGATGTCAGCCAGCAACATCACCCCGAAACTCCGCTGAATCCGGTTTAAACATCGGAAGGCGCTCGCGCATCCAGCGCAGCAGTTCCTGCGCCGGCGCGGCCAGCGGGCGCCCCGATTTCACCAGCAGTTTTGCCTCCACCCCAAGCAATAAGGGATGGTCGACCATGATCGCTGCGAGGTGGCCTTGTTCGATCTCCCGATAGGCCGCGAACTCCCCGACCAATGACGCAAACTCGCCGCTGGCGACCAATCGTTTGAGGGCAGCCAGCGAGTTGCTGACCACTGTCGGGCGGATTTCGATCTTCTCGGCATATTCGAGCATCTGGATCGCGTGCCCTATCCCGAATGTCGTCGGCGTCAGCACCCATTGGCAGCCAAGAATCTCCTCGACCCTCACGGTGGTGCCGCGCGCTGCCAAAGGGTGATCCGGGCGAACCAGCAACATCACCGGCTGTGACGAGGTGGCGCAATAGTCGATCTGCGGATGGGGAGGGGGGTTGTAGGCCAATCCGATATGCGCACGGTTTTCGGCGACTTCATTGAGCACATCCACGACCGGCAGGATGTCCAGTCGCACATCCAGCCTGGGGTACTGCTTGCAAAACGGCGCCAGCACATGATCGACCAGTGCGTCGACGTAACCCTCGCTGATCACCACCCGCACCTGGCCCTGCTGCAGGCCCTTGATCGCTTGCAACTGGTCTTCGAGTTTCTCCTGGTGTGAGCGGTAGCCGCGCCAGAACTCCAGCAAATGCGCCGCCGCCTCGGTGGGCTGCACCCCTCGGGCCTGGCGCTCGAACAGCTTGGCCCCCAGTTCCTCTTCCAGCAGCTTGATCTGGCGGGTAATCACCGAAGGCGAGGTGTTGATGCTATCGGCTGCGCCGCGAATCGAGCCGTGCACCAGCACCTCGTGAAAGTAGCGTAGGCGTTGTTGATTGATTTCGCGCATGCCGATTGACCTCCTTTGGGTGGCGTTGCTCACAGAGCAACACAGGGTGAACTTAGTTGCTCTTGCTGGTAATAATGAGCCGGCGCACCCTTTGCTGGCAATCGTAAGCCAACAAAAATAACGGGAGACTCCTATGCCAACCTCAAGGGTGCCGGCAGGAAAAGAGGCGATCGCGGCCCTGTACCACACACTTAACTGGCGGCTGCTGCCGTTGTTGTTCATCGGCTACGTCTTTGCGTACCTGGACCGGATCAACGTCGGTTTTGCCAAGCTGCAAATGCAAAGTGACCTGGGGTTGTCCGACGCCGCCTATGGCGCAGGCGCAGGCATTTTCTTTATCGGCTATGTGCTGTTCGAGCTGCCCAGCACCCTGATGCTGCCGCGCATCGGTGCACGCAAGACCTTCAGCCGCATCCTGGTGCTGTGGGGAATCACCTCAGCCTGCATGTTGTTTGTGCGTGACGTTCCGACGTTTTACGCCATGCGTTTTCTACTGGGCGTGTTCGAAGCCGGGTTCGCGCCGGGGTTGATCTATTACCTGTCCCGCTGGTACGGCCCCAACCGCATGGCCCGGGCTATTGCCATCGTGTTTATCGCAGGCCCGGTCGGCGGAATCCTCGGCGGCCCGTTGTCTGCCTGGCTGATCACCACGCTCTCAGGCGTCGGCGGCATGGCGGGGTGGCAGTGGATGTTTTTGATTGAAGGGCTGCCCTGTGTATTCCTGGGCGGGCTTATGTATTTCATGCTTGCGGACCGGCCGGGCGATGCAACCTGGCTGAGTGCGGCAGACAAAGCATTGCTGGAAGCGGAACTGGGAACGGCGTCCACCCGCAGTCATTCGTTCAGGGCGGTGTTGCGCGATCCGAAGGTGTATGTGCTGGCGGCGGCGTATTTCTGCATCATTTTTTCGATCTATGCCATGAGCTTCTGGCTGCCAGCGATCATCCGGTCGCTGGGCATCAACGATACCCGGCAACTGGGCTGGTACGCGGCCATTCCTTATATAGGGGCGGCGCTGGGCATGTACTGGATCGGGCGCCGCTCCGACAGGCTCGGCGAGCGGCGTTATCACTGCGCGGTGCCGGCATCCGTCGGCGCCGTTGTATTGATGGTGTATCCGTTGGCAGGCGGCAACCTGATGCTGTCACTGGCGCTGCTGACCCTGTCCATCAGCATGATGTTCATGGCGTACACCGTGTTGTGGGCCATGCCGTCAGAGCACATCAAAGGCGACGCTGCCGCAGGCGGTATTGCCTTGATCAACACCATCGGGCTGTCCGGTGGTTTCTGGGGGCCCGCCATGATCGGCTGGGCAAAAACCGCAACCGGCAGTTTGAACACGGGCGTCGTTGCCGTGGGCTGCGTATTCCTGTGCGCGGCCTTCGTGATCCTGTCAACGAAGCCCCGACCCCGTCATAGCTCGGCTGCCGAATACAGCGCGAGCTGATCAACCCCTGTACGTCACATCAACGAGGAACCCACCATGCTTTTATACCTATCGACCTGGGCCGAGATCGGCAAATTTCTCGAACGCAGCCGCACCATCGTGATCCCCATCGGCTCCAACGAGCAGCACGGTCCCACCGGGTTGCTGGGCACCGACTGGATGTGCCCGGAAATCATCGCCAACCAGGCACAACAAACCGCTGACATCCTGATCGCACCGACCTTCAACATCGGTATGGCACAGCACCACATCGGCTTTCCCGGCACGATTTCGTTGCGCCCGTCCACGTTCATTGCCGCGATTGGCGACTGGGTGCATTCCCTAGCGGCCCACGGTTTTGAAAAAATCCTGTTTCTCAACGGTCACGGCGGCAACGTGGCCTCGATTGAAGCGGCCTTTTCCGAGCTGTACGCCGAAGCCAGCTTTGCCCGGCGCCCGGCAGGGTTTGCGCTGAAACTCTGCAACTGGTGGGACCTTGAGGGCGTTGGTGATCTGGCCAGGGAACAGTTCCCGACCGGGCATGGCATTCATGCCACGCCGTCCGAAATCGCCGTCACCCAATGGGCCTACCCGGACTCGATCAAAACCGCCGCGTACTCACCACAAATCGCGCCGTGGGGGCCGATCCGCGAAGCGTTCGACTTCCGTGCACGCCACCTCGACGGCCGCATGGGGTCAGACCCGGCGCAGGCCACACCGGACAAAGGCCGTGACCTGGTGATGATGGCTGCCAAGGGGCTGATACAGGAAGTCGAGGCATTCAGCCGCGAGCCGATCCCTGGCTCGGCGCCGTTCAGCCCTGAGTTTTGAGAACCCTTGGCCAGCAATTCAGATAGAGTCCCTCCATGCCTATATCAATCGTTAATTGAAGAGTGAATCGTCCGCTGTTTATTTCTCTGGATGGGCCCAAGGGAACCGGCAAAACCACGTTGTTGGAAGCCGTGACGAAAGTCCTGAGGGCAGACAACAAAACAGTGATCCGGCTGTGCGAGAAAAAAAGTGATCCCCATCGGGCTGAAACAATGGCCCTGGTTAACCAACTCGTCAGAAACCCCAGCCGGGCGTTGGAGTGGGAGGTGTGTGAGCGATTGGCCGATAGCCGTGCCTGGATTTCCCGGCACGTGCTCCCTAAACAGCCACCCGGCAGCATCGTCTTGATCGATCGCTGGTACCCGTCTGATGCGGCGTTTCGCCGGACGATCCCGTTTGCGGAAATTCTACGGTTGAATATTGATCGAAACGTGCGAGTGCCAGACCTGCATGTCGGGGTTGTGACCACGCCTGACGTTTCATGGGCGAGGGCAGCGGCACGCCGGCGTGGGCTGGGCAGTACGGTAATCCATCAGTTGGCAGAACAGGTCGCGTGTACCCAGGCGTTCGAGCAAGCGATTACCGATAACGGTTGGGTGTTATGCCGTAATGAAGGAACGGTCGAAGACGCAACGACGCAGGTGGTGGCTGCGATACGTCACCTCGAATAACGCTGCTCTAGCAACGTGCAAGCGGTATTCAGGGGAGGGCAGACGTTGTCATTCTCGACAGTGACCCCTGTTTGGCCCGTTCAACTAAACTGGCGAGCAACACACTTCCTGCCAGCGCTCGGTGAGACGCCATGATCGCCCATACCCCCACGCTGTTTGCCTGCGTTGCCCTGGTGGCGACGATAATGGCGTTTTGTTTGATTCTGGTCGGCCAGTTCAATCAGCGTGACGGGTTGCTGACCATTGGCTGTGGCCTGTTGGCGCATGCCCTTGCCTATGTGGGCTACACCTTTTATGGCCATGCACCGTTGTGGTTTACCTACGGCGCCGCCAACACACTGCTAGCAGTGGCGCTGGCCTTTTATGGGGCCAGTGTATTCAGGATTGTTGAGTTGCCGGTCTCCTGGTGGCGGGTATTCGCGCCAGCGGCGTTGATGCTGCTGTTGATGGTCGGCCTGATCGACACCCTGGAACCGCGAATGCTCGCGGCCACACTGGTCTTGATGGTGCAGTGCGCATTGATCATCTACTGGACCCGCCGCTATGTCCCCGCCCAGGGGCGGGCACGGATGCTGTTGATCATCGGGTCGAGCATCAGCCTGATTGGCTTGGGCATGCGGGTGGTGGCCGTGCTGGGCGGAGGGGCTGCCGAGATGCGTTACGACGTCAGCAACCTCAAGCAAACCATCTCGGTCAGTATCGGCACCTTCACCGCAATGATGATCTCCCTCGGCTTGGTGTTGTTGTCCAAAGAGCGCAGTGAATCCTTGCTTCGGCACATGGCATTGCGTGATGTGCTGACGGGCATCCTTAACCGTCGGGCGATCCTTGATCAGTTCTCCACAGAGTTGGAACGCGCGCGCCGCGACGGTTCCTGCCTGGCAGTGGCGATGGTCGACATCGATCACTTCAAACAGATCAATGACAGGTATGGCCACCTGGCGGGGGACGAAGTGATTTGTCACTGCGTTAACCACCTCACCCAGCGCCTTCGTCAATCCGACAGCATTGGTCGTTATGGTGGCGAGGAGTTTCTGTTATTGCTGCCTGGCACTGACTCAGAAGGCGCCATTGTCGCCCTGAATACACTGCGCGCCTCGTTGGCCGAGTCGCCGGCTTACTACGGTGATTCAACCATCTCACTGCGCATCAGCATCGGTGTTTGCTGCGGGGTGCCTGATGAAGGCGACACCACAGCGAGCCTGCTTGCCAGGGCGGACGCGGCGCTTTATGAAGCCAAGGGCTTGGGGCGCAATACCTTGCGGTTGGCGCCGCCGTATTTCCAGCCAAGTGAAGCGCCGCTCAGTTCTGCTTGAATGCCCAGAACGCCTGGCGTATCCGCGAGGCCCTTCACGCTGCCGCCGTCTGGAGCTTTTCCTGGGTGGCGGGCTTGAGAATCGGCGTTAAGCAGAACATCAGGATGGTGACACCAAAAAGGGTCGCGTAGGACAAGGTATAACTACCTGAGTGGTCGCGCAAAGCACCGAAACAGAGCGGCCCAAGTGCCGCGATCAGATAGCCAATGAACAGCATGAAGACCGTCCAGGCACCTGCTTGCTCGGGTGAGTCAACGTTATCCAGCGCCAGCGTCATTGCGACCGTGAAGCCCATCCCAAGACCGACTGCTGCCAGAACTACATACGCGCCAGGGGCCAGCGTCGGCGCAAGCCACATACCCGCCATGCCAAGGCCTGCGACCAAAGAAGAGAAGCCCAGCAGTGGACGACGATCGTGTGCTTTACCTGGGAGCATCCCGGCGCCGACGCTTGCCAATGCAAAAACCGCGGTGAACAAGCCAAGCAGCACGCCCGGGGGCAGGTGCGTTACCGCCGTTTCAGACGATGCAGGAGCAAGCCACGCGAACAGCGCATAAACAACGAACTGGCCTGCCCCGAAGTTCAGAGCCACCAACCACGCTTGTGGTTTTGTCCACGGCAAACGCACACGTGGTTTATTGGTCGTTTGACGTGCCGGGCCTTTGGATACGAAATGCGTACTCATCCAGACCCAGCTGATCACTGCGGTGACGCACAGGATGCTCCAAACGCCTGCACTGACTCTCCAACTCTGAGTGAGCTCGGCGATGGGGGCGGTGAAGACAGCGCCAAGAGTGGCACCCAGACTTAACCCAGCCGCATAAATGCCCATAAAAAACGCCGCCCGGTGAGGGAAGTGCGATTTGATCCAGACGCCGATCAACGCACCCGCAACGGCGATGCCTGCACCTATCAGAAATGTGCTTCCCAAAAGCAATAGTGGGCTGGGTGAGAGTGCGCGCAATACTGTGGCAAGGCCGAGCAGGACTAAGGCCGCCACCACGCACCGATCGGTACCAAAGCGTTGTATCAGTTTGGGTCCTGACAGAGCGAAGATGCTCATGCACACATCCGGGATTGAAGTCAGCAAGGCGGCTTGGGTATAGCTCAACTGAAAATACTGCTGGATCAGAAGCAGAATCGGCCCGATGGATACGATCGCCGGTCGCAACGCGATGGAGAGAATCAGCAGGCCAATGACTGCGGCAAGGGTATGTTTGGCGCTTGTGGAATGGACGTAGGCTGTCATGACAAGTGAATCGCCCCGGATTCTCTAGACACCTTGCAAGCTCATTGCGTAACGCTTTTCAAACTCTACCGGTGACAGCTGATTGTTGAAACCATGGCGGCGTTTTACGTTGTAGAACATCTCGATGTAATCAAACACATCACTCAGAGCATCTTCCCTCGTGGTGTAGATTTTTCGCTTGATCCGTTCCCGTTTCAGAAGCTGGAAAAAGCTCTCGGCCACGGCGTTGTCATGACAGTTGCCTCGGCGACTCATGCTGGATGCTGG
>NZ_JARIXR010000031.1:0-71405 GCF_029269205.1 Pseudomonas sp. 1912-s | reverse complement strand
ATCTTGATGTTGCCTTTGCTTCACACCACTCAAGCCGGCCTGTAGGCCGCTGTGCTGTTGATCTGCTTTTGATCTTGATCTTAGGCGCCCCGTTAAACCACGCTGGCCGAACGCAGGTAGTACGGAGCGGGTAAACCGGCAGGACGCCGGTTTAGCCGCGACGGGGCAGGGACGCCCCGTCGCGGCGGCCCGCGGAGTAGTTCCGGAGAGAGGGCACACCGAGCCCAAGCGAGGTGCCGAGTGGTGGGGCAAGAGCGTTTTGCTTACTTTTGCGCTGTTCAAAAGTGAGCCGCTGTAAGAGCGGAACCAATAGCAGCCATCACCCAAATAACGGATATACACCCCACCCCAGCAACAACCAGCCTACGCAGTCTTCCCGGTATGGTTATTCAGCGAAATAACCTTGGTCTTCCCAATCCGGTGACGATAAATCTCACGCAGGTACTTGATCGCCTTCTTCACGCAATCCCTCGACAGCCGGATATCGTTGATCGACACAAACTTGTCCTTGTCGTTGATCAACTCACGGTATTTCTTCTCATACATCGGTTTGATCGCATACCAGTTGGTATCCAGAATCTTCGCCGGGTTCTCAAACTCATTGAGCAGCTCATCAATCCGGTCTTCATCAAAATCCTCATGGATGATGAAATCCAGAATCGAATTATCCAGCGTGTCATCAAACCGATACGGATTGCGTGCAAAGCAGCGCTTGATAAACGCCACGATCAACGTCAAAAAGTCATCCGACAAACACGGGCTCTTGGCGATCAGCGTGGTCAGGGACAAGTTGGCCGACGCCCCGATCACCAGCGCATAACGCTTGAGGGTCGTGTTGGGAAACAGGCTGTTGAGGTGCGTCTTGAGCCGGTTCAGGTCCATGTAGGACAGCTTGTAGTCCTTGGGCAACGACACAATCGACACCACCGACGAGCAGTTCTTGAAGAAGTGCAGGTCATGCAGCGCCGCCGCGTCATACCCGGAATTCTTATACTGCTCCAGGGACGCCTTGTAGCGTTTGGACTCTATCGGCAGCAGGCTGATGCCTTCGATCGCCTGGGTCACTTTGTTGAAGTGCGGCAGGTCAATGGAACGGAAAAACAGGTCGTCGATGTTCAGCCGCTGCGGCTCTTTTTCGAACACCTTGAACTTGTCGCTTGAAGGCGCCGGGGTTTCCGGCACCACCGATTCGGCGTAGGCAATCGCCACCGGGCCGGCCAGGCTCATGAACAGGTCGTTGGCATCCAGGCGGATGGTCTCGCCGATGTCGATCCCGGCCCGGCGGAAATAGTTCTGGTCGTAGTCGGTCGTCACCGCCTGGGCCGTCAGGATGTTGAAGATCTGCTGCGAGATGTACTGGTTGGCGTGCTTTTCCATGGCATTGACATCAATGTTCTGGATGTTGCCGTCATCGCTTTCCTCGGCGTAACGCATGATGTCGTTGGAGATCAGCATCATCGCGTTCCACGGCCGGATGCGGCCTTTCACGCTGGCTTCGCTGCTGTCTTCATTGTCGAAGTTGTACGAGAAGTCCCATTCTTCCGACAGGTATTTGCACAACAGGCGCCCGGCGTTGATGTGCAAGGCTTCGGACATTTCGCTGCGGTGATCGGAGATGTTCGGCAGCACGCAAATGCCGCTGGTGAAGATCGGCTCGAACACGAAGGCGTGGCCGCTCTTGCTGTCGTGCTCGTCGGCGGGCTTGGTGTCGAACGTCTTGTTCATGTACGAGTGCTGTTGGGCCAAGCCGAATTCCGAGGCCATGCCCGAACCGGTACCGCCGCCGGCGCTGAAGATCGAGAAGTACAGGCGCGACTGGTTGGCCTTGATGCCGCAGGAGTCGATCAGGTACGAATGGATCATCTTCCAGTCGGGGCTGGAAAAGCGTTGGGTGTCTTTGTTGAGGATGATCTTGGCCAGGTACTGGCCGAGGATTGGCGCGTTACCGGCGCCACCGGCATGGACTTCCGAGAGGTCCATGATTTTCATTTTGCTGTAGTCCCGCAGGAAACCGCTTTTCTCACCCTTGCGCGAGAAGCGGATGCGCCCGGCAATGTCCTTGTCCAGGTCGCCCAGCATCACCAGCGGCTCGACCAGGAATACCGGCTTGGTGCCCTTGTTCGAACCCAGGCGCAAGTTGTTGCGAATCCACTGGGCCGGGCGGTAGCCCTTGTCGGTGGATTTATCTTCGTTGCTGAATTCGTTGAGGTAGAACTTGCGGGCGTTGTAGACCAGCTCCGCCACGTCCAGGGCAATGTTCGAACCGCAGCGGCCCAGGCCGATCAGGCACACCGAGGGGAATTCCTGCTCGTTGCGCAGTTCACCGTCGACTTCCAGGTGCGGTGCACGCGGGAACACCATGTCGCGCAGGCCGTCGAGGTTGTCGAGGATGCGGTCGGTGTTGGTCTCGGTGAAGTACAGGTACTGCTGGGTGGCCAGCGGGCGGGCGGTGCTCAATGACTTTGAACCTGAGGGTTTTTCCGCAGGAGTTGTCAGCAACACGTCGGATACCGCGGTGGCAGAGTTATTTTTAGAAGTCATTGTGCGCCATGTGCCTGGACGGATGGCTGAAGAGGTGCCAAATAGCCATCACGGAATGAGAGATCGCGACTTTACAGTGCGTCCTGGTCCTGGGCGATAGGGTTTAACCCTAGGGTTTTAAGGGGAAATCCTGGCCGGACTCTGATGAATCGGCCGTTCGTCGGCGTTCTTTAATGAAATGATGGCGATTTGCCAAATTTTCGGCGTCAGCGAATTGGCCGAACGATGGCGGGTGGGCTCGCACGGCCCGAGGGCGGGTCTTTCGGCGCGGGTTCACCGCCGGTAATGCCCAGCAGGCTGAACATGTTGTGCGAATCAAGGCCGTTGATCACTGCGCTGATATCACTCATCGGCACTGCAGCACTGAGCAAGTAACCCTGGACGAAATCACAGCCGTGTTTTTGCACCACTTCCAGCTGTTGCAGGGTTTCCACGCCTTCGGTCACCACCTGCAGGTGCAGGGTGTGGGCCATGCCGATAATGGCCTGGACAATCTCTATGTCGGCGTTGGACTTGGGGATGTCCTGGATAAAGGAGCGGTCGATTTTCAAGGTGTTCAGCGGCAGGCGCTTGAGGTAGGCGAGGGACGAATAGCCGGTGCCGAAGTCGTCAATCGACAGCGAGACACCCAAGGCTCGGATTTGCCGCAGCAGCGCCAGGGTGCTGCTGATATTGCCCATCAGGGCGTTTTCGGTCACTTCCAGTTCCAGGCGGTTGGCAGCGATGCCGCCGAAACGCAGGGCGTTTTCGATTTCATCCGCCAGCTCGTCGCGGGTCAGGTTCAGGGCCGAGCAATTGACCGCCATGATCAATTCACTATGACCCTGCTCCGACAGCAAACTCAGGTCGTGACAGGCCTGGCGCAGTACCCAGTGATCCAGTTCGGCAATCAGCCCGTTATTTTCGGCAATGCCGATGAATCGGTCCGGGGTCAGCAGGCCGTGTTGCGGGTGTTGCCAGCGCACCAGGGCCTCAAGGCGCGTGATCTTGCCTTTTTTCAGGTCCAGGATCGGTTGGTAGAACAGCACCAGCTCGTTCTTGCCGCGCAGGGCGGCGCGCAGTTCTTCTTCCAGTTGCAGTTCCAGGAAGGCCCGGGTTTTCAGGTTGGAGCTGAAGAAGTTCAGGCTGTTGCGCCCGGCATCCTTGGACTGATACAGCGCCAGGTCGGCGGTTTTCAGCAATTCTTCGCTGGTTTTGCCGTCTTCGGGGAAGAGGCTGATGCCGATGCTGGTGGTCATCACCATGCGCCGGCCCGCCAGTTCGATGGGGTCTTTCATTTTCTGCATGATGCGCTGGGCCATGTGCCGCGCCTCATCGCGATGATGGATGCTGATCAGGATGCAGAACTCGTCACCGCCAAACCGCGCGACCACGTCGTCATGGCTGCGCACCGAGCTTTTGATATGGCCGGCCAGCACGGTCAGCAGTTCGTCACCGGCGTCATGGCCGAGGCTGTCGTTGATGCGCTTGAAGTGGTCGATATCCAGGAAGATCACCGCCAGCATGCCGTCGGTGGCGGTTTTTTCCGCGAGTTTCTCGGCGAAGATCTGGTTGAAACCACGGCGGTTGAGCAGGCTGGTCAAGGCGTCGTAATGCGCCACCTGTTGCAGGGAAGCCCGGGCCTGGTCCAGCTCGGTGAGCAGGGCATTGACCCGGCGCAGGTCGGTTTCCTTGTGCTGCAGTTTCTTGTCGGCCAGGGCTGCGCTGATGCTGCTGCCGATCACCAGCAGGGCGATGACCGCCACCAGCAGGCCCAGTTGGATCGGGTTGTTGTCCACGGGCAGCGCCGAGGGCACGACATCCTCGGGCACCAGCAGTTGCAGGGCCGCCATGCCGGTGAAGTGCATGCTGATAATGCCGGCACCGAGCACCAGGCTGGCCGCGTACTTGAGTAATTGATGGAACATGCCGGTGCCGTTGCGCAGGTACAGCGACAGCAGCAATGCCGCCAGGCTGGCGCCGATGGCAATCACCACCGAGGCCAGGAACAGCCCCGTCTGAAAGTACACGCTCGCTTCGGAGCGCATGGCCGACATGCCGACGTAGTGCATCAGCGCAATACCCAGGCCCATCCACACCGACGCCAGCACATATTGGTAAGCACGCAGCTTTGGGTGACTGAGGGTTTGCATGGCGAACAGCGACGCGATCAGGGCGATCAGCAGCGAGGCGAACGTCATGATCAATTCGTAGTGGATTGCGATAGGCGCCTGGAAGGCCAGCATGCTGATGAAGTGGGTGGCCCAGATTCCGCCTGCCAGGCAGCCCGCGCCTACCCAGCGCCAGTGCCGTTGAGCCTTGAGGTTATCGACATGGCCGACACGCTCGGCCATGTCCAGGGTGCCAAAGCCCGCTGCACACGCCACCACGTAAGCCAGTAGCACCAGAAAGGGGTTATGACTGCAATTGAGTAATAAGTGCCCGCTGTCCGGAAGGTCGGTAAAAAAATGCAAACCAAGCCATTCCATAGCATGTCCCGTCATAAGTCTTTGCCTGACAATGCTCTGAGTATAGAGAGCCTGAGCGGGTTGCAAGGGCTGATGGCAGATTGCTTCTAATCATTTGGCGATGAATTTATAAACAACTAGAACTAAATGAATAGGGATGACAGCCAGGGTCGCCCGATGGAGTGACATCAGACTTACGAATCATTACAGACAATCCCCACGGGGCTGACTAGATTGCAGGTTCCGGGCTCAGGATGCGTCTGGCATCGCGGCTCACATAACAATAAAAGAGACGGACCCATGCAGAACTCGACCCAAGCGGCGAATGCCTGGCGCATTCTGTTCCTGCTGTTCCTGGCCAACCTGTTCAACTTTTTCGACCGCACCATTCCCGCGATCATCATCGAACCGATCCGCATGGAATGGCACCTCAGCGACTTCCAGCTCGGCATCATCGGCACCGCGTTTACCATTGTTTATGCGATTGCCGGCCTGCCCCTCGGGCGCATGGCCGACACCGGCTCACGCAGCAAACTCATGGGCTGGGGGCTGGCGGCGTGGAGCGGCCTGACGGCCGTCAATGGTCTGGTGGGCAGCTTCTGGACGTTTTTGCTGGTGCGCATGGGCATCGGGATCGGCGAGGCCAGTTATGCGCCGGCGGCCAACTCGCTGATCGGCGACCTGTTTCCGGCCCATCGCCGGGCCCGGGCCATGGGGATCTTCATGCTGGGCCTGCCGTTGGGCCTGTTGCTGGCGTTCTTCACCATTGGTGCGATGGTCAAGGCATTCGACAGCTGGCGCGCACCGTTCTTTATTGCCGCGGTGCCGGGGCTGATCCTCGCGGTCTTCATGTTCTACATCAAGGAACCCAAGCGCGGCGCGGCGGAAACCGTGCAAGTCTCCCAGGAGAAAGTCGACCGGCCAATTCGCCGGGTGCTGGCGGTGCCGACGTTCCTCTGGCTGGTGCTGGCCGGCTTGTGCTTCAACTTCGCCACCTACGCGTGCAACTCGTTCCTGGTGCCGATGCTGCAGCGCTATTTCCTGCTGCCGTTGCAGGATGCGGCCGTGGCGACCGGTGTTATCGTCGGTATTACCGGCCTGGTAGGCCTGACCCTGGGCGGCTGGATTGCCGACAAGATCCATCAACGTATCGCTAATGGCCGGCTGCTGTTCGCGGCGTGCAGCCTGATCATCTCCACCGTCACCACGGCTTGGGCGTTGCACGCGGGGCGGATCGAGATTGGTGTGTTTGTGGCGTTGTTCAGTGTGGGCTGGCTGTTTGCCTACAACTTCTACACCTGCGTGTACACGGCGATCCAGGACGTGGTTGAGCCGCGCCTGCGGGCGACGGCGATGGCGTTATTCTTCGCCGGCTTGTATTTGCTGGGCGGTGGCATGGGGCCGATTGTGGTGGGTGGGTTGTCGGATCATTTTGCTCATTCGGCGATGTATGCGGCGGGTGCGGAGCAGATGACCGAGGCTTATAAAGCCATTGGGTTGCACGATGCCATGTACCTGATTCCGGTGGCGCTGTTCCTGACCATGCTGTTTCTGTTCCAGGCGTCCCGCAGTTTTGTGCGTGATGCCAAGCGGATGAAGGATGGGTTGGGGGCGGTGGAGGTGCCGGCCAGGGCGGTGACTGCCTGAGACCGAGGTGAGGCTATCGCAGGCAAGCCAGCTCCCACAGTTGACCGAGTTGTTGCTGATGTACACCGTCAATGTGGGAGCCGGGCTTGCCCGCGATGAGGGCATCAAGGTTACCGATGAAACCCAGTGAATAAAAAAGGCCCGCATTGCGCGGGCCTTTTTGTTTGGCAGGGTAGGGCGGCGAGGTTAGCCCGCGACCAACACCCGAATCGCTTCCAGTCGCAGCGCCGCCTTGTCGAGCATGGCCAGGCCTTGCTCGCGCTGTTGGCGCAGGGCAACCAGTTCGCTGTCACGTACGGTCGGGTTGACCGCTTGCAACGCGGTCAGGCGCGCCAGTTCTTCATCGGTATCCGCCGCCAGACGGCGCTTCGCCTCGGCCACACGCTCGGCATGACGCGGGGCGATCTTCTCTTCGCCGGCGTTGATCCGTGGCGTCAGCTGGTCGCGCTGGGCCTGCACGAACTTGTTGGCGCTGGCCCGTGGCACGCTTTCGAGCTGGTCGTTCAAGGTCAGGAACGAGACGCGGCCCGACAAGTCATTGCCGTTGGCATCCAGCAGGCAACGCAACGCGGCCGGTGGCAGGTAGCGGCCCAGTTGCAGCGAGCGCGGGGCAACCACTTCGCTGACGTAGAGCAGCTCCAGCAACACGGTGCCGGGCTTCAGCGCCTTGTTCTTGATCAATGCCACGGCGGTGTTGCCCATGGAACCGGACAGCACCAGGTCCATGCCGCCCTGCACCATCGGGTGTTCCCAGGTGATGAACTGCATGTCTTCACGCGACAGCGCCTGGTTGCGATCGTAGGTGATGGTCACACCTTCGTCGTCGCCAAGGGGGAAGCTGGCGTCGAGCATTTTTTCGCTGGGCTTGAGGATCAGCGCGTTTTCCGAATGGTCTTCGCTGTCGATGCCGAAGGCGTCGAACAGGGTTTCCATGTAGATCGGCAGGGTGAACTGGTCGTCTTGCTCAAGGATGTCTTCCACCAGCGCATCACCTTCGCCCGCGCCGCCGGAGTTGAGCTCCAGCAGGCGGTCGCGGCCGGTGTGCAGCTCGGCTTCGAGGCGCTCGCGTTCGGTGCGGGCTTCGTCGATCAGCGCTTGCCACTCGCCGTCGTCGGCGTTTTCCAGCAGCGGCAGCAGGCGTGGGCCGAACTGATGCTGCAAGGCGTTGCCGGTCGGGCAGGTGTTGAGGAACGCGTTCAGCGCTTCGTGGTACCACTGGAACAGCCGCTCTTGCGGGCTGGTTTCGAGGTACGGCACGTGCAGTTCGATCACATGCTTCTGGCCGATCCGGTCCAGACGCCCGATCCGCTGTTCCAGCAGGTCCGGGTGGGACGGCAGGTCGAACAGCACCAGGTGGTGGGAGAACTGGAAGTTGCGGCCTTCACTGCCGATTTCCGAGCAGATCAGCACCTGGGCGCCAAACTCTTCGTCAGCAAAGTACGCAGCAGCACGGTCGCGCTCTAGGATGTTCATGCCTTCGTGGAACACCGTGGCCGGGATGCCGGAGCGCACGCGCAGGGCGTCTTCCAGGTCCATGGCGGTTTCGGCGTGGGCACAGATCACCAGCACTTTGGTGCGCTTGAGCATCTTCAACTGGTCGATCAGCCACTCGACGCGCGGGTCGAAACGCCACCAGCGTTGTTCTTCATCCACGTCCGGCTGCGACTGGAAGCTGACTTCCGGGTACAGCTCGGCGTGTTCGCCCAGGGGCAGTTCGAGGTATTCGTCCGGGCACGGCAGCGGGTAGGCGTGCAGCTTGCGCTCCGGGAAGCCTTGCACCGCGGCGCGGGTGTTGCGGAACAGCACGCGGCCGGTGCCGTGGCGGTCCAGCAGTTCGCGCACCAGGCGGGCGCTGGCTTCGGCGTCGCCATCGTTGACGGCGGTCAGCAGGGCTTCGCCTTCGTTGCCGAGGAAACCCTGGATGGTCTTGTGGGCGGCGGGCGACAGGCGGCCCTTGTCCAGCAGCTCCTGAACGGCTTCGGCCACCGGGCGATAGTTTTCGCTCTCGGCGCGGAAGGCGTGCAGGTCGTGGAAACGGTTCGGGTCCAGCAGGCGCAGGCGCGCGAAGTGGCTGTCCTGGCCCAGTTGCTCAGGGGTTGCGGTGAGCAGCAGGACGCCGGGAATCACTTCGGCCAATTGTTCGACCAGCGAGTACTCGGGGCTGGCTTTCTCTTCGTGCCAGACCAGGTGGTGAGCTTCGTCGACTACCAGCAAATCCCAGCCGGCAGCGAACAGCGCGTCCTGGGCTTTCTCGTCGTCCACCAGCCATTCCAGGGCCACCAGCGCGAGCTGGGTGTCTTCGAACGGGTTGGCGGCATCGCTTTCGATAAAGCGTTCTTCGTCGAACAGCGCGACTTGCAGGTTGAAGCGGCGGCGCATTTCCACCAGCCATTGGTGCTGGAGGTTTTCCGGGACCAGGATCAGCACACGGCTGGCGCGCCCCGACAGCAACTGGCGATGGATCACCAGGCCGGCTTCGATGGTCTTGCCCAGGCCCACTTCGTCTGCCAGCAGAACCCGTGGCGCGATACGGTCGGCGACTTCACGGGCGATGTGCAGTTGGTGCGCGATAGGTTGCGCACGCACGCCGCCCAGGCCCCAGAGCGAGGACTGCAACTGGCGGCTGGTGTGCTCAAGCGTGTGATAACGCAGGGAGAACCAGGCCAGCGGGTCGATCTGGCCGGCGAACAGACGGTCGCTGGCCAGACGGAACTGAATGAAGTTCGAGAGTTGGGTTTCCGGCAGGGTGACCTGTTCGTTCTGCCCGTTGAGGCCGTGGTAGACCAGCAGGCCGTCGACGTCGTCGACCTCTTGCACGGTCATTTTCCAGCCTTCGAAATGGGTGATGGTGTCACCCGGCGAGAACCTCACGCGAGTGAGGGGCGCATTCCGTAGCGCATACTGGCGGGTGTCGCCAGTGGCCGGATAGAGCACGGTCAACAAGCGGCCGTCCTGTGCCAGAACGGTGCCTAACCCCAGCTCTGCTTCGCTGTCACTAATCCAGCGTTGCCCCGGTTGATACTGCTGCGCCATGCTGCCTGACTCCCGCCGTGAAAAAGCCGACTATCTTAACGGAACAAGGGCCCCAGCCAAAGGACTCTGACAAAAACTACCAAGCTTTACGGGTGGTTCGGGCTGCAATCGACGGGTGGCAAGGCACTTGCGACTGACGACTGAGTCACAACTTGGCACACGCAGCCTCAAGTGGATGCCGCGCCAGCCGACAGCCTGCTGACAGGAGACTGATAATTATGATCCCACCCATGCTGCCCTTGAGTGTTGTGCCGGTCACGTCACAGCTCGATCCGGTGCGCCAGAAGCCGGATATCCCGCCCGTGGTGCCGGTTCAGCCAGGCTCCAACGAAAGCACCATCGACCTGCAAAAACGCGATCCCGAGGAAGCGGCACTGTTGCTGCGCGAAGAACAACGTCGCCAGCAGGAACAGCAAAAGCGCCGCCGCGAAGCCGATGAAGATCCGCAGGAGCACCTGGCTGTGCCCGGTGACGAACTCAACGCCGACAACACCGTGCCGGTGGTGCCGCTGATCGAAGATGCGCCCCGGCAAGGCTTGTGGGTGGACGTCGAGGTTTAATCCCGCAGTTCCCGCAGGGCGGCGATCAGTTGCTCGATGTCTTGCGCCGTATTGAGGTAGCTCACGGAGATTCGCGCCACGCTGTCCAGCTCGCGGGCCTGCATGTCCAGCGGGGTATAGGGCACGCCGTTGGCACCGATGTTGATCCGCTTGAGCCCCAGGCGACGCTTGAGCTCGAAGGCGTCCCAGCCGGCCAGGTTGAAGGCGATCAAGCCGGACTGGTTTCCCGCCGTTCCCAGATCATGCAAGGTGATCCCGTCGACCTGTCGCAGAGCTTCGCGGAGTGTGGCGCTTAGAAGCTGGACCGTCTGGCGGATTCGCTCAACCTCCAATCGATTGACCTCCAGCAACGCATTGCCCAGGCCTGCCAGCAGCGCGAATGACACTTCGCTGGTTTCAAAGCGCCGCGCGTCGTTGCGCAAGTCGAAACCCGCAGGGCTCCAGGGCGCAGAGAACACGTCGCGCTGGGCCGGGTTCAAGCGCTCCAGAAAATCCGGCCGTACATAGAGCAGGGCCGTCCCGCGCGGGCCTCGCAGATGTTTGCGCCCGGCGCCCTTGAGCACATCGCACCCCAGCGCTTGCACATCCACCGGCACCTGGCCGAGGGCTTGGCCGGCGTCGATGAAGTAGGCGATGCCGTGGCGCTTGGCCAACTGGCCAATGGCTTCGGCAGGGTTGATCAAGCCGCTGTTGGCGGGCAGCCAGGTCAGGTCGATCAACCGCACCCGGGCGTCGAGCATGGCTTCCAGGCCGGCCACGGACACGGCGCCGGTTTCATCGCAAGGGATCACCTCCACCCGCGCACCGGCTTGCACCGCCGTCTGCATGCTCGCCAGGTTGCCGCCCCATTCGTGGCGGCCTACCAGAATACGGTCGCCCGGTTGCCACGGGCCCAGCGCCTGGAACGCCATGCTCCAGGCGGTGGAGCCACTGCTGGCAAAGGCAATCGATGACACCGGCGCGTTGAGCAATTGCGCGGCGGCGCGACGGGCTTTTTCCGCCAGCAGCGCACCGTGCTCGCCCGCTTCCATAGGGCCGTCGCGGGCCTCACGTTGTAGCTGGTCAATGATCGCGTCGAGCGTTCCCTGGCTGGGCAGGGACGCACCGGCGTGATTGAAGTGGACGATGCCGGACTGGCAGCCCGGCGTTTCGTCCCGCAGCGCCCGGACTTGCGCCAGGGACAGCGCATTCACGGCTGCAGCTCGAAAATCGCGTCGATCTCCACGGCCACGCCGCCCGGCAAACTGGCGACGCCCACGGCCGTGCGAGCGTGGCGGCCTTTGTCGCCGAGGGCGTTGACCAGCAGGTTCGAGGCACCATTGGCCACCGCGCCCTGGCGCTGGAAATCGCCGCTGCTGGCGATAAACACGCCCAGCCGGATGATGCGCACCAGCCGCGACAGGTCATCGCCCAGGGCATCGCTCAATTGCGCCAGCAGCCCCAGCGCGGCGAGTTCGGCGGCCTTGGCGCCTTCGTCTTCGCTGATGGATTCGCCGAGCCGGCCAATGTACGCAGGCTTGCCGTCCAGCAGCGGGATTTGGCCAGAGATGAACAGTTGGTTCTGGCTGATGACGTAATTGACGTAGTTGGCGATGGGCTGGCTGGGTGTCGGCAGGCTCAGGCCGAGGGCTTGTACGCGTTGCGAGAGGGACTGGCTCATGGTGAATCCTCATGGGAAGAGTCTTCAGCATGGGCGGCGTGGTGTTGGCCGACAAACGGATAGATCTCACTCGACGTATCGAAATAACTCATGCATCGGCGCAGATTTCCAGCAGCCATTCACTGAAGCAGGCGGACGCTTCGCGGGTATCGCCTTGCGGGGCGATCAGCCAGTAGCCGATCTCGCTGTGGTAGGGCGGCCAGTCGAAGGCCTCCACCAATGTGCCGTCCTTCAGCCTGCGCTCGATCAAGCGGTGGCGGCCCATGGCGATGCCCTGGCCGGCGACGGCGGCTTCGACCACGATGTTGTAGTCGTGCAGCAGCGCCTTGGGGTAGTGCTCTACATCCACTTGGTAATGCCGGGACCAGTCGGTCCACTCGAAAGGACGGTGCGAGGTGGCCATCAACAGCGGGCCGTTGGCCAGTTGGCTGGCCTTGAATGCCGGGCTGCACACCGGTGACAGGGTTTCACTCATCAGGCGAGTGGCCTGCACATCGTCCCAGTCGCCTTTGCCGTAGCGAATCGCCAGGTCGACTTCGGCGGCGGCGACGTCTGCCAGTTGAATCGCCGGCACCAGCTCCACCTGGATGTGCGGGTAGCGGCTGAGAAACCCGGCCAGGCGCGGTGCCAGCCACAAAGTGGCGAACGAGGCGAGCAGGCCGATTCGCAGCACGGTGCTGGCGGGCGGTGTTTGTTGCTGGCGGGTCGCGGCGGCGATGGCGTCGAGGGCGGGGCGGATCTGGTCGTAGTAGTGTTGACCGTCTTCGGTCAGATCAATGGCGCGGGTGCGTCGGATAAAGAGTGGCTTGCCCAGGTGTTGTTCGAGCTTTTGCACTTGATGGCTGAGGGCGCTCTGGGTCACCGACAGCTCGGCGGCGGCCTTGATAAAACTCAAATGCCGGGCCACGGCCTCAAAGGCGCGCAGGGCCAGAAGTGGGGGAAGGTCCTTGTGCAGTGCCACGTCGAACGCTCTGTGTGAGGGTTGGGATGGGGGGATTTTGCGGGCAAATGCGCGGGATGACATCGATTTTGTTTACGCGGGATCGGCGCAGGACGCATTATTGAGGCATCCAAGCCATTACGTAAGCCAAGCCATGAGTGACGATGACAAGCTGATTGACCTGAATGCCGAGCGGGCCAAACGGGTGCATGACCTGAATGACAAACGACTGAATGAAGTGCGCCAGGCGTTTGAGCAAGCGATGCCGTTGGGCAAAGGTAAGAAGAAGCCGAAAAACAAACCTAAAAAGCGTTGATATAGCCTGCATCACTTGATGCAGGTCAGTTATTTCCCTTCTTTACGCCCCGTCGCGGGCGACATTGATCCTCGTCAATTTCTTCTTTCGTCTTCTTGGTTAACTTAGCCCTATCGCAACAGGGCAAGTGCAGGAGGCCGGTCATGTTTTTCGATAATGTGGTATTTGCCGGAGTGCTGACGGTTGGCCTCATGGTGATGTTCTTTGTTGGATTTGGAATTTTTATCTGGAAAGACGCTAACAAGCGTAAGAAGCCTTAGGTCTTTTCGGGATACATGAGCACGCAAGGCATTTTGGGCGACTTCGGTCGCCTTTTTTTTGTTTTGTTTTTATTGGGGTTGAGTACATATCCGTTGCTGCGGTAATGGCTGCTTAGGGTTTCGCTCTTACAGCGACTCACTTTGGAAAAGCCCCAAAGTAAGCAAAAGGCTCTGCCCCGCCTGTCGGCACCTCGCTAAAGCTCGGTGTTCCCTCACTCCGGAATTGCTCCGCGGGCCGCCGCGACGGGGCGTCCCTGCCCCGTCGCGGCTAAACCGGCGTCCTGCCGGTTTACCCGCTCCTCAATCCCTGCGTTCGGCCTCGGGCTTATTGGGGCAGTCAGATCAAGATCAAAAGCAAGAGCACAGCGGCCTACAGGCCGGCTTGAGTGGTAGAAGCCAGAGCAAAAGCCAAAGCGAAAACAGAGCTGCTTTTCTGTAGGAGCCGGCTTGCCGGCGAAAAACGTGAGGTCGCCGCGTTCATTCAGGACGCCAGCGTCATCGTTAACGACCATCGCCGGCAAGCCAGCTCCTACAGGGGATCGTGCCCGCTTTAGATTTTGATCTTGCCTTTGCTTCACCACACTCAAGCCGGCCTGTAGGCCGCTGTGCTATTGATCTGCTTTTGATCTTGATCTTAGGCGCCCCGTTAAACCACGCTGGCCGAACGCAGGTAGTACGGAGCGGGTAAACCGGCAGGACGCCGGTTTAGCCGCGACGGGGCAGGGACGCCCCGTCGCGGCGGCCCGCGGAGTACTGCCGGAGCTGAGGGCACACCGAGCCTAGGCGAGGTGCCGAGTGGTGGGGCAAGAGCGTTTTGCTTACTTTTGCGCTGTTCAAAAGTGAGCCGCTGTAAGAGCGGAACCCATATCAGCCATCACCCAAAAAACGGATATACACCCAAACCCCAGCCATAAAAAAAGGCGCAACCCTCACAGGCCGCACCTTCTTCACAAGCATCAGAACTGTCAGCTGCCCAAAGCCTTGGACGCCAACCAGAACAACCCGGCCGAAAGGCCCACAGTCGCCGGCAACGTCAACACCCAAGCCATCAGAATGGTCTTGACGGTGCCACCTTGCAGCCCGCTCTTGTTCGCCACCATGGTCCCCGCCACACCCGAAGACAACACATGGGTCGTGGAAACCGGCAGGCTGAAGATGTTAGCCAGGCCAATCATGCTGGCCGTGGTGATCTGCGCCGACATGCCCTGGGCATAGGTCATGCCTTGCTTGCCGATCTTCTCGCCAATGGTCAACACCACACGCTTCCAGCCCACCATAGTGCCCAGGCCCAAGGCCAACGCTACGGCCAGGATCACCCAGAACGGTGCGTATTCAGTAGTCGCCGTCAGGTCCTTGCGTAACTTGTCCAGGTCGGACTTCTCACGCGCATCCAGGCCAGGCAACTTGCCGACTTTCTTTGCGGTGTCATCCAGGCACAACAGGTAGCGGCGCACTTCAATCCGGTGCTCGGCGGTCAGTGAATGGTAGTCAGAGACACCTTTCAATGTACCCAGCAGGGCGTTGATGGTCGGTTCAGTCTGCTGCGGATTGCACTGGAACTTGCCCGGCAGGTCGTCTTTCACGCTTTTGCCCAAGGCGAGGAACTCACCGAGGGTTTCTTGATTGCGCTGGTAGAACTGATTCAGGTGCAGCGTGGCGTCGCGGGTACGCTCGATCTGGTAAGTGGTGCTGCCCAGGTCCAGCACGAACTGCGCCGGCACAATACCAATCAACACCAGCATGATCAGGCCGATGCCTTTCTGCCCGTCGTTGGAGCCGTGCACAAAGCTCACGGCCATGGCCGAAATCACCAGTACCAGGCGGTTCCAGAACGGTGGGTGCTTTTTGTCGTCGAGCTTGCGGCGCTGGTCCGGCGTCTTGTGCATTTTCGACAGCGGGCGCCACCATTTCAGGCCCAGCAGCACCAGGGCTGCCACCACGAAACCGGCCATGGGCGAGAACACCAGCGAGGCGCCGATATCGATCGCTTTCTGCCAGTTCACGCCGTCAGCCAGGGGAATGTCGTTGATCAGGGCGTTGGCCAGGCCGACACCGAGGATCGAACCGATCAGGGTGTGGGAGCTGGACGCCGGGATCCCGAAATACCAGGTGCCGAGGTTCCAGGTGATCGCCGCTGCCAATAATGAGAAGACCATGGCCAGACCGTGGCCGGTGTTCACATTGATCAGCAGCTCCACCGGCAGCAAGTGCACGATGGCATACGCAACACCGACACCACCGAGCAACACGCCGAGGAAGTTGAACACCCCGGAGAAGAACACGGCCAGATGCGGAGGCATGGCTTTGGTATAGATGACTGTGGCAACCGCGTTAGCGGTGTCATGAAAGCCATTGATGAACTCGAAGGCGAGGACAAAGGCCAGGGCGAGCAACAGGCTCACGAGAACCCAAGCATCCAGTCCGCTGAATAAATCGATCATGAAGGTTTTCTGACCCGGTCGTAAGGGGGCGCGATTATGCCAGAAAACATCGGTAATCAATGCACTAGCTGCTCATCGGTAACATTCTTCAACGAAAAAAAAAGGGGGGCAGGGGCGCATCCCGGTGTTTTCGGGGCTTTGGCAAGTGTTTGATTTATAAGGGAGATAGCGAAAATAGACGGGTTAAACCGCCGAAAGGGAATATCTGAAACAATTGTATGAAATTTCGCTAAGACGGCATGAAGAGGCTTCCCTCCGCCAGTGCGGTACTGGCAGAGAGATGGCACCTTGGGAAGCTCAACCCGAATCGCTTATGGCTCTCCGGCTTTGAGGTCCTGTTCAATCTTTTGGATTTCCTGGGCAAAGGCCTGGTCGAGCAGACTGGCTCGTTTTCGCCATGGCTTGCGTTCAGGTTCTGGCTGGGCGGCGTAGGTGGTGACTTCCCCGCCGTAAACATCCTTGTAACGTTGTTCCTGGCGCTCAAGTTCCGCGCGCAGTTCGTCTTTCGTCACATTGTTACCTAATTGAGTTGAGTTTAATTCCGGTGAAGCGCGATGCCAGAAAGGAAAAAACACTTCTTTATTGCACGCGGCCACGATACCGGAGAAGAACAGCTGTCGTAGCAACAGTTTTCTTTTCACAGCCACAAGCAGTTGGCAGGCATTTGAAATGAGTGTCAGGTACTTGCGGCGCAGCTTGCACAAAGCCAGCGCACGGCTGGGTGAGGTTCGTCCTCGGGGGCTAGACGAGGCTGGCCTCTACACAGGATGCATTATAGCGATGCGTTTGAATAACACTATCGTCATCAAGTTAAAAATCGTCAACTTTGTGTGAGGGTTTTGTTACGCGTGCATGTGGGGTACTTGCTGAACTATTGGCGCCATAAATTGTGCGGCGTTCTACCGGCGGTAAATAACCCGCAACTTCGCTCGTACATCAGTCGATTCCGAAAGTCGGTCAAGTGGGGCGCCGCTGTAGGGTGTGTACCGGTCAGCGGTGACAAATTGCGATTATCGAATGACCGTCCGATAATCGCCCAATGTTGGCAGCCCTGCCTTGTGTATCAATTGCAGGGGGGCTTGTAATAGCGGTCATCCTCCCGCAGCGGTTAAAAATAAGAGAAAGGACCCCCAAATGAACGATCAATTGCGCAACTCCTTCGCATCAGTGGCGCCGCCGATCGTTGCGTCACCCGCCAAGCGTATCCAGGCGTTTACCGGCGATCCGGACTTCATGACCTCCCTGGCCCGCGGGCTGGCCGTGGTGCAGGCATTCCAGGAGCGCAAGCGCCACCTGACCATCGCCCAGATCAGCCATCGTACGGAAATACCCCGCGCCGCCGTGCGACGTTGCCTGCATACCCTGATCAAACTCGGCTACGCCACCACCGACGGGCGCACCTATTCGCTGCTGCCCAAGGTGCTGACCCTCGGCCATGCGTACCTGTCATCCACGCCCCTGGCGGTGTCGGCCCAGCCGTACCTGGACCGCATGAGCGAGCAGCTCCACGAAGCCTGCAACATGGCGACCCTGGAAGGCGATGACATCCTCTACATCGCCCGCTCGGCTACCACCCAGCGCCTGATTTCCGTTGACCTGTCGGTGGGCGGCCGCCTGCCGGCCTATTGCACTTCGATGGGTCGTATCCTGCTGGCGGCGCTGGATGACGCCTCGCTGCAAGATTACCTCGACCACGCCGACCTGCAAACCAAGACCAGCCGCACCCTCACCACGCCGCAAGCGTTGCTCGAATGTTTGCAGGAAGTGCGGCAGCAAGGCTGGTGCATTGTCGACCAGGAACTGGAACAGGGCCTGCGTTCCATCGCCGTGCCGGTGTACGACGCTTCCGGCCAGGTGCTGGCCGCGCTGAACGTCAGCACCCATGCCGGAAGGGTCAGCCGCAGTGAGCTGGAGCAGCGTTTCCTGCCGAGCATGCTCAGCGCCAGCCAGGAGCTGAGTGCCCAGCTGTTTGCCTAAGGTGTTCGGTGACCGCACAGATCCCGGCGGGATGAATTGACGGTGTTTCCCAAGGCTTATTAATGTGCGGCAGCGCTTCATGGCGCCGCCCCAATAATAATGACGACCCAACGTCGTTCGCCCGCCCATCGGTGTGGAAATAAAAATAATGAATCAGCCTTCACCTGCTGTCGGTACTTGCCTGGACGTTCAGTCCTTCATCAACGCCCAGCCGCTGTCGCGGTATCAATGGCGGGTGGTGATCCTGTGTTTTCTCATCGTTTTCCTCGACGGCCTCGACACCGCCGCCATGGGCTTTATCGCCCCGGCGCTGTCCCAGGACTGGGGCATCGACCGCGCCAGCCTCGGCCCGGTGATGAGCGCTGCCCTGATCGGCATGGTGTTTGGCGCCCTCGGCTCCGGCCCGCTGGCCGACCGTTTCGGGCGCAAAGTGGTGCTGGTGGGGGCGGTGCTGGTGTTTGGTGCCTTCAGCCTGGCGTCGGCCTACAGCAGTAACGTCGATCAACTGCTGATCCTGCGCTTCCTCACCGGCCTGGGCCTGGGCGCCGGCATGCCAAACGCCACGACGCTGCTCTCCGAATACACACCGGAACGCCATAAGTCGTTGTTGGTGACCAGCATGTTCTGCGGCTTCAACCTGGGCATGGCCGGTGGCGGGTTTATCTCGGCCAAGTTGATCCCTGCGTTTGGCTGGCACAGCTTGCTGATGATCGGCGGGATTTTGCCGTTGATCCTCGCGGTGGTGTTGCTGGTGTGGCTGCCGGAGTCGGCGCGTTACCTGGTGGTGCGCAATCGGGGCACCGACAAGGTGCGCAAGACCCTTGCGCCGATCGAGCCGGGCATTGTCGCCCAGGCCTCAAGCTTCAGCGTCCCGGAACAAAAAACCGTCAAGGCGCGCAACGTATTCGCAGTGATCTTCTCCGGCACCTACAGCGCCGGCACCTTGCTGCTGTGGCTGACTTACTTCATGGGCCTGGTGATTGTTTACCTGTTGACCAGTTGGCTGCCGACCCTGATGCGCGACAGCGGCGCCAGCATGGAACAGGCCGCGTTTATCGGTGCGCTGTTCCAGTTTGGCGGCGTATTGAGCGCGGTCGGCGTGGGCTGGGCGATGGACCGGTTCAATCCCCACAAGGTCATCGGCACGTTCTACCTGCTGGCCGGGGTGTTTGCCTACGCGGTGGGGCAGAGCCTGGGCAATATCACGCTGCTGGCGACCCTGGTGCTGATCGCCGGGATGTGCGTCAACGGTGCACAGTCGGCGATGCCGTCGTTGGCCGCACGTTTCTACCCGACCCAGGGCCGCGCCACCGGCGTGTCGTGGATGCTCGGCATCGGCCGCTTTGGCGCGATCCTCGGCGCATGGATGGGCGCGACCTTGCTGGGCCTGGGCTGGAACTTCGAACAGGTGCTGACGGCTCTGGTGATTCCAGCGGCTCTGGCCACCACGGCGGTGGTCATCAAGGGCATGGTCAGCCACGCGGATGCCACCTGAAACCGACCGATAGCAAGACAACAATCCGTTCGATAATCGAACACTCAGTCGATTATCGGATTGTTTGGCCACAACCCCCGGCTTAATCTTCAAACACTTCGGCGCTGCCTCCAGCGCCTTTTTCGATCGATACCGGGAGCCCACCCCATGGCTGAAATTCTTTCGCTGGCTGATGCGGTAAAGCAGTTCGTGAATGACGGCGACACCGTTGCACTCGAAGGCTTTACTCACCTGATCCCTACGGCGGCAGGTCATGAAATCATTCGTCAGGGCAAGAAAGACCTGACGCTGGTGCGCATGACCCCCGACCTGATCTACGACCAGTTGATCGGCGCCGGCTGTGCACGCAAATTGATTTTCTCGTGGGGCGGCAACCCGGGTGTGGGCTCCCTGCATCGCCTGCGGGACGCCGTTGAAAAACAATGGCCGCAACCGCTGGAGATCGAAGAGCACAGCCACGCCGACCTGGCCAATGCCTACGTCGCCGGCGCCTCCGGCCTGCCGTTCGCGGTGCTGCGCGCCTACGCCGGCTCCGACCTGCCCAAGGTCAACCCGCTGATCAAGACCGTGACGTGCCCGTTCACCGGTGAAGTGCTGGCAGCCGTGCCGTCGGTGCGCCCGGACATCACCGTGATCCACGCCCAAAAGGCTGACCGCAAGGGCAACGTGCTGCTGTGGGGCATCCTCGGGGTGCAGAAGGAAGCGGCCCTGGCGGCCAAGCGCTGCATCGTCACCGTCGAAGAAATTGTCGATGACCTGAATGCACCGATGAACGCTTGTGTTCTGCCAACCTGGGCCCTGACTGCCGTGTGCCACGTGCCCGGCGGCGCGCATCCGTCCTACGCCCACGGTTACACAGAGCGGGACAACCGTTTCTATCAGGCCTGGGACCCGATCGCCCGGGACCGTGAGACGTTTACCGCGTGGATCAACGAATACATCCACGGCACCGCCAATTTCAGTGAATTCCAGGCCAAGCTGGCCACCGCGCAGGAGGCCAAATAATGGCTTACTCCACCAACGAAATGATGACCGTCGCCGCCGCGCGCCGCCTGAAGAACGGCTCGGTGTGCTTTGTCGGCATCGGCCTGCCCTCCAAGGCTGCCAACCTGGCACGCCTGACGTCGTCGCCTGATGTGGTGCTGATCTACGAGTCCGGCCCGATTGGCGCCAAACCGTCGGTGCTGCCGCTGTCCATCGGTGACGGCGAACTGGCGGAAACCGCCGACACCGTGGTGCCGACCGGTGAGATTTTTCGCTACTGGCTGCAGGGCGGGCGCATTGACGTCGGCTTCCTCGGTGCGGCCCAGGTCGACCGTTTCGGCAACATCAACACCACCGTGGTCGGTGATTATCACCAGCCCAAAGTGCGCCTGCCGGGTGCCGGTGGCGCGCCGGAGATCGCCGGTTCTGCCAAGAGCGTGCTGATCATCCTCAAGCAGTCGGCCCGTTCGTTTGTCGACAAGCTGGATTTCATCACTTCGGTGGGCCACGGCGAAGGCGGCGACTCGCGCAAACGCCTGGGTCTGCCAGGCGCCGGTCCCGTAGGGATTATTACCGACCTGTGCATCATGGAACCGGAGGAGGGCAGCCACGAGTTTGTCGTCACCGCCCTGCACCCCGGCGTGACCCGTGAGCAAGTGGTGGCCGCCACCGGTTGGGCGATTCGTTTTGCCGACCAGGTCACCACCAGCGCCGCACCGACCGACATTGAACTGACCGCCCTGCGCGACCTTGAAGCACGCACCGCTGCCGCCCACGGCCAAGCCCCCGGAGAAGCCTGATGCGCGACGTATTTATCTGTGACGCCATTCGTACCCCCATCGGC
Source organism: Pseudomonas sp. 1912-s (assembly GCF_029269205.1). Classification (NCBI taxonomy): domain Bacteria; kingdom Pseudomonadati; phylum Pseudomonadota; class Gammaproteobacteria; order Pseudomonadales; family Pseudomonadaceae; genus Pseudomonas; species Pseudomonas sp. 1912-s. Next base: position 50,260 of record NZ_JARIXR010000031.1, on the reverse strand, counting down.
CGTTTTGGCGGTGGCTTGTCCACCGTCCGCGCCGATGACCTGGCGGCATTGCCGATCAAGGCTTTGATGGAACGCAACCCGTCGGTGGACTGGAACGCGGTGGACGAAGTGTTCCTCGGCTGCGCCAACCAGGCCGGCGAAGACAACCGCAACGTGGCGCGCATGGCGGCGCTGCTGGCCGGCCTGCCGGAGAGCATTCCCGGCGTCACCCTGAACCGCCTGTGCGCTTCGGGCATGGACGCCATCGGCACGGCCTTCCGCGCCATCGCCAGTGGCGAGATGGAACTGGCAATTGCCGGTGGCGTCGAGTCGATGTCCCGTGCGCCGTTCGTCATGGGCAAGGCGGATGCGGCGTTCTCGCGCAACATGAAGCTGGAAGACACCACCATCGGCTGGCGCTTCATCAACCCGTTGATGAAGGCCCAGTACGGCGTCGACCCGATGCCGCAAACCGCTGACAACGTGGCCGACGACTATAAAGTCTCCCGCGCCGACCAGGACGCCTTCGCCCTGCGCAGCCAGCAACGTACTGCCGCAGCACAGGCCGCCGGCTTCTTCGCTGAAGAAATCGTGCCGGTGCGCGTCGCCCACAAAAAAGGCGAGACCGTGGTCGAGCACGACGAGCATCCTCGGGCCGACACCACCCTGGAAGCCCTGGCCAAACTCAAGCCGGTTAACGGTCCGGACAAGACCGTCACCGCAGGCAACGCCTCGGGCGTCAACGACGGTGCCGCAGCGCTGATCCTGGCCTCCGCTGAAGCCGTCAAAAAACACGGCCTGACCGCTCGCGCTCGTGTGCTGGGCATGGCCAGCGCGGGTGTGGCGCCGCGTGTGATGGGCATCGGCCCGGTGCCGGCCGTGCGCAAACTGGTGGAGCGCCTGGCCCTGGCGGTGACCGATTTTGATGTGATCGAACTCAACGAAGCCTTCGCCAGCCAGGGCCTGGCCGTGCTGCGCGAACTGGGGATTGCCGACGATGCACCTCAGGTCAACCCGAACGGCGGCGCGATTGCCCTCGGCCATCCGCTGGGCATGAGCGGCGCGCGCCTGGTACTGACCGCCCTGCATCAACTGGAAAAAACCGGCGGCAGCAAAGGCCTGGCGACCATGTGTGTTGGTGTTGGCCAGGGTTTGGCCCTGGCGATCGAACGCGTTTGAGCCCCACGAGAATAAAGAGGATTGCTCCATGAGTGACAAGCCCGGATACCGGCGCCCGCAAGCGGGTACTCAGCCTGATTACCTGCACCCGGCCTACCAGTCGACGAACCTGCGTTCGCCGTCCAGGCCGTTGGTGTTCCTGCCCCATTCCCTGTCGGAAATCACCGGCCCGACCATCGGCGCCGAGCGGATCAACGAGAAGGACAGCGACCTGACTGCCCAGCACGAAGGCGAGCCCCAGGGCGAGCGCATCATCATTCACGGGCGCGTGCTGGATGAAAACGGCTTGCCCGTGCCCGGCATCCTCGTGGAAATCTGGCAGGCCAATGCCGCCGGCCGCTACAACCACAAGCGCGACCAGCACGACGCACCGCTGGACCCGAACTTCACCGGTACCGGGCGCACCGTCACCGACGCCGATGGCTGGTACCAGTTCCAGACCATCAAGCCCGGCGCCTACCCGTGGGGCAACCACCACAACGCCTGGCGCCCGGCGCACATTCACTTCTCGCTGTTTGGCCCGAGTGTGCTGACGCGGTTGGTGACGCAGATGTATTTCCCCGGCGACCCGTTGCTGGCCTACGACCCGATCTATAACTGCGTCCCGGACACGTCCGCCAAGGAACGCCTGATCGCCTCGTTCGATCTGGAAAAAACCATTCCGCACTATGCCCTCGGCTACCGCTGGGACATCGTCCTGCGCGGCCGCGACGCCACGCCGATGGAGAAATGAGATGAGCCTCAACGCGACTACTTCCCACACCGTCGGGCCGTATTACCACATCGGCCTGACCTGGCTGAACCGCGAAGACCTGACCGTAGCCGAGACCCTCGGTGAGCGCGTGGCGATCACCGGGCAGGTGGTGGATGGCAACGGCGATGTGGTCAACGACGCCATGCTGGAAGTCTGGCAGGCCAATGCGGCCGGCAAGTACGACCATCCCGAGGATGAGCAGGACAAACCGGTGGACCCCAACTTCGAAGGCTTCGGCCGGGTGCCGGTGGATGCGGAAGGGCGGTTTCGCTTTACCACCATCAAGCCGGGCAGCGTGCCGGGGTTGAAGGGCACGACCCAGGCGCCGCACCTGGTGGTGCTGGTGTTTGCCCGTGGGTTGGTGAAGCACCTGCTGACGCGGATTTACTTTGACGGTGAGGCGCTGAATGAGGATGACGCGCTGCTGGCGTGTGTGCCGCAGGAGCGGCGGCGCACGTTGATCGCCAAGGCGGATGCAGCGGGTGTGTATCAGTGGAATGTGATTTTGCAGGGCACAGACGAAGAGACGGTGTTCTTCGATTACTGAGTTGGCTGGGGATCTATCGCAGGCAAGCCAGCTCCCACAGGGGGATGCATTCCAAATGTGGGAGCGGGCTTGCTCGCGATGAGGCCGGCACAGGCAACAAATATCCAAAAGTCTGCTTGCGGAACATGGTTGTTGCAAAGTATGTCTAGGCTATAACCGTTCCCACTGAGTGAAAAAAACATGACAACAAAAACGAGTCACTACACCGGAGAAGAACGCAGCAAAAGGATTTTTGCGATTGTCGGTGCCTCCTCCGGCAACCTCGTCGAATGGTTCGACTTCTACGTCTATGCCTTCTGCGCCATCTATTTCGCCCCGGCGTTTTTCCCGTCGGACGACCCCACCGTGCAATTGCTCAACACCGCAGGCGTGTTCGCTGCCGGCTTCCTGATGCGCCCCATCGGCGGCTGGCTGTTCGGCCGGGTGGCGGATAAACACGGTCGCAAGAATTCCATGATGATCTCGGTGCTGATGATGTGCGCCGGTTCCCTGGTCATCGCCTTTTTGCCCACCTACAAAGACATCGGCGCCTGGGCCCCGGCCTTGCTGCTGGTCGCCCGGCTGTTCCAGGGCCTGTCGGTAGGCGGCGAATACGGCACCACCGCCACCTACATGAGTGAAGTCGCCCTCAAGGGCCAGCGCGGGTTCTTCGCCTCGTTCCAGTACGTGACGCTGATTGGCGGGCAACTGCTGGCGGTGTTGGTGGTGGTGATCCTGCAACAGATCCTCACCGAAGAAGAACTGCGGGCCTGGGGCTGGCGGATTCCGTTTGTAATCGGCGCCATTGCCGCGGTGATCTCGCTGTTGCTGCGTCGCACCCTGAAAGAAACCACCAGCAAGGAAATGCGTGAAGACAAGGACGCCGGCAGCATTGCCGCGTTGTTCCGCGATCACAAGGCGGCGTTTATCACCGTGCTTGGCTACACCGCCGGCGGTTCGCTGATTTTCTACACGTTCACCACCTACATGCAGAAGTACCTGGTGAACACCGCCGGGATGCACGCCAAGACGGCCAGCTACATCATGACCGGCGCGCTGTTCTTCTACATGTGCATGCAGCCGGTATTCGGCATGCTGGCGGACAAGATCGGCCGGCGTAATTCGATGCTGTGGTTCGGCGCCCTGGGCACGCTGTTCACCGTGCCGATCCTGCTGACCCTTAAAACCGTCAGCAGCCCGTTCCTGGCCTTTGTGCTGATCACCCTGGCCCTGGCCATCGTGAGTTTCTACACCTCCATCAGCGGCCTGGTGAAAGCTGAAATGTTCCCGCCGCAAGTGCGTGCGCTGGGCGTGGGCCTGGCGTATGCGGTGGCGAACGCGATCTTCGGTGGTTCGGCGGAGTACGTGGCCCTGGGCCTTAAGTCTTTGGGCATGGAAAACACCTTCTACTGGTACGTCACGGCGATGATGGCGGTGGCGTTCCTGTTCAGCTTGCGCCTGCCCAAAGAGGCGGCGTACTTGCACCACGATCTGTAACCGGCTGGCGCATGCCCGTTGCCGGGTATGCGCCACCTAGGGATGTTCTATGACGATGCGCACGAGCAACCAACTGTTCGACGCCTATTTCACCGCCAACCGCATGGCCGAAGTGTTCTGCGACCAGGGGCGCTTGCAGGGCATGCTGGACTTCGAAGCGGCCCTGGCGCGGGCCGAGGCTCAGGTGGGGTTGATCCCGCAAGCCGCCGTCGCGCCGATTGCCCAGGCCTGCCTGGCTTCTCTCTACGACGTTGATGCCCTTGGTGAGGCGATCGCCACCGCGGGCAACTCCGCGATTCCGTTGGTCAAGGCCCTCGGCAAGTTGATCGCCAGCGAAGACGCCGGCGCCGAACGTTATGTGCATCTGGGCGCTACCAGCCAGGATGTGATGGACACTGGGCTGGTGCTGCAACTGCGCAGCGCGGTCGAGCTGATCGAGCATGACCTGGCGCGGCTGGGTGACATCCTTGCCGCGCAGGCTCAACGTTATGCAGCAACCCCCTTGGCGGGTCGGACCTGGCTGCAGCACGCAACGCCGGTCACGCTGGGCATGAAAATCGCCGGCTGGCTCGGTGCAGTCAGCCGCAGTCGGCAACGCCTCAGCGAACTCAAGCCGCGCCTGCTGGTGCTGCAATTTGGCGGTGCTTCCGGAACCCTGGCGGCCCTCGGCGAACAGGCGATGCCGGTGGCGCAAGCCCTGGCCGCCGAGTTGCAACTGGGCCTGCCGGAACAACCCTGGCACACACAGCGCGACCGCCTGGTGGAGTTTGCCTCGGTGCTTGGCCTGATCGCCGGCAGCCTCGGCAAACTGGGCCGCGACATCAGCCTGTTGATGCAGACCGAAGCGGCGGAAGTGTTCGAGCCGTCGGCGCCCGGCAAAGGCGGTTCTTCGACCATGCCCCACAAGCGCAACCCGGTGGGCGCCGCCGTGCTGATCAGCGCCGCGACCCGCGTGCCGGGCCTGGTGGCGACGATGTTCAGCGCCATGCCTCAGGAGCACGAGCGCAGCCTGGGCCTGTGGCACGCCGAATGGGAAACCCTGCCGGAGATTTGCCGGCTGGTGTCCGGTGCATTGCATCAGGCGCTGTTGGTCAGCGCAGGCCTGGAAGTCGACCCCGAGCGCATGGCACAGAATCTCGACCTGACCCAGGGCCTGGTCCTGGCTGAAGCGGTCAGCATCGTCCTCGCCCAACGGCTGGGCCGCGAAACCGCGCACCATCTGCTGGAACAATGTTGCAAACGCGCCGTCGCCGACGGGCGCCACCTGCGGGCGGTGCTGGGTGATGAACCGCAAGTGACGGCCGAGCTCTCGGCCGCCGAACTCGATCGCCTGCTGGACCCGGCGCACTACCTGGGCCAGGCACACACCTGGGTTACCCGGGCCGTTGCCGAACATTTTGCATTGACTGCCTGAGGAGGCTGCTGTGGGATTTGTACAACTCGCCGATGGCGAACTGAACTACCAACTCGATGGCCCCGAAGACGCACCGGTGCTGGTGCTGTCCAACTCCCTGGGCACCGACCTGCACATGTGGGACATCCAGATCGAGGCGTTCACGAAGTACTTCCGGGTGCTGCGCTTCGATACCCGTGGCCACGGCAAATCCCTGGTGACCGAAGGCCCCTACAGCATCGAGCAGTTGGGCCGTGACGTGTTGGCGTTGCTGGATGCATTGCAGATCGAACGCGCGCATTTTTGCGGGTTGTCCATGGGCGGCCTGATCGGCCAGTGGCTGGGTATTCATGCGGGCGAGCGTTTGCGTCGGCTGGTGGTGTGCAACACCGCCGCGAAAATCGGCACGCCGGAGATCTGGAACCCGCGCATCGAGATGGTCCTGCGGGACGGCGCGGCAGCGATGGTTGCCCTGCGTGATGCGTCGATCGCACGCTGGTTCACCGCCGACTTCGCCGAGGCCCACCCTGATCAAGCCACGCTGATCACCGACATGCTGGCGGCGACCAATCCCCAGGGGTATGCCGCCAATTGCGCGGCGGTGCGCGATGCGGATTTCCGTGAGCAACTGGTGTCGATCAAGGTGCCGACCCTGGTGATTGCGGGCAGTGAAGATGCGGTTACGCCGCCGGCCGGTGGGCACTTTATCCAGGAACACGTGAAGGGCGCCGAGTACGCCGAGTTCTACGCCGCGCACCTGTCCAACGTACAGGCCGGGGCCGCGTTCAGCGACCGCGTACTGGAATTTCTGTTAGCCCGCTGAGTTTCGCTGAACCCTGTGGCGAGGGAGCTTGCTCCCGTTGGGCTGCGTAGCAGCCCCTAAGCAGCCGCAACTCAACTATTTGTATAACCCTGCAGCGGCCTCACTGGGGCCGCTGCGCGACCCAACGGGAGCAAGCTCCCTCGCCACAGGTATGTGCCTGTCGTCACCGTTGTATGAGGAGCGTTTTGTGGACGAGAAACAACGTTATGCCGAGGGCCTGCAAGTGCGCCGCGAAGTGCTGGGCGACGCCCATGTCGACCGCAGCCTCAATGCCCTGACCGAGTTCAACAGCGAGTTTCAGGAAATGATCACCCGCCACGCCTGGGGTGATATCTGGACCCGCCCAGGCCTGGCGCGGCATACCCGTAGCCTGATCACCATCGCCATGCTCATCGGCATGAACCGCAGCGAAGAGTTGAAGCTGCACCTGCGCGCCGCCGCGAGTAACGGCGTGACCCGCGCCGAGATCAAGGAAGTGCTGATGCAGAGCGCGATCTACTGCGGGATTCCGGCGGCCAATGCGACGTTTCATCTGGCCGAGTCGGTGTGGGATGAGCTGGGGGTTGAGTCGCGCAGTTAATGCGAGTCAGCGTCCCACACCCAATTCCATACGCCCGGCAGGTGCACCACTTCGTCGGCGTCCTTCACCGTGCGCGCCATGGCGGCGCGCTGCAAGGCGGCCCGGTCGGTGTAGAACGGCTGCGGGGCGACTGGCACGCCATTAATGCGCGCACTGTCCATCAGGATTTGCAGGTATTCCTTCAGGTGCCAGGCGGTGTAGCGGTTGATGTCGTGAAAGGTCACCACCACCGGGATCACACCGTCCACGGTCGGTAACTCACCCTTGGCAATGCGCTCGCGCAGTACCGACAACTGGCGGATCAGGTTTTCCCGGCGCCGGGGGCTGCCATTGAAGACCCAGATCACCCCGTCGTTTGCACTCAAGTCTGTGAGCAATACGTGCAGGCCATGCTGCTGGTACGCGGCGAAGGTGCGTTTGTCGTAATTCCAGAACGGCGGGCGCACCAGTGTGGGCGGCTGGCCGGTGATGGATTCAAGGGTCGATGAACCCAGGCTGAGGTAGTGTTCCAGTTCAACCGGATTCTGCGAGCGATGATTGCTGTGCCACGGGGTCGCGGTGTGGAAGGCCAGGATATGGCCGGCCGCGTACTCACGCTCCATGGTCTTGCGACCCCGAGGGTTGCCGCCGGAGCGGGGCGCCTCGGTCTGCAAAAAGAACACCGCCTTGATGCCCGGCTGTATCGGGTTATTCGCCAGGTCAGCCATCACCGAACGGCTCGGGTTCATAAAACCCGAGGCGCTGGGGCCGTCATCGAAGGTCAGTAAAAAACGAATCGGCGCCTCGGTTTTCAGGCGTTGTTCGGTCTGCGGTGTCAGGGCCAGGGGCGGACTGATGCAGCCGCTGAGGCTCAGGGCCAGGACCAATAGGGCCGATACGGCGGCGAAGGGTTTCATGGTGTACGGCGGACTCGAAAGACGTTGGCTGCGGGTTTCGGTCATCCATGACACGCGCGCACCATACAGCAAGTTCGTCGCAGTTTTTTGCCAGGCTGACGAGCGCGCACAGCCTGGTCACTCAGGCGGTTTTAAACCGGGGTGTAGTTCTGGTTTCTATATTGTTGGTCCTGCTTCGTTTCTTCCGGGCCGGAGACAAATCCACCGCCGGTATAAACCGTCCCCGACTTGTCCGCGCCCAAGTTGATATAAGAGAAGTTTTTAACGTTCGAGTCGATGGTGACGTTATCGCTACCTTCCTGGGTTTGGAGAAACAGTCGCGATTGTCCGGTGGGGTCATTTTTGACGGGTAGCAAAAATGACTCCCCATTGATATTGGCCATTAATGAACCATCGGCGGCGGCACTGATGCGAACCTTGTCATCACCGTTGCCTGTCTTAATTTGTGTGACACCATCCCCGGGCCGGTCGGAGTGCTTGTTTTGATCATATGAAATGGTTACATCGCCCTTCTTGAAGACCCGGCTATCACCCTCTTGCTTCATTTGGGAAGCCACCGGGATAGCGTCTGCCTCCGAAAACGTTTTTTTGTCAGAGGATTCAGGTGCGGACGTGTAGCCATTTCGGCCTGATACACGATGATCATCGTTGAGGCTGATCTGCGTTTCGAACCAGATATTTTTGGCGACGTTTACTTGATCTTTCCCACCGTTGGTTTTTATTTCAAGCAGCCCAGCCATTGCACCCACGTTTTCGATGGGGAGCTCGTAGGCTTTTCCATTGATTTCGGCCACGATGCCCCCGGACTGTAGGGTCTTTATCTCAACGTGATCGTCCTGATTACCCGTTTCGATGGTGACCTTGTTTCGCGGGGTAGCCGTGCCGTTGAAGCTTCCCTGGTGCATGGGCGACGAGGTTATTTTGACATTGCCATTGTCAAATTCGTGGGTCACGGGAGCTCCACTCGCAGACCTGGGCACGTTGACAAGATCGGTCCAAACGAATTCGTTGGCGCGGTACTCGTTACCGGGTGGTGTGACAGCGGGTTTTGCGGGTGGTGGGGTCGCGTCGTACTTGTGTTGAGTGAAGTGACCGGAAGAGTGAGATCGGTGCCGTTGGCGCTGGCCAGCTTCCTTGTTGTGGGGCGGCTCCTGATGGGCGCTCTGGTGGTGTGAGGTGCTTGCCGTATGTTTTTCGTCCAGTTTTTGTCGCCAGTCATTCCAGGAGAATGGACTTGGGTTGCCTGAAGTTACTGTCGTCATGGTGTTGCTCCATCTTGCAAACATTAAGTGAAGTGTTGGTCGGAACAGGTTGTTATTGGTGCAACGATGGAGTTGGTTCATTTGGGGTTGTGTCATTTCCCTACCGACCGTAGGGGAAAAATTTTCAAATAGGTGAGCGTTTTCCCAGTGCAGTCACAACCATGGGACTTCCAGCATTAGAGCAGCGAGATCGGGTAACTGACGATCAACCGGTTTTCATCAAACTCATTGTTGTTGTAGTCCCGGCGCATGCTGGAATTGCGCCAGCGCACATTGAGGTCCTTCAATGTTCCGCTCTGCACCGTGTAGCCCACTTCACTTTCCCGGCCCCATTCCCGGCCGTCGGTCACCGTGCCGCTGTGTACGTTGCTGCCGCTGATATAGCGGTTCATCACCGTCAGGCCTGGAATGCCCAGGGCGACAAAGTTGTAGTCGTGGCGCACCTGCCAGGATTTTTCCTGGGCGTTGTCATAGCTGGCGTTGTAGCTGTCGTTGGCCAGGGTGCCGCCGCTGGTGCCGTTGACCCGCATCCAGGCGCTGTTGCCGGTGAGTTTTTGCAGGCCGATGTAGAAGGTGTTGCCACCGTATCGGGCCGAGAACAGTCCGGACCAGGTCTTGTTGTCGAGGTCGCCGGCGCGGGCGCTGCCGTCGTCCTTGCCGTAGAAGAACCCGAGGTTGGCGCCCAGGGTCCAGTCGCCCACGGGCTGGCTGTGGATCAGGTTGAGGTATTGCTGGCGGTAGATGTCCTTGAGTTGGGCGTTCCACACGCCGATCTGGGTGCGCTTGTCGTTGAAGGCATATTCGCCGCCCTGGAAGTTGAAACGGTCGGAGGTGAAGGCGGTTTTTCCGAACATCGACATCTCGGTCATGCTGCTGTCGTCCCGCGGGCTGTTGGCGCGGAACTGGCCACCGTAGAGGGTCAGGCCGTCGATCTCTTTGGAGGTGATCTGGCCGCCGCGCAGGGTTTGCGGGAGTGAGCGGCCGTCATCGGAGCGCAGGATCGGCAGCACCGGCATCCACTCGCCGACCTTCACTTCGGTCTTCGAGATCCGGGCCTTGAACGCGACGCCCAGGCGACCGAAGTTATCGGCGGGCCGTCCGTCGTGGTCCAGCGGCAGCAGTTGGGTGCCGCCGGTGCCGCGCCCGCCGTCGAGCTTTTCCGAGTACAGGCCCAGTACGTCCATGCCGAACCCGACGGTGCCCTGGGTGAAGCCGGACCTGGCGTCGAGAATGAAGCTCTGGGTCCACTCCTGGGCGCCGCCCTGGGCCTTGGTCGGGTTGGTGAAGTTACGGTTGAAGAAGAAATTGCGCAGGTTGAGGTTGGCGCTGGCGTCTTCGAGAAAGCCGTGTTCTTCGGCGAGCACGGGAAGGGCGAGACTGGCAACAGCGGTCGCCAGCAATAGCTGGCGCGGGTGAAGAATGCTCATGGCGTTAGACCTGTTGTTATTGGGGTTATGCAGGTGCGGGCCATGGTGCGGGGCGGTGCGGGGGCGTTTCAATTGGGGGGAAGCGGGTTCTGGGCGATGATCGAACGCAAGTTGCGGGGCCGGCCCCGGGGAAGGGCCGGCCGGCGTTTCGGGGGATTACAGGCGGGAAGCGGTGAGGCTGGTCCAGGGAAAGGCGGGCAGGTATTTCTGGCAGGCGAGGGTTGCCGCCACCATCACGATCAGGAACCCCACTTGCAGCGGGCTCCAGTAGCCCCAGTGCAGGCCGCAGATCCACGGCCATTTCTCATTGAAGCTTTCGCTCACTTCACCTATGCGCCGGCGGTGAAACAGGCTGATCAGAATCATGCCCAGGTAGCCCAGCATCCCCATCAGCCCCAGCACGAAGCCGAACATCAACAGCATGCCCACTTGCGGGATGCCGTGGCGCAGCACCAGCCAGTATTGGTGAGGGTTGAAGCGTTTGGGCAACAGGCGTTCGCTCAGCCACAGGTCCGGGACGATCAGCCGGGACGTGAAGGCGGCCCATAACTGGGTGCCACGAATGGCGATCATGGCCGGGATGAAGGTCAGCAACATGAACATGACCATTTCGGCGACCAGCGTGGTTTTTTTCTGCTGATAAAACGCCAGGCCACTGGCGATGGCCAAGCCGCCCCACACCCGGGCCCAGCTCTGATAAGAGACGGGACGCGGCAGGAACTTGCGCCAGAAAAACACCTCGGGCTGGGGCAGCCGCTCCAGCAATTGCGGGTAGCGCCAGGCCAGGGTTTCAGACAGATGCTGGCAGGCGTTCCATTCGTTGCCGCCAAACGGGTCCGTGAAGCGATGCTGCTGCGTGGCGGACATGGGCGTCAGCAACAACCGCGCCGCCAGGACATCGGGTGAATTGCGCGGACCCTCCTTGGCTTTGGCCAGCAGGTTGTCGTAGAAGCTTTCCTGCTGGCAGCGCTCCAACAGGCCGGTCCACATCCATTCGGGCTCCGGGTGCACACCTTTCTGGTCGTCCCAGCCAAAGGCCTGGGACACCCGCTCGAACAGCGGCACGCTCCACTGGGTGTCGTGGAGCAATTGCAGGACGATGCGTTGCCACTGTTGCTGCAGGTCGAACACCCGCAGCCAGGGTTGTTGGTTGTAGGCCTTGAGTTGGTTGACGAACTCGCGCTCGGCCTTTTGTTCCAGCCGTTCGTGGAGCGCCTGGCGGTATTCCTGGAGTAGCTCGTTGGTGAGTGCTTCGTGCTGCCAGGGCGTCATCACCACGCTCTGCCACGGCGTCAGCCACTCCAGATGGTGCACGGCCCAGGCGGCAATCGCACCGCGTTCGCCAGGGGTGTCGAAGCAATGGCGCAGCAGGGCCGCCTGGAAGGCATCCGCGCGCAGTTGCTGCTGCGCCTGCTCCCAGCGTTCGTTGAGGTTGGTTGCGGTCAGCCCTTTGATCAGGGCGTGTGCGCGGCTCTGCTCGGGCGGTGGCTCGAACGGGGCAGGGCTGACGGGGCGTGCGTCGATAAAGTCCGAGTACTCATTCAGGTCGCCGTGGGCCAGTTCGGCCACCGGGGCTTCAATGACGTCGGCTTCGTCCTCTTCATGCTCGGCCCGCCAGCGTGCGATGTTCAGCGCCTGTTCGTAAGCCTCCCGCAGGCGCTGGAAGCCTTCGGCGTCGTCATCCGGGCGGCAGCTTTTGAGCAGGCGCGCATAGCTGCGCTTGATGCTGCGTTCGTCGGCGTCTTCCGGCAGTTGCAACACTGTCCAACATTCCATGTCGCAGGCTCCCTAGCGCCAGATGCCACTGTCCAGTTGTTCCAGTTGCCGGGTGAGTTCAGCGCGCGCTTCACGGATGCGGCGTTCGTCCTGGGTATTGAGCACTTGCTGAAACTGCGCCGCCCAATGGCCCAGTTGTTCGCGCAACTCCCCGAGGTTTTCCTGGTACAGCCGCTCCAGGCGGGCGGTCAGCACGGTGTTGACCTGTTGGTCCCTGGGGTGAATCTTCAGCAGCGCCAGGGCTTGCAGGCGTTGCTGGATTTCGTGGGCGGTCAGTACGCCGGGGTTGTTCTCGATGACCAGCGAGTGTTGCTCGCCCGTCAGCGGAATACTCACCTGGGCTTCCAGCAGGCCGTTGTTGTCGTAGGTGAAGCGCACATCCAGCGAGACTTCGCCGGCCTTGCGCTTGGGCACATCAATCTCCAGTTCGCCGAGCTTGATGTTGTCTTTCACCAGGCGGCTTTCACCCTGGAAGATTTTCAGCAGTACCTGGGTCTGGTTGTCGTGCATCGTGTGCACGGTTTTGACGCGGCTCACCGGCACGCTGCTGTTGCGCTCGATCAGCGGCAGGTAATGGCCGCTTTCGATCTGGTTGCCATACTGGGTCGAGGTTTCGATGCCCAGGCTGTAGGGGCAGACGTCGGTCAGCACCACTTCTTCCAGCGCCGCCGAACGTGCCTTGAGCGCGGCCTGAATTGCAGCACCGTGGGCGACGACCTGGTCAGGGTCGAGGCTGATGGACGGGAAGCGCCCGAACAGCCCGGCCGCCAGTTTGCGCACCAGCGGCATGCGCGTGGTGCCGCCCACCAGCAGGATTTCGTCCAGGTCGCCGACCCGGATGCGCGCGTCCCGCAGCGCCCGTTCGATCGGGGTGCGCAGGCGCTCCAGCAGCGGCGTGAAGAGCTTGGCCAGTTCCTGCTGGGTGATGGTGTGGGTCCATTGCTGGCCGTCCACCCGCAACGTGAATTCGGCGCTGTCGTCCTGGCCGAGGGCCTTGCGCACGCGTTCGGCTTCGCGCCGCAGGGGTTGCAGCACCGACGCACGTGGCGGGAAGCCCTGGACGTTGCGCTGGCTGTCGATGAAATGGTCGAGCAGCAGGGTGTCGAAGTCTTCGCCGCCGAGGAAGTTGTCACCGGCGCTGGCGCGCACTTCCATGACCCCGTCGAACAGCTCGATGATCGACACGTCAAAGGTGCCGCCGCCGAGGTCGAACACCAGGAACGAGGTTTCCTTGTCCCGCTGGTGCAGGCCATAGGCGAGGGCGGCCGCAGTGGGTTCGTTGATCAGTTTTTCGATGTTCAGCCCCGCCAGCTCACCGGCGATGCGGGTGGCCTTGCGTTGGCCGTCGCTGAAATAGGCGGGCACGCTGATCACGGCTTCCGTGACGGTGTGGCCGTACGTGCGCTCGATGTCTTCTTTCAGGCTTTTGAGCACCAGCGCCGAGAGTTCTTCCGGGCGTAACAGCCGGTCGCCCAGGCGCACTTCAGTGGCGCTGCCCATGTAGCGCTTGAACAACGAGGTGGTCAGCTGCGGGTGAGTGTGCAGCCGCTCGCGTGCGGCCTGGCCTACCAGGATGCGGCCCTGGTCATCCAGCCCGACCACGCTTGGGGTCAGGAACTGGCCAAGGGCGTTGGGCACCAACTCGGTGGTGTCGCCGCGCCAGACGGCGGCAAGGCTGTTGGTGGTCCCCAAGTCGATTCCTACGATCATTACGACAAGCTCCCTCTGTGGTCTGTAAGAATCTGTTACCAATTTTACCCTGATGTCCGGCGCGAAACGCAACCCGCATCAGAGCAGTGCCGCTTCCGGATCTGTAATGCACTCCCCTATGGGAGCCGGGCTTGCCCGCGATGCAGACGACGCGGTCTGCCAGAAACACCGCAGCGATCCCATCGCAGCCTCGCCAGGGCTCGCCAGCTCCCACAGTTAATCGGTGTTGCAGGCATAAAAAAACCGCTTCCCGAGGGAAGCGGTTTTTCTGAGTTACGGGGCTATCAGAACAACTTCAGCGCCGGTGCTTCTTCTTTCAACGGTTCATTCTTCGCGGTTTGCTCGTTCCAGCCACCACCGAGGGCCTTGTACAGGTTGACCTCGCTGTTGAGCTGCGCCAGGCGGTCGGTGATCAGCGATTGCTGGGCACTGAACAGTTGGCGCTGGGCGTCGAGGAACGTCAGGTTGCTGTCGACACCAATGCGGTAGCGACGCTCGGCCAGGCGGTAGTAATCCTGGTTGGCCGCGACGAAGCCACGTTGGGCGTCCAGTTGCTGCTTGTAGGTCTCGCGGGCGGCGAGGCCGTCGGAGACTTCCTGGAAGCCGGTCTGGATCGCTTTCTCGTAGTTCGCGACGTTGATCTCTTTCTGGATTTTCGAGTAATCCAGGCTGGCGCGCAGGCTGCCGGCGTTGAAGATCGGGATGTTGATCTGCGGTGCGAACGACCAGGTACCCGAACCGCCCTTGAACAGGCCGCCCAGCGTCGGGCTTGCGGTACCGGCGCTGGCGGTCAGGCTGATGCTCGGGAAGAACGCCGCCCGTGCCGCGCCGATGTTGGCGTTGGCCGCCTTGAGGTTGTACTCGGCCTGCAGGATGTCGGGACGACGTTGCAGCAGGTCCGACGGCAGGCCGGCCGGTACTTCGCTCAAGAGGTCGTCAGCCAATGGCCGGCTGACGATATTCGCCGGCAGGCCGGTGCCCAGCAGCAGGGTCAGGCTGTTTTCGTCCTGGGCCACCTGGCGGGTGTAACGCGCCAGTGCAACCCGGGCGTTTTCCACCGAGGTACGGGCCTGGCTCAGGTCCAGGGCCGACGCCACGCCGACTTCGTTGCTGCGGGAGGTGAGCTTGAAGCTCTGCTCGTACGCGCCCAGGGTGTCCTGGGTGAGCTTGAGCAGTTCCTTGTCGGCCTGCCAGGTCAGGTAGGCATTGGCCACGCTGGCCACCAGGCTGATCTGGGTGGTGCGACGGGCTTCTTCGGTCGCGAAGTATTGTTGCAGCGCTTGCTCGCTCAGGCTGCGCACGCGGCCGAACAGGTCCAGCTCATAAGAGCTGATCCCCAGGCCCGCCGAATATTGGCTGGTGATGCCTGCTTCGCCGGTCTGCGACAGTTTGGCCGGGGTACGCGAACGGCTGCCGCTGCCGGTGGCCGAAACCGCCGGGAACAGGTCGGCACGCTGGATCTGGTACTGCGCGGCATACGCGTCGATGTTCAGGGCCGCGACACGCAGGTCGCGGTTGTTCACCAGCGCGGTCTGGATCAGCTGTTGCAGGGCAGGGTCATGGAAAAACTGCTTCCAGCCTTGCTCGGCAGCGGCCTGGCTCGGCGCCTGGGCCGACGAATACGCCGGCCCCTGCGGGAACTGCGCGGCTACCGGCGCTTCAGGGCGCTGGTAGTCCGGGATCAGCGAGCAGCCACTGAGCACGAATGCCGTGACAGCTAAGGAAAGTAGCGACTTGCTCATTGGCCAGCCTCTTTAGGAGTTTGCTTGGGTTCAGTCTTTTTACGTTCGCCAGCGGAGGACACGGTTGCGAAGAACAGCGGTACCCAGAAGATCGCGAGGACCGTGGCGGTGATCATACCGCCAATTACGCCCGTACCGATGGCGTGCTGGCTACCTGAGCCGGCACCGGTGGAAATCGCCAGGGGCAGTACGCCGAGCATGAACGCCATGGACGTCATGATGATCGGTCGCAGACGCATGCGGGATGCCTCGATGGCCGACTCGACGATACCTTTGCCCTGTTCGTGGAGCTCTTTTGCGAACTCCACGATCAGGATGGCGTTTTTCGCCGCCAGACCCACCGTCACCAACAGGCCCACCTGGAAGAACACGTCGTTGGACAGTCCCCGCAGGCTGGTGGCGATCAGGGCACCGATCACACCCAGCGGCACAACCAGAATCACCGCGATCGGGATCGACCAGCTTTCGTACAGTGCCGCCAGGCAGAGGAACACTACCAGCAGCGACAGGGCGTACAGCGCAGGCGCCTGGGAACCGGACAGGCGTTCTTCGTACGACAGGCCGGTCCAC
The DNA here is from genome assembly GCF_029269205.1 of Pseudomonas sp. 1912-s. Classification (NCBI taxonomy): domain Bacteria; kingdom Pseudomonadati; phylum Pseudomonadota; class Gammaproteobacteria; order Pseudomonadales; family Pseudomonadaceae; genus Pseudomonas; species Pseudomonas sp. 1912-s. The sequence goes on along the minus strand of NZ_JARIXR010000031.1, from coordinate 34,146 downwards.
GAGTAGCCGACACCGGCTGGCAGGTCCTTGGCAATGCGTTCGACTTCCGCCATCGCATCACCGGTACTGTAGCCAGGCGCCGGGGTACCGAGGATTTCCATCGCCGCTACACCGTTATAGCGCGAGAGTTTCGGCGAACCGAAGATCCACTTGCCCGAAGAAATGGCCGACAGGGGCACCATCTTCCCGGACGTGCTGCGCACGTACCATTTGCTCAGGTCTTCCGGAGACATCCGGCTGGCGGCGTCACCCTGTACATACACCTTCTTCACACGACCACGGTCGATGAAGTCGTTGATGTAGCTGCCACCCAGGGCAATTGCCAGGGTCTGCTGGATGTCTGCCAGGCTGATGCCCTGGGCGCTGGCCTTCTCGTCGTCAACGGTCAGCTCGTACTGCGGCTCATCGTTCACGCCGTTGGGGCGCACGCCCGCCAGGATCTTGCTTTGTGCTGCGGCACCGAGGAACTGGTTACGCGCGTCCATCAACTTCTGGTGGCCGACGCCGCCCTGGTCTTGCAGGAACACGTCGAAGCCGGTGGCGTTACCCAGTTCGAGTACCGACGGTGGCACCACGGCAAATACCATGGCGTCCTTGAAGGCCCCGAAGAAGTAACCCTGGGCGCGCTTGGCAACCTCAAATACCGACTGGGTCGAATCACGCTCATCCCACGGCTTGAGCATCACGAACGCGAGGCCCGAGCTCTGGCCACGACCGGCGAAGTTGAAGCCGTTTACGGTAAACACCGATTTAACCGCTTTGCCTTCGCCTGGCTCGCCTTCCTTGTCGTTCAACAGGTAGGCGCGCATATCGTCGATGACTTTCTGCGTACGTTCAGCCGAAGAACCCACTGGCGTTTGTACCTGGGCAAAGATCACGCCCTGGTCTTCCTCTGGGAGGAACGCGCTTGGAATGCGGGTGAACATCCAGATCATGCCGGCGAGGATCAGTACATAGACCAGGAACGCCGGGAACTTGTGCTTGATCATGTTACCGACGCCGCGCTCGTAGCTCAGAACGCCACGGTCGAAGGTACGGTTGAACCAGCCAAAGAAGCCGCGCTTGGGTTGGCCGTGTTTTTCCGGGTCAATCGGCTTGAGCATGGTGGCGCACAAGGCCGGGGTGAAGATCAGCGCAACCAGTACCGACAACGCCATCGCCGAAACAATGGTGATGGAGAACTGCCGGTAGATCACACCGGTGGAACCCCCGAAGAACGCCATTGGCAGCAGTACCGCCGACAGTACCAGGGCGATACCCACCAGGGCACCCTGGATCTGGCCCATGGACTTGATCGTCGCCTCCTTGGGCGACAAGTGCTCCTCGGCCATTACCCGCTCGACGTTCTCCACCACAACGATCGCATCGTCCACCAGCAAGCCGATGGCCAGGATCATGCCGAACATGGTCAGGGTGTTGATGGTGAAGCCGAACGCCGCGAGGATCCCGAAGGTACCCAGCAATACCACTGGTACCGTCATCGTGGTGATGATGGTGGCGCGGAAGTTCTGCAGGAACAGGAACATCACCAGGAACACCAGTACGATCGCTTCGACCAGGGTGTGAACCACACCGGAGATCGATTCGGTCACCACCGGGGTGGTGTCATACGGCACCACAGCCTTCATGCCAGGCGGGAAGAACGGTTCGAGGGACGCAACCGTTTCGCGAATCGCCTTGGCGGTGTCCAGTGCGTTGGCACCGGCTGCCAGCTTGATCGCCATACCGGATGCCGGCTTGCCGTTGAACTGTGCACTGATGCTGTAGTTCTGGCCGCCCAGTTCGATACGCGCAACGTCACCCAGGCGAACCTGGGAGCCGTCGGAGTTGACCTTCATCAGGATATTGCCGAACGCTTCAGTGGTTTGCAGACGCGTCTTGCCGATGATGGTGGCGTTCAACTGAGTGCCGGGCAGGGCAGGCAGGCCGCCCAATTGGCCGGTAGCCACCTGGACGTTCTGCGCCTGGATGGCGTTGCTGACATCCACTGGCGTCAGCTGGTAGTTGTTCAACTTGGCCGGGTCGAGCCAGATACGCATGGCGTACTGGGAACCGAACACCTGGAAGTCACCCACACCGGCGGTCCGGGAAATCGGGTCCTGGATGTTGGAAACGATGTAGTTGGACAGGTCATCCTTGGTCATGCTGCCGTCTTCCGACACCAGACCGATCACCATCAGGAAGTTCTTCACCGACTTGGTAACGCGGATACCTTGCTGCTGTACTTCTTGTGGCAGCAGCGGGGTCGCCAGGTTGAGCTTGTTCTGTACCTGAACCTGGGCGATGTCCGGGTTGGTACCCTGGTTGAACGTCGCGGTGATGGTCATGCTGCCGTCGGAGTTGCTGTCCGAGGCGACATAACGCAGGTTGTCGATACCGTTGAGCTGTTGCTCGATAACCTGCACCACGGTGTCCTGCACGGTTTGTGCAGACGCGCCCGGGTAGGTCACCTGGATATCAATGGCGGTTGGCGCAATGGCCGGGTACTGGTTGATGGGCAACTTCAGGATCGACAGTGCCCCGACCAGCATGATCACCAGGGCAATTACCCAGGCGAAAATGGGACGGTCGATAAAAAATTTCGACATGAATTACTCCCCTTGACCAGCAGCGGCAGCAGGAGCAGCAGCGGAACCGGCGGGCTTGGCGTTATCCGCGTCCTTGACCTTGACTTCGATGCCCGGCTTGATGAATTGCAGGCCTTCGGTGATCACGCGGTCACCGGCGTTCAGGCCTTTTTCCACCAGCCAGTAGGCGCCGGTAGTCCGGTTGGCGACCAGTACACGCTGCTCGACCTTGTTGTCCTTGTTCACCACCAGCGCGGTCGGGATGCCCTTCAGGTCGCGGGTCACGCCTTGCTGTGGTGCCAGGATGGCCTTGCTGTTCACACCGGCTTGCAATTGCGCGTGCACAAACATGCCCGGCAGCAGGGTGTGGTCAGGGTTCGGGAACACGGCGCGCAGGGTCACGGAACCGGTGGTTTCGTCGACCGAGACTTCGGAGAATTCCAGCTTGCCTTCCACGCCGTAGTCGCTGCCGTCTTCCAGGGTCAGCTTGACCTTGGCCGCATTGTCGCCGGCTTTTTCCAGTTGGCCGCTTTCCAGGTCGCGACGCAGTTTCAGCATCTCGGCGGAGGACTGCGTGACGTCAACGTAGATCGGGTCCAGTTGCTGGATCACTGCCATGGCGTCGGTCTGGCCATTGCTGACCAGCGCGCCTTCGGTCACCGAAGAACGGCCGATACGCCCGGAGATCGGGGCGAAGACCTTGGTGTAGCGCACGTTGATCTGGGCCGTTTGCAGGTTGGCTTCAGAGGTCATGCGGTTGGACACGGCAGTGTCGTATTCCTGACGGCTGACCGCTTGCTCATCGACCAATTGCTTGTAGCGATCGGCAATCGATTTGGTCTGGGCCAGGTTGGCCTGGGCGCTTTTCAGGGACGCGTCATACACCGACGGATCGATCTGATAGAGCTGCTGGCCTTCTTTAACGTCGCCGCCTTCCTTGAACAGGCGCTTGAGAATGATGCCGTTGACCTGAGGGCGAACCTCGGCAATGCGGTAGGCCGTGGTGCGGCCTGGCAGCTCGGATGTCAGGGTAAAGGCTTGAGGTTGAATAGTGACCACGCCGACCTGAGGGGTTTGAGCGGGCGGAGCCGCTTCTTCCTTTTTACATCCGCTGAGCAGCGATGCCAGGGCGACGGCAGTAACCAGGGCGGTAACAGCTGGCTTAAGTTGCATGAAGATCCTCGGGTCAGGCGCGCAGAGTGCGCACAAGAAGTGTGGAAGGGTAAAAAACAGGCACTGAGTGGATAAGTAGCTTGCTACGCAATATACTTACGTTCATGGTTGTTTGTAAACTCTTGACAGGCTTCGCGGAATGTTGACAAAGCACCGTCCAAAGCCTCGATTCTAGTACGTTCGGCGCCCATGAAGGCGTCGTCCCACAATTATTCAGATGGTCGTTTCCGGCCACCCCAAGTGTCCTGATTGAGGTTTTACTGCCATGGTTCGTCGTACCAAAGAGGAAGCTCAGGAAACGCGCAGCCAGATTCTTGAAGCGGCCGAGCAAGCCTTTTACGAGCGCGGGGTTGCGCGTACCACGCTGGCGGATATCGCCGCGCTGGCCGGCGTGACGCGCGGTGCCATCTACTGGCATTTCAGCAACAAGGCCGACCTGGTGCAGGCGATGCTCGATACGCTGCACGAGCCGCTGGATGAGTTGGCCAGGGCCAGTGAGAGCGAGGACGAGGTCGATCCGCTGGGTTGCATGCGCAAGCTGCTGATTCATCTGTTCCATCAAGTGGCCCTGGACCCGAAGACCCGGCGCATCAATGAGATTTTGTTTCATAAGTGCGAATTCACCGATGAAATGTGTGATCTGCGCCGTCAGCGCCAGACCGCCAGCCTTGAATGCAACCTGCGCATCGGGCTGACCCTGCGTAACGCGGTCCATCGCGGGCAGCTTCCGGAGAATCTCGACACCGTGCGTGCCGCTGTGTGCATGCACGCCTATATCGACGGAATTCTCGGCCAATGGCTGCTGGTGCCCGATAGTTTTCAGTTGGCCCAGGACGCAGAGCGATGGGTCGATATCGCGTTGGACATGCTGCGCTTGAGCCCTGGCCTGCGCAATTAAGACAAAATGCGTAATTGCGACCAGTTGTGTCAACAATAAAGGCCAGGGCAGGGCAATCAGCCTTTTCCCTGAATTTATGGGGTGACGTTATATACGGGCTGGCGGGTGGTTGATAGGTAGTTGGCTAAGTATTTTGTAGCAATATTGTTGCAAGGCTGTGAAGGAATGTTTCCTGCGGCCCATAAAAAAAGCCCCGGCTCTCGCAAGCCGGGGCTTTTTCGTTTCAGCCGATTACAGGGCCAGGGTCGGATAGTCGATGTAGCCGACCGGGCCTTTGCCGTAGAACGTCTCTGGATGAGCTTCGTTCAGCGGAGCATCGGCCTTCAGACGAGCCGGCAGGTCCGGGTTGGCGATGAACGGCACGCCGAACGCGACGGCGTCTGCCTTGCCCGAGGCCAGCCAGGCGTTGGCGCTGTCCTTGGTGAAGCGTTCGTTGGCGATGTAAGGACCGCCGAAGGCTGCTTTCAGTTGTGGGCCGAGGCTGTCGCCCGCTTCCTTTTCACGGGAGCAGATGAACGCGATGCCACGCTTGCCCAGCTCCTTGGCGATGTAGGTGAAGGTTTCCGACAGGTTGGCGTCGCCCATGTCGTGGGAGTCGGCGCGCGGTGCCAGGTGCACACCTACACGGCCGGCGCCCCACACTTCAATCACCGCGTCAGTCACTTCGAGCATCAGGCGTGCGCGGTTTTCCAGGGAACCGCCGTAGTTGTCAGTGCGCTGGTTGGTGCTGCTTTGCAGGAACTGGTCAAGCAGGTAGCCGTTTGCGCCGTGAACTTCCACGCCGTCAAAACCGGCAGCCTTGGCGTTCTCGGCGCCCACGCGATAAGCGTCGACGATGTCGGCGATTTCAGCGATTTCCAGGGCGCGCGGGGTAGGGTAGTCGGCCAGTGGGCGCACCAGGCTGACGTGGCCTTTAGGCTGGATGGCGCTTGGCGCGACCGGGGTTTCACCATCAAGGTAGGACTCATGGGAAATACGGCCCACGTGCCACAGTTGCAGGAAGATCTTGCCGCCCGCGCCGTGTACGGCCTTGGTCACGTTGGCCCAGCCGCGCACCTGGTCGTTTGACCAGATGCCCGGGGTATCCGGGTAACCCACGCCCATTGGCGTCACGGAGGTGGCTTCGCTGAGGATCAGCCCGGCGGAGGCACGTTGTACGTAGTACTCGGCCATCAGCGCATTCGGCACACGGCCGGCGTCGGCACGGCAGCGGGTCAGCGGCGCCATGATGATGCGGTTCGACAGTTCCAGGTCGCCCAGCTTGATGGGATCGAAAATAGTCGTCATGGGATAACACCCTTCTCTTTAGTTGATCAGTTGGTCGCGGGGGCCAGGTCGGCATCGCCGGTCTGACGGAAAGTAATCAGGGTCACCAGCAGGGCGAGCACCGCCAGAGCCGCAGCGGCCAGGGGCACGCTGGTCAGGCCGAAACCATGGGCAATCACGCTGCCGCCTACCCAGGCGCCGAGGGCGTTGCCGATGTTGAAGGCGCCGATGTTCAAGGTGGACACGAGGTTGGGCGCCGCCTTGCCGAAGGTCACCACGTTGATTTGCAGCGCCGGTACGGCGGCAAACGAGGCGGTGGCCCAGAGGAACAGGGTGATTTCAGTCGGGATCACGGCGACGCTGGTCCAGGTCAGTACCGTGGACACCACCGCCATGCTGATAAATACGCCGATCAGGGTGGCGGCCAGGCGTTTGTCGGCCAGCTTGCCGCCGATGATGTTGCCGACGGTCAGGCCCAGGCCGATCAGCAGCAGGGTCCAGGTCACGCCTTTGGGCGAAACACCGGTGACATCCCCCAGCAGCGGCGCGACGTAGGTAAAGAGGGTGAACATCGAGGCGGCGAACAGCGCGGTCATGCTCAGCGACAACCAGATCCCGGCACCCTTGAGGGCGGCCAGTTCGGCGCGCATGTCGAGTTTCTCCTCGTCACGCTTGGCCGGCAGGAAGCGGATCAGGCCGATCAATGCGATCACCCCAATCACCGTCACTGCCCAGAAGGTCGAGCGCCAGCCGGCTTCCTGGCCCAGCGCAGTACCCAACGGCACGCCCAGCACGTTGGCCAGGGTCAAACCGGTGAACATCAATGCCACGGCTGAAGCGCGCTTGTTGGCCGGCACCAGGTTGGCCGCAACCACCGAACCGATACCGAAGAAGGCACCGTGGCAGAGCGCCGTGACCACACGGGCAAACATCAGCACGTTGTAGTCACTGGCCAGTGCGCAGAGCAGGTTGCCGATGATGAAGATGCCCATCAACGCTACCAGGGCGGCCTTGCGTGGCAGCTTGGCGGTGGCCAGTGCCATGAACGGCGCACCGATGGCCACGCCCAGGGCGTAGCCGGTCACCAGCCAGCCGGCGCCGGGAATCGATACACCGAGGTCGGTCGCCACATCGGGCAACAGCCCCATGATGACGAACTCGGTCGTACCGATGGCGAAGGCGCTTAAGGCCAGGATGAGTAGCGAGAGAGGCATTGTCGGGTCCTTGTTACAGCGGTGTGCTGAGTTCTTCGGTGAGCGCTTTGAGGAAGGCTTGGATCACCTCCTCATTGCGTTTGAAAAAGTGCCACTGGCCCGCCTTCTGGCTGCTGATCAGCCCTGCCCGTTGCAGGTTCGCCAAGTGCGCCGACACGGTGGACTGCGACAGGCCGCAGCGCTGGTCGATCTGCCCGGCGCAAATACCGTGCTCGTGGTTGTGGATCTGCTCGGGGAATTGCACTTTCGGGTCTTTCAGCCAGTTGAGGATGTCTCGCCGTACTGGGTGCGCCAGGGCTTTTATTATTTCGTCGAGGTCGATGGACATGGCAGTGATGCTCGGGTTTGTAAAACGTTATATCGCGATGAGGCGAACCTTAAATCGTTATATCCCGATATACCAATATGATTTTGGTCTTAAACCAGATTAAATCGGTATATCGGGTTATAACGATACGTTGGCGGCAGTGCTAGACTGCGCGCCATGAATTATCTCGCACATCTGCACCTGGGCGGCCAACTTCCTGCTCAATTGCTCGGCAGCCTGTATGGCGACTTCGTTAAAGGTCGCCTGCAAGGCCAGTTCAGCCCGCAAATCGAGTCGGCGATTCAGTTGCACCGCTCAATCGATCGCTACACCGACAGCCACCCGCTGATAGGGGAGGCCCTGTCGCGCTTCACCCTCACCCGACGCCGCTACGCCGGGATCGTCCTCGATGTGTTTTTCGACCACTGCCTGGCGCGGGATTGGGCGTTGTATGCCGATCAACCGCTGGAGCGTTTTACCTCCCGGGTTTATCGAGTGCTCGCCGAAGAACCGGCGTTGCCGGGGCGGCTGGCGCAGATTGCGCCGTATATGGCGGCGGATGACTGGCTGGGTTCATACCGCGAGTTCGCGGTGATGGAGCAGGTGTTGACGGGCATCGGCCGGCGCCTGACACGGCCCGAAGAACTGGGCCATGCCATGCAGGAATTGCGCGCGCTGTATGAGCCGTTGAGCGAGGATTTCCGGGTGTTTTACCCGCAGTTGCAGGTGTTTGCCGCGCAGCACATCTAGGCTGCGGCCGGAGTTCCGGCACGCCGCGGTTCTGCCGGCTGCACCACTTCACCGAACAACGCTTTCTGCACCGCCTGCTGCGCCTGGAACGCCAGCGCCGCACGTTCCTGCCCGGCGCAGGCAATCGGCTTGAGCAGATGGATTTCCACATCGCCCTGGTCATTGCCAAACAACCGCATCAGGTGCGAGAGCAAATCATCGTCGCCCACAAACGGAGCCAGCGGGTCGATGTTGCCATCGCGCAGGTAACGAATCGCCACCGGTTGCAGCGACACATCGGCATCAATCGCACTGGCCAATAACCGCCCGTGGAATGTACGCAACGTTCGGCCATCGGTGGTGGTGCCTTCGGGGAACATCAACAGCGGGTGTTTTTGTTCCAGGTGGCGGGTCATCTGCTTGCGGATCAACTGGCTGTCACCCGAACCACGGCGGATAAACAGGCTGCCGGCCTTGGCTGCCAACCACCCCGCCACGGGCCAGGTACGCACCTCGGCCTTGGACAGGAACGACATCGGCGCCACCATCCCCAGCAACGGGATATCGGTCCATGACACGTGGTTGCTGACCCACAGCATCGACTGCTGTGGCAACTCACCGTGAACGGTCACGCGAAAGGGCAGGGCGTTGGTCAGCCGTGCCATGAAAAACCGCGACCAGCGCTGCCGGCGCACCATCGAGTTGGCCACGCCCAGTCGCTCAAACACCCCAAACACACTGGCCATGCTCAAACCCAGGGCCACCACCACCAGCACGCGGGCGATCCGCCCGTACACCCGAAGGCGGCTCATCACATGGCTGCCTTGAAGTGGCGGGCATAACGCGGGCACAGCTCGTCGCGTTTGAGCAGGATAAACACGTCGGCCACCTGGAAGTCCTCGTCCCAGCACGGCTCGCCGCAAATCTTCGCCCCCAGGCGCATATAGGCCTTGAGCAGGGGCGGCATTTCTGCGATCACGTTGGACGGCAGGTCCAATGCCGGCAGCGGCTTCTTCGGCTCGGCCCGCAGGTGTTCGTTGCACAGGTAGCGTTCGCGCAGGCGCTGCATGATCGCATGGGCCTGGATGCCGCCGTCGTGCATCGGGATGCTCGCGCAGCCCATCAGGTAGCTGTAGCCGCCCTGGTTGAGCACTTCGGCCAATTCGCCCCACAACACCGCGATGGTGCCGCCGTTGCGGTAGGCCGGGTCGACGCAGGTGCGGCCGATCTCCAGGATCGGGCCTTTGAGGTGCAGCAGGCCGTGGAGGCTGAATTCTTCTTCGCTGTAGAAGCGGCCCAGGGTGCTGGCGGCCTGGTGGTCGAGCAAACGGGTGGTGGCGACGAGTCGACCGCTGTTCAAATCCCGCACGCCGATGTGGCTGCAGTGAACATCATAGTCATCCATGTCCAGGCCCAGTTCCGCGCCTTTCAGCTTGGCGTTGAATTCGCCGCTGAACACGTTGAACCGCAGGGCTTGGGCTTCCTGCAAAGCCTGGGCGCCGATCAGGCGTTCGGCTTGCAGGCGGCGTTCATTGCCGGTGTCGCTGATGCGGGCGATCTGAGTCATGGCGAGTCTCCGAGTGCCGGCCAGGGTTGCGGCCGGTCGACTTGTTTGTGCCAACTCAGGCTATGTACGGCCGGTGTCATCTCCATGAAGTTACGGTGACGCTTAGATGACAGGCGTTTCGGTTGGGGATCGCGGGGTACATATCCGTTATTTAGGTAACGGCGGCTTATGGTTTCGCTCTTACAGCGACTCACTTTGGAAAAGCCGGAATGCCGGCCCAGCCCAAAGTAAGCAAAGGGCTCTGCCCCGCCTGTCGGCACCTCGCTGTGGCTCGGTGTTCCCTCACTCCGGCGCTGCTCCGCGGGCCGCCGCGATGGGCCATCCTTGGCCCAGCGCGGCTAAACCGGCGTCCTGCCGGTTTACCCGCTCCGCACCACCTGCGTTCGGCCTCGGGCTTATTGGGGCAGTCAGATCGAGATCAAAAGCAAGAGCACAGCGGCCTACAGGCCGGCTTGAGTGGTAGAAGCCAGATCAAAAGCCAGAGCGAAAACCAAATCTGAAACTGATGCAGCGCTGCTTTTCTGTGGGAGCTGGCTTGCCTGCGATGCAGGCACCTCGGTTTTTCAGATGCACTGAGGCGATGCCATCGCAGGCAAGCCAGCTCCCACATTTGACCGTGCCCGCTGTAGCTTTTGATCTTGATGTTGCCTTTGCTTCACACCACTCAAGCCGGCCTGTAGGCCGCTGTGCTGTTGATCTGCTTTTGATCTTGATCTTAGGCGCCCCGTTAAACCACGCCGGCCGAACGCAGGTAGTACGGAGCGGGTAAACCGGCAGGACGCCGGTTTAGCCGCGACGGGGCAGGGACGCCCCGTCGCGGCGGCCCGCGCAGTAGTACCGGAGAGAGGGCACACCGAGCCTTAGCGAGGTGCCGAGTGGTGGGGCAAGAGCGTTTTGCTTACTTTTGCGCTGTTCAAAAGTGAGCCGCCGTAAGGGCGGAACCCATGTCAGCAACGCCCAAAAAAACGGATATGTACTCACCCCCAAGGCCCCGTAACAAAACCGTCATTTCCCTCCGCTAGCCTCGCGGGCTTGAATGCCCGAGTCCCAAGCCCATGTTCAAAGGCCTGCTCTACGCCGCGCTGCTGTTCACCCTGACGGCCCACGCCGAAACCTGGCCGTCCAAAGACTGGACCCAAGGCGAGCAACTCACCGGTCCCGCCGCTCAGGCCCTGGATGACTACGCTTTCCCGCCCCGCGACGACACCACCCGCAAAGGCATCCGCACCGACGCCTTGCTGGTCATCCGCGACGGCCAAATCATCTACGAACGCTACGCCGCGCCCACCACCGCGAGCACCCCGCACCTGACCTGGTCCATCAGCAAGAGCCTGATGGCCACTGTGCTCGGCGTGGCCTTCGGCGAAAACCGCTTCAAACTCACCGACCCCGCCGCGCGCTTTTACCCGCCGATGAAGCAACACCCCAGCGTAACAATGGCCGACCTGTTGCACTGGGCCTCGGGCCTCGACTGGCAGGAAGACTACGAATACGCCCCGCTGAAATCCTCGGTGGTGGCCATGCTCTACACCCGCGGCCGCCACGACATGGCCGAGTTCACCGCCGACATCGGCACCTTCAGCGCCCCCGGCCAGGCGTTCCGTTATTCCAGCGGCGACAGCAACCTGCTGTCCGCTACCCTAAAGGGCATGCTCGGCCACAAGGCCTACGTCGACTACCCGTGGACGGCACTGTTCCAGCCGTTGGGCATCCGCAACGCCACCTGGGAAAGCGACGCCGACGAAACCTTCGTTGCCTCCTCATACGCCTACCTCACCGCCCGCGACCTGGCGCGCGTCGGCCTGTTGATGCAGCGCGACGGTCGCTGGGGCGATCAACAGGTGCTGCCCAAGGAGTGGGTCGCGTTCAACCGCCAGCCGTTCGATAAGTACAAGCCGGGCCAGGACGAAGCCGTTCCGGGCGGCCAATGGTGGCTCAACCGCGAGGTGCAAGGCGCCGCCAGACCCTGGCCGGATGCGCCCGCCGACACCTTCGCGGCCCTGGGTCACTGGGGCCAGGCGCTCTACGTGATGCCTGAGAAACAGCTGGTGATCGTGCGCTACGGCGATGATCGCGACGGCAGCTATCGGCACAATGAACTCCTCAAGCGCGTCCTCGCGGCGGTGCAACCATGATCCGCCGTCGTCCCTTCAGCAGCCTGTTGGTTCTGCTGCTGCTCGCGTTGCTCGGCTGGGCCTGGCACGAGCGGGTCAACCTGCAAGCCTTCCCCGACATCATCGCGGCCTACACCGCCAAGGAGTACTGCTCGTGCCGGTACGTGGAAGGCAACCCCGCTGATTATTGCGTGGGGTATGTGAAGCAATACGTGCCCATCAGCGCCTTCGCCGATAACCCGGAAAAACACTCGGTGACCGCCAGCGGCCTGGGCCGCACCCACAGTGCCCAGTGGCTGGGCCAACGCGAGGGCTGCCGCCTCACGCCCTGAGGTTCCACAGGGTGGAACCACCTTTGATTGTCCTCCTGCGCGCATCGCGGTTATCTGGCGGTGTGCAACGAAAAAGAACGGGAACACCCGCCTGCGAGGAGAATCACCATGAGCCCACACCAGCACATCCTGGATTGGCTGAGCGATGTCGCCAGCGACCTGCACGCCGTGCGTCAGGACATTCACGCCCACCCCGAACTGGGCTTCGAAGAAAACCGCACCTCCGCCCTCGTGGCGCACTCCCTGCGAAACTGGGGCTATGAAGTGCACACCGGCATCGGCCAGACCGGCGTGGTCGGTGTGCTGCGCAATGGCAGCAGTTCACGCAAGCTGGGCATCCGCGCCGACATGGACGCGTTGCCGATCATCGAAAACACCGGCGCCAGCTACAGCAGCCAACACGCCGGCTGCATGCACGCCTGCGGTCACGACGGTCACACCACCATGCTGCTGGGCGCCGCCCGTTACCTGGCCGCGACCCGTCAGTTCGACGGCACCCTGAACCTGATTTTCCAGCCTGCCGAAGAAGGCCAGGGCGGCGCCGAGGCCATGCTTGCCGACGGCCTGCTGGAGCGTTTTCCCTGCGATGCATTGTTCGGCATGCACAACATGCCGGGCTTGCCTGCCGGCCATCTGGGGCTGCGGGTGGGGCCGATGATGGCCTCCCAGGACCTGCTCACCGTGACCCTCGAAGGCGTCGGCGGCCATGGTTCCATGCCGCACCTGACGGTGGACCCGCTGGTGGCTGCCGCCAGTATGGTCATGGCGTTGCAGACCGTGGTGGCGCGCAATATCAATGCCCAGGAAGCCGCCGTAGTCACCGTCGGTGCCCTGCAAGCGGGCCAGGCGGCCAACGTGATTCCCCAGCAGGCGCTGTTGCGCCTGAGCCTGCGCGCCCTGGACGCAAGTGTGCGTGAACTGATGCTGGAGCGGGTCAAGGCGATCATCCTGACCCAGGCCGCGAGTTTCGGGTGCACCGCGCAGATCGAACATCGGCCGGCGTATCCGGTGCTGGTCAATCATCCCGAAGAAACCGAATTCGCCCGCCAGGTCGGTGTCGCCTTGCTCGGTGAAGATGCCGTCGACGGCAACACCCACAAGCTGATGGGCAGCGAAGACTTCGCCTGGATGCTGCAACGCTGCCCCGGCAGTTACCTGTTTATCGGCAACGGCGTTTCGCGGCCGATGGTCCACAACCCCGCCTATGATTTCAACGACGACATCCTGCTGACCGGCGCCGCCTACTGGGGCGCGCTGGCCGAGAGCTGGCTCAAGCCCGCCTGACGACCTCTTTTTTCTGCCGCTGGACCCTTTCCCAACAGGTTGAATGGAGTGTTCCCATGCAGGCTACAAAACAAGGTGTATCGCGCACCCGCCAGGTGGTGGCGGCCGTGATCGGCAATGCGCTCGAATGGTATGACTTTATCGTCTACGGCTTTCTCGCCAGCATCATCGCCCGGCAGTTTTTCCCCTCGGAGGACGAATACGCCTCGCTGCTGATGGCCTTGGCGACCTTTGGCGTCGGCTTCTTCATGCGCCCGGTGGGCGGGATTCTGCTGGGCATGTATTCGGACCGCAAAGGTCGCAAGGCCGCGATGCAGTTGATCATCCGGCTGATGACCATTTCCATCGCGCTGATCGCGTTTGCTCCCAGCTACGCCGCCATCGGCATGGGCGCGCCGATGCTGATCGTGGTTGCGCGCATGCTTCAGGGCTTTGCCACGGGCGGCGAATATGCCAGCGCCACGGCGTTCCTGGTGGAAAGCGCGCCGGCCCATCGTAAGGGCCTGTACGGTTCCTGGCAGTTGGTGGGGCAGTGCCTGGCGGTGTTTGGCGGCGCGGCGATGGTGGCGTTGGTGACGCACTTCTTCGAACCGCAAACCCTTGAAGTGTGGGGCTGGCGCCTGCCGTTCATCTTCGGCTTGCTGATCGGCCCGGTGGGCTTGTGGATCCGTCGGCACATGGAAGATCCCGAGGAGTTTATCGAGGCGCGCAAACAGGCCAAAGGTGCGGCGCCGAGCTTGATGGAGGTGATCCGCGATCACCGCCGCAGCATCCTCGTGTCGATGGGCCTGGCCTGCGGGGCGACGGTGTCGTTCTACGTGGTGCTGGTGAACATGCCGACCTTCGCCCACAAGAATCTTGGCCTGCCGCTGGACCAGGTGTTGATGGTGCAGATGTTCGCGGTGGCGCTGATGACCGTGGTGATTCCGCTGTCCGGCCTGCTGTCGGATCGGCTGGGGCGGCGCCCGGTGTTGATGGCGTTCACCTTGGCGTTTTTCGTGATGGTGTACCCGCTGTATGTGTGGGTCGCGGCGGCACCGTCCATCGAGCGTTTGCTGGTGATGCAGGTGATGCTGTGCACCGCCATCGGCGGGTTTTTCGGCCCGGCGCCGACGGCCCTGGCCGAGCAGTTTCCCATCGAAGTACGCTCCACCGGGGTGTCGGTGGCCTACAACGTGGCGGTGATGGTGTTCGGCGGTTTTGCGCCGCTGATCGTCACCTGGCTCAGCAAGGTGCTGGGCACACCGGTAGCTCCGGCGTTTTATGTGCTGTTCGCTTGCGTCCTGACGCTGCTGGGCACTTACTGCATGCATGAGGCGCCACGGGCGAAACGACCGGCGCCGTTCTCCAGCGAGGTGAAACCTTGAGTATTGTTGAACTGGATGCCATCGAACTGTCTCGGGCGATCCATGCGCGGCAGGTGTCCTGCCATGAAGTGATGCAGGCGTATCTGGCCCAGGTCGAGCGCTTCAACCCGGCGGTGAATGCGCTGGTCTCGCTGCGCTCCGATGAGGAGGTGCTGGCCGAAGCGGTGCAGCGCGACCGGGAGCTGGACCAGGGCCAATCCCGTGGCTGGATGCACGGCATGCCCCAGGCGATCAAGGACCTGGCGGCCACCAAGGGGTTGCGCACCACCCTCGGTTCGCCGTTGTTTGCCGAGCACATGCCTCAATACGATGCGATCAGTGTGGCGCGGGTTCGGGACAGCGGCGCGATCATCATCGGCAAGAGCAACGTGCCGGAGTTCGGCCTGGGTTCGCAGACCTACAACAGCGTGTTCGGCACCACCGGCAACGCCTACGACCCACGCCTGGTGGCCGGTGGCAGCAGCGGCGGGGCGGCAGTCGCGTTGGCCCTGCGCATGCTGCCGGTGGCCGATGGCAGCGACATGATGGGCTCGCTGCGTAACCCGGCGGCGTTCAATAACGTGTTTGGCCTGCGCCCTTCCCTGGGCCGTGTGCCTTATGGGCCGGCGCCGGAACTGTTTATCCAGCAACTGGGCACCGAAGGCCCGATGGGCCGCAGTGTGGCGGACGTGGCGCGGCTGCTGAGTGTGCAGGCCGGCTACGACCCTCGGGTGCCGCTGTCGCTCAAGGACGATCCGGCGGTGTTCGGTGAGCCGTTGCAGCGCGATTTCAAGGGCGCACGGCTTGGCTGGTTGGGGGACTACAACGGTTATCTGCCGATGGAAGACGGCGTGATGAGCCTGTGTGAGTCGGCCCTCAAGGACTTTGCGGCGCTGGGCTGCGAGGTGGAAAACTGCCAGCCGGAATTCTCCCTGGAACGTCTGTGGCAGACCTGGCTGACGCACCGCCATTGGCTGATCCAGGGCTCCCTCGGCGCAGCCTACGCCGACCCGCAAAAACGTGCGCTGCTCAAGCCCGAAGCGCAATGGGAAGTGCAGGGCGGTCTGCAACTGAGCGCGGCCGATGTCTACCAGGCTTCGGTCAACCGCAGTGACTGGTACCGCGCCCTCGGCAAACTGTTCGAACGTTACGATTTCCTGTTGCTGCCCACCGCCCAAGTGTTCCCTTTCGATGCACAACAACCCTGGCCGCGCATTGTCGCAGGGCGCGAGATGGACACCTATCACCGCTGGATGGAGGTGGTGATCGGTCCCACACTGGCCGGCCTGCCGAGCATGAGTGTGCCGGTGGGTTTCAACCCCCAGGGCTTGCCCATGGGCCTGCAAATCATCGGCCCGGCCCAGGCGGACAGGGCGGTGTTGCAGCTGGCGTACGCCCACGAACAACTGACCCGCTGGGTGCAGCGACGGCCGCCCGCGTGCCTCGCCCCGACCGGCTGAGCCGGGACGGGCCTGTATCTTGCTGTGAAATCAGATCATCCATTGGCCTCAAGGAGATCGACACATGGGCAGCGACGCCGAGACGGGAACCGTACGCTCAGTGGGGCGGGCACTGGCGATCATCGAATTGCTCGGCGAGCACCAGGCGCTGGGGCTGGAAGAGTTGCATTACCTGACCCGCCTGCCCAAGGCCACCGTCTCGCGGATGCTGCTGACCTTGCAGGAGCAGGGCTGGATCTATCGCGGCCTGAGCGACCGGCGTTACCGCCTGCGAGCCCGGCGGCTGTTCGGCGACACCCAGCAACGTTTCAAGCGTCAACTGGTGGAAAGCGCCGCGCCGTGGTTGCTGGACCTCAGCGAGCGCACCGGCCTGGTGGTGGACCTGTCGAGCTTCGACGGTGAACGCCTGGAGGTGATGGAAAGCGCGATCCCCACGGTGCTGCGCAAGCTCTACCCGAACAACTGCCAGATCGTCGGCCAGCACGCTAGCCTGTTTCACTCGGCCATGGGCAAGGCGTGCCTGTCGCAATTGTCGGCGGATGAAGTGCAGCGCCTGGCCGGTCGTGAGCGGGTGGCAGAAGACGACCAATACCGGGCGTGTGAACAGTCCCAGCACCAAGGGTTTGGCCAGCGCACCGAGGGCTACTGGGAATACCCGGTGCGCCTGCCGTTCCTGATTCGCGCCGTGGCCTTGCCGGTGCGGGCCAGCGGGCGATTGGTGGGCAGCATGGCGCTGCATTGGCCGATGGATCAGGCGCCGGTGGAGCGGGTGCTGAGCCTGCACCTGGCCAGCCTGGAGTCGACCATTCGCGATGTGCAGCAGGCGTTGGCCTGAAATACAGCTCCCACACAAGCCAGCTCCCACATTGGATTTGCGCCGCTCGTTACATTGCGCTTAAGGTTCGTGCAGGTTTTTCGCCCCACGAGTCTTTATGCCCCTGTTCAAACCCATGGCCTTCCTGCTGCTGGCCGCTGCCACCGTGCCTGCCCACGCCGACTGGTACCTGGACAACGAGTCCTCGCGCCTGTCGTTCGTCACCACCAAAAACACTGATATCGCCGAAGTGCAGCGCTTCCTGGTGCTGCATGGCAAGGTCGACAGCAAGGGCGCGGCGCAGCTGGAAGTCGAACTGGAGTCGATCAACAGCGGCATCCCGCTGCGGGATGAGCGCATGCGCAATGACCTGTTCGAGATCAAGTCCTTCCCCGACGCCGTGATCAACGCGCAGATCAACCTGCAACCCATCAACGACCTGGCCCCCGGCGCGCAATACGAGCTGCGCCTGCCGCTGTCGGTGACGTTGCACGGCAAGACCCAAACCTATAGCGCCGAGTTGTTGGCCACGCGCCTGGATGACCGGCGCTTTCAAGTGGTGACCCTGGAGCCGTTGGTGGTGCACGCCGAGGATTTCGATTTGCTGCCGGGCGTAGCCGCTTTGCGCAAGGCCGCCGGGCTGTCGCAGATCAGCCTGTCGGTACCGGTGGGTGCGGTACTGATTTTCACGGCGCGCTGACATGAGCGGCGCAGTGTTCCCGTGGCGCAGCGCCAACCGTTTCGAGTTGATGATCGACGGTCCGAGTTTCTTTCCGCGCATGCTGGAAGGCATCGCCCAGGCCGAGCAACAGGTTGCGCTGGAGCTGTATCTGGTGGAAGCAGGGGCGTGTGCCGAGGCGATGGTTCAGGCGTTGGTCGCTGCCGCCGAGCGGGGCGTGCGAGTGCGTTGCCTGTTCGATGACTACGGCAGTCTGGCCTTTACCCTGGGCCTGCGTCGGCGGTTGGTCGAGGCCGGGGTGGACCTGCGTTTCTACAACCGCCTGAGCTGGCGTCGCTGGATGCGCAACCTCTATCGGGACCACCGCAAGCTGTTGCTGATCGACCAGACCATCGCCGTGGTCGGCGGCACGGGTGTGACGGATGAATTCTGGACGCCCGGGGAAGACACTGCCGACTGGCACGAAGTGATGGTGCAAATCCGCGGCCCGCTGGTGCTGGATTGGCAGGCGTTGTTTGATCGCCAATGGCTGGCCAACGACGATCGTCGGGCGTGGAAACCGGCCACGCATTTTGGCCTGCCGCGCTTGCCCAAGGTGCCGGCCACCGGGCCGGGGTTGGGGCGTGTGGCCTACGCCGATGCCCGCCAGCACCGGGATATTTTGCAATCGCTGATCCGCGCGCTGAACAGCGGCCACCGGCGTATCTGGCTGGCCACGCCGTATTTCCTGCCGACCTGGAGCGTTCGCCGGGCCCTGCGCCGGGCGGCGGGGCGCGGGGTGGATGTGCGCTTGCTGCTGACCGGGCCGCGCACCGATCACCCGTCGGTGCGGTATGCCGGGCACCGTTACTACCCGCGCCTGCTCAAGTCGGGGGTGCAGATTTTCGAGTATCAGCCGTGCTTCCTGCACCTGAAGATGGTGTTGGTGGACGATTGGGTGAGCATCGGCTCGTGCAACTTCGACCACTGGAATTTGCGCTTCAACCTGGAGGCAAATCTGGAAGCGTTGGACCCGGAGCTGACGCTGGCGGTGGCGGGGAGTTTCGAGCGGGACTTTGCCCAAAGCCAGGCGGTGAGCCTGGAGGCGTGGCAATCGCGGCCCTTGTGGCGGCGGGTGAAACAGCGGGTGTGGGGGTGGATTGACCGGTTGGTGGTCAACCTGCTGGACCGCCGCGGATAGCCAGACCATCCAATACAAATGTGGGAGCTGGCTTGTGTGGGAGCTGGCTTGCCTGCGATGCAGACACCTCGGTACTTCAGATGCACCGAGGTGATGCAATCGCGGGCAAGCCCGGCTCCCACACAAGCCAGCTCCCACACTGACCGCGTTTACAGCTTTAGATCAGAGCAGTTCGAAGCTCTGCTGCTTCACATCCTGGGAATCCAACCCAATCTGCACATTGAACTCGCCCGGCTCAGCCGCGAATTTCAGCTGGGTGTTGTAGAACTTCAAGTCTTCCTCGGTGATGGTGAAGTGCACCGCGCGCTCTTCGCCCGCCTTGAGCATGATCTTCTGGAAGTTCTTCAATTCCTTCACCGGGCGGATCATCGAGCCGGCCACGTCCTGGATGTACAGCTGCACCACGGTCTCGCCATCGACCTTGCCGGTGTTTTTCACCACCACGGTGGCGTCGAGCTTGCCGGTCTTGTTCAGGGTGGTGGACGACAGCGCCATGTCCGACAGGCTGAAGCTGGTGTAACTCAAGCCATAACCAAACGGAAACAACGGCCCGGTGGTGTCATCGAAGTACTGCGAGGTGTAGTTGCCCGGCTTGCCCGGGGTGAACGGCCGGCCAATGCTCAGGTGGTTGTAGTAGGTCGGAATCTGCCCCACCGAACGCGGGAAGGTGATGGGCAGCTTGCCCGACGGGTTGTAGTCGCCGAACAGCACGTCTGCGATTGCGTTGCCGCCTTCGGTACCGGCGAACCAGGTTTCCAGGATCGCGTCAGCTTGTTCGTTCTCGTCGACAATCGACAGCGGACGACCGTTCATCAAGATCAGCACCAGCGGTTTGCCGGTGGCTTTCAGCGCCTTGATCAGGTCGCGCTGGCTTTGCGGGATGTTCAGGTCGGTACGGCTCGATGATTCGTGGGACATGCCACGGGACTCGCCCACGGCCGCCACGACCACGTCGGCGTCTTTGGCGGCTTTCACCGCTTCATCGATCATCGCCTGGGACGAGCGCGTGTCATCCACCACTTCCGGGGCATCGAAGTTCAGGAAATTGAGGTAATCGACCACTTTCTTGTCGTTGGTGATGTTGGCGCCACGGGCGTAGATCACTTTGCCTTTTTCACCGATCACGGCGTTCAGGCCGTCCAGCAGGGTCACCGATTGCGCGGGTTTGCCGGCAGCGGCCCAACTGCCCATCATGTCGATCGGCGCCTTGGCCAGCGGGCCGACCAGGGCGATGGTCGCGGTCTTTTTCAGTGGCAGGGTGTTGTTCTGGTTTTTCAGCAGCACCAGGCTGCGGCGCGCTACGTCACGGGCATCGCTGCGGTGCAGGCGGCTTTCGGCGTAAGTGTCGGCCGGGTCATCCTCGGCCTTGCCGATGCGCAGGTACGGGTCGGCGAACAGGCCCATGTCGTACTTGGCGCCGAGCACTTCGCGCACGGCGTTGTCGATGTCGCTCTGTTCGATCTCGCCGGACTTCAGCAGGCCGGGCAACTCCTTGCCGTAGAGCGAGTCGTTCATGCTCATGTCGATGCCGGCCTTGATCGCCAGCTTGGCGGCTTCACGCCCGTCCTTGGCCACGCCGTGCTTGATCAGCTCGAAGATCGCGCCATGGTCGCTGACGGCCAGGCCCTTGAAGCCCCAGTCCTTGCGCAGCAGGTCGTTCATCAGCCAGGTGTTGGCCGTGGCGGGCACGCCGTTGATCGAGTTCAGCGCAACCATCACGCCGCCGGCACCGGCCTTGATCGCCGCGTGGTAGGGCGGCAGGTAGTCCTGGTACATCTTGACCGGGCTCATGTCGACGACGTTGTAGTCGCGACCGCCTTCCACCGCGCCATACAGGGCGAAGTGCTTGACGCTGGCCATGATGCTGTCGGCCTTGGCGGGGCTGCTGCCCTGGAACGCCTTGACCATCACCTCGGCAATGCGCGAAGTCAGGTAGGTGTCTTCGCCAAACCCTTCGGAGGTACGGCCCCAGCGCGGGTCGCGGGAGATGTCGACCATCGGTGCAAAGGTAATGTCGAGGCTGTCGGCGGCGGCTTCCTGGGCAGCGATGCGCCCGGAGCGGCCAATGGCGTCCATGTCCCAGCTGGAGGCCAGGGCCAGGCTGATCGGGAAAATCGTGCGGTGGCCGTGGATCACGTCATAGGCGAAGAACATCGGGATCTTCAGCCGGCTGCGCATGGCCGCGTCCTGCATCGGACGGTTTTCCGGGCGGGTGATCGAGTTGAAGGTACCGCCGATGCGACCGGCGGCGATTTCCTTGCGGATCAGCTCACGGGGCATTTCGGGGCCGATGCTGATCAGGCGCAATTGGCCGATCTTTTCATCGAGGGTCATCTGCTTGAGCAGATCGCTGACGAAGGCGTCTTTGTCCTTGAGTACTGCGGGCTTTGTTTCGGCAAATACGGAGTGAGTGGCCAAACTGACAACAAGGCCCAGCAAACACAGCTTCTTCATGAAAATCCTTTCTCGCAGCCTCGGGACCGGAGAGCGTCTATTGTTGTTCGGGTGTTGTTCAGATAAATGCAGCACACTTCTGAACTCTTATTGGCGCTGGGCATCTTTTAGCTGATTGGCTCGATGCAATCCAGTGGGTGGTGGCGGATTATGCCCTAAGCCCGTAGCTAACGCGTCAGTCGGTATATTTCATAGGTTTGGCAGGAGAAACACCATGCAAGCAGCACAAGGTTACCGCTGGGGCTGGAAGGCCGTGGCATTGATACTGGTGAGCACCGTGCTGAGCGGTTGCGGCATCAACAAGATCCCGACCCTGGACGAACAGGCCAAGGCCGCCTGGGCCCAGGTGCAGAACCAGTACCAGCGGCGCGCCGACCTGATCCCCAACCTGGTGGAAGTGGTGAAGGGCTACGCCGCCCATGAACAGGACACCCTGACCGCCGTGATCGAAGCGCGGGCCAAGGCCACCTCGATCCAGGTGGACGCCAGCACCCTCGACAACCCGGAAAAACTCAAGCAGTTCCAGCAAGCCCAGGACGGCTTGAGCGGTGCACTCAGCCGCTTGATGGTGGTGTCCGAGCGCTACCCGGACCTGAAGGCCAACCAGAACTTCCTGGCCCTGCAGTCCCAGCTTGAAGGCACCGAAAACCGCATCAGCGTGGCCCGCCGCGACTTTATCCAGGCGGTGCAGGCCTACAACACCGAGATTCGCACCTTCCCAGGCCGCCTGTGGCACAGCGTGATGTACAGCGACTTGCCGATCCGCGCCAACTTCGAGGCCACCAGTGCCGATGCCGATAAAGCGCCGCAAGTGAAATTCTGATGGGCAAGCGCGCTTGGCTGCTGGCGGCGGTGCTGCTGGCCTTCAGCCTGACTGCCCAGGCCGCCCTGAATTTCCCGGCCCTGACCGGACGGGTGGTCGACAACGCCCAGATGATCGACCCGGCCGTGCGCGCGCAGCTGACCCAGCAATTGCAGGCGTTGGAGCAGACCAGCGGCGACCAGCTCGTGGTGGTCACCGTGCCGGACCTGCAAGGCGTGCCCATTGAAGACTTCGGTTATCAACTGGGCCGCGCCTGGGGCATCGGCCAGAAGGGCAAGGACAACGGCGCCCTGCTGATCGTCGCCCGGGATGAGCGCAAGATCCGTATCGAAGTGGGTTACGGCCTCGAAGGCGTACTCACCGACGCGCAGTCCTGGGTGATCATCAACCAGGTGATTGCCCCGGCGTTCAAGGCGGGCAACTACAGCAAGGGCATCAGCGACGGTGTGGCGGCGATGCTGCAGGTGGTGGGCGGCGATCCGCTGGCGGTGCCGGCGCATGTGTCCGAGGCCAACTTCGCCACGCAAAACCCCGGTATTTCCTTCGGCCTGTTTATCCTGCTGCTGGCGGTGTTGTGGCTGTGCAATCGCATGGGCCTGCCCGTTGGCGCTATCCTGCTGGCGATTCTCAGCAGCAGTGGCCGTGGCGGCGGGGGAGGCGGCGGTGGCGGTGGTGGTTTCAGGGGCGGCGGCGGTGGTTTTGGCGGCGGTGGCGCCTCGGGCGGCTGGTAATGACAATAACTAGAGAGCATCAACAACCATGGCATTACTGAGTCAACACGAGCAACGCCAGGTCGCCGAGGCGATCGCCCGGGTCGAGCAACAGACCGACGCCGAACTGGTGACCGTGCTTGCGGCCCGCGCCGACGACTACGCCTACATCCCGCTGTTGTGGGCCAGCCTGCTGGCGCTGGTGGTGCCGGGGATCATTCACTATGTGTCGGGCTGGTTGAGCATGTACACCTTGCTGCTGGCGCAATGGGGCACGTTTGTCGTGCTGTGCCTGGTGTTCCGGTTGCCCAGGGTCACCACGCGGCTGATCCCGCGTTCTGTGCGGCATTGGCGTGCGTCCAACCTGGCGCGCCGGCAGTTCCTGGAGCAGCACCTGCACCACACGCTGGGCAGTACCGGAGTGCTGATCTTTGTCAGCGAGGCGGAGCGGTATGTGGAAATCCTGGTGGACAAGGGCATTTCCAGTCGCCTGGATGACAGCAGTTGGGATGTGATCGTCAAGGACTTCACCCGCCAGGTGAAGCAAGGCCAGACGTTGGCCGGGTTTATCAGCTGCATTGAAGCCTGTGGGGCGCTGCTCAAGGAGCACGTACCGGTGACCCACGCACGGAATGAGTTGCCGAACCGGTTGGTGGTGTTGGAGTAGTGTAAAATTCCCGGCATTCCCTGCCCGAGGCGTTTTTGTTCATGTCTGCCACCGCTAAACCTGCCAGCCCCGCGCCGGATCATCACGCGCAGTTCCTCGAACTGCTGAGTGCGAGCCTTGAGCAAAACGCCTTTATCAAGCTGGTGCTGGCCAAGTACGTCGGCACCGAGCCTGACCTGCAGAAGCTGATCATCAAGCAACTGACGGTCAAGGATCAGCCTTGCCTGTCCTTCGTCTACCGCTACAAGACCCGCGACATCACCAAGAACTTCTCCCTGGCTGACGGCGTGGCGGCGATCGCCGAGCTGTTGCCCGCGTCGTTCAAGAACGCGCACCTGCTCTCGGTGACCGACGAAGCCCAGCTGGAATACAGCAAGAAGAACAAAAGCTCGCTGTTCAAGAGCAAGCCGCAACAACTGCGGGAAGCGCCGTCTGCGGAGCACAACCGCGAGAAGAATCGCTTCCTGGACCTTACGCGGCCCTTTCTTGCTGACCTTGGCGTGACCAACGCCAAGCATGAGCTGATCCCGGCGATGTCGCGCAAGTGGAAGCAGATCAACAAGTTCATCGAAGTGTTCAGCCATGCGCTGACCACGTCACCGTTGAAGCTGGACCAGCCGGTGCGGGTCGCGGACTTTGGCTCGGGCAAGGGCTACCTGACCTTCGCCATCCACGATTACCTGCGCAACACCCTCAATGCCGAGGGCGAAGTGACCGGCGTGGAATTGCGCGAAGACATGGTGACCCTGTGCAACAACGCCGCCGCCCGCCTGGACCACCCGGGGCTGGTGTTCAAGTGCGGTGATGTGCGCAGCGTCGCGCCCAGCGAACTGGACGTGATGATTGCCCTGCATGCCTGCGACATCGCCACCGACTACGCGATTCACACCGGCATCCGCTCCGGCGCGTCGATCATCATGTGCTCGCCGTGCTGCCATAAGCAGATTCGCCTGCAGATCCAGAGCCCGGCGTTGCTCAAGCCGATGCTGCAATACGGCCTGCACCTGGGCCAGCAGGCGGAAATGGTCACCGACAGCTTGCGGGCATTGTTCCTCGAAGCCTGTGGCTACGAGACCAAGGTGTTTGAGTTCATCTCGTTGGAACACACCAACAAGAACAAGATGATCCTCGCGGTGAAACGTGCCGAACCGGTAGACCCGGCGCAGTTGCTGGTGAAAATCCAGGAGCTGAAGGCGTTCTACACCATCACCGAGCACTGCCTGGAAACCCTGCTGCGGGCGGACGGTTACCTGGCCTGAGAACGACGCTGACCAAAATGTGGGAGCTGGCTTGCCTGCGATGCAGGCACCTCGGTGTATCAGGTAAAGCGGGGTGATGCTATCGCAGGCAAGCCAGCTCCTACAGTTAGACTGTACTGGCCTTGGGAGCTGGCGCAGGTTTCACACTGGTCTTGCGCCCCAACATCACCGTCACAATCACCCCACAGGCAAACAGCCAGGTAATCGGCTCGATGTGCTCACCAAAAAACAGCGCCGAAAACGCGATGGTGAAAAAGATCTGCAGCAGCTGAATCTGGCTGACCCGGGCGATGCCACCCATGGCCAGCCCGGCGTACCACGCAAAGAATCCCAGGAACTGCGAAAACAGCGAGACATAACCAAACGCCCACCAGGTGTGCATGGAAATCGGCCCTTGGTGTTGCAGTGCCAGGTACGCCACCGGCCCGATCAACACTGGCGTCGACAGCACCAGCGCCCAGCAGATCACCTGCCAGCCGCCCATCTCCTTGGCCAACCGGCCGCCTTCGGCATAACCCAGCCCGCCCACGGCAATCGCGCCGAGCATCAACAGGTCGCCCGCCTGGATACTGCCGGCCCCGGTGATCAACGCATAACTCAGCACCAGCGCGCTGCCCAGCGCCGCACAGGCCCAGAAGGCTTTTGACGGCCGCTCATGGGACAGCCACGCCGCATACAGCGCCACGCACAGCGGCTGCAAGCCGTTGACCAGTGCACCATGGGACGCCGGCAAGGTTTGCATGGCCCAGGCCGACAGCACCGGGAAACCCAGGATCACCCCGGCAATCACCAGCGTCAGCCCGCGCACCTGGCGCCAGGTGGGCCAGCGCTCACGGCGCCACAGCAACAACGCCGCCGCCGGCACCGCCGCAAACAACGCCCGGCCCAGGCCATTGAGCAGCGGATGGATTTCCTGCACCACGATACGGGTGAAGGGCAGGGTAAGGCTGAAGATGATGACGCCCAGCAGGCCGAGGGCCATGCCGGTATTTTCGCGGGAGCTCATGGAAGGAACCAGGGTCGAATGGGCCGGAAGTGGACGTTCATCTAGCCACAAAGCCCGAAAAACGCGGGCCTACAGCTGGGTGCGGATTTATCCGTACAGTTGTAGTAGCGGGCCATTACCCGGCCCGGCGGCACAGGTCTATCTTGGCTACTCTTGTCTGCCCAACCGTTCAACCGGAGGAATGTCCCATGGCCGCGAAAAAAATCCTGATGCTGGTCGGCGATTACGTCGAAGACTATGAAGTGATGGTGCCGTTCCAGGCGCTGTTGATGGTGGGGCATACCGTGCACGCCGTGTGCCCGGACAAGACCGCCGGCCAGACCGTGCGCACGGCGATCCACGACTTCGAAGGCGACCAGACCTACAGCGAAAAGCCCGGGCACCTGTTCGCCTTGAATGCCGACTTCGCCAAGGTCGACGCCGCCGACTACGACGCGCTGCTGGTGCCCGGTGGCCGTGCCCCCGAGTACTTGCGCCTGAACGAAAAAGTCCTGCAACTGGTGAAGGCATTCGACCGGGCTGGCAAGCCCATCGCTGCGGTGTGCCACGGCGCGCAACTGCTGGCGGCCGCCGGCATCCTGGAAGGCCGTGAGTGCAGTGCCTATCCTGCGTGCGGGCCTGAAGTGCGATTGGCGGGTGGTACGTTCATCGATATCCCGGTGACCGACAGCCACGTTCAAGGCAATCTGGTAACTGCCCCGGCGTGGCCGGCGCACCCAAGCTGGCTGGCGGGTTTCCTCGGCCTGCTGGGCACCAGAATTACCCTGTAACCCGGAGGTCATCGCCATGTGCGAGCTGTACGTCAAGGCCGACCCGATTCTGTACGAGTCCCGCTCGCGCTCCCTGCGCATCTGTGGCGTGGTGACCACCGTGCGCCTGGAAAACCAGTTCTGGGACATCCTCAGTGAAATCGCCGAGGTGGATGGCATGACCACCAATCAACTGATCGCCAAGTTGTATGAGGAGGTGATGGATTATCGCGGCGAAGTGGTGAATTTCGCTTCGTTCTTGCGGGTGAGTTGCACGCGGTATTTGAGCCGGCAGCGGGTTCATGCGCCAGAGCTCAGCCTTGTTAATACACGAGGTGGCGCGCAGAAGATCTAAATGTGGGAGCGGGCTTGCTGTGGTGAGGGGGCTTGTCCCCCGTCGGGTTCACCACAGATTGATGGGGCTGCTTCGCAGCCCAACGCGGGGCAAGCCCGCTCGCCACAGCAAGCCAGCTCCCACACTGATCGGGTTTCCAAGCCGAATGCTGGTGAAGGGTCAGAAGAACCGCGTCACGCTGATCTTGGCATCGCGGCCCTTGGTATAGGCGCGGTCGCCGCTCAGGGCCGGGCGGAAGTTGTTGTTGAACAGGTTGTCTACGGTGAAGTTCACCTCGGTGCCCTTCAGATAAGCCTGTTGCGGCTTCCAGCTGGCGAACAGGCCCTGGGTGTTGTAGCGCTTGTTGCCGTACTGATCGTAGAACAGGTCGCCGATGCTGGTGCCCGGGCCGCCGGAGTACTTGTCGCTCGGCAAACGGCTGGTGGCGCCGATGAACTGCCCTTGCCAGCCCACCTGCGCATCCAGGCTCGGGATCTTGGTGCCGAGCACGATCACCCATTTGGTCGGCGGAATATCCCGCGCCCAGACGTCCGGCCCCCATGGGTTGGTGTAGGCACCTTCGTGTTTGCCGGTGGTGTAGGCGAAGGACACAGAGCCGAACACGTAGGTGGAGTCATAGAAACTCTCGGCCTCGAAACCCTTGATGGTCATGCCGCCGATGTTGCGGTAGTTGGACATCGCCCCCGGCGGGCAGGCGCTGGAAATCGTCCCGCCGTTGACCGCCTGATTCTGGCAGCCCACACCCGTGTTCTTGAAGATCTCGTCCTCGACCTTGTTGTGGAACAACGTGGTACGCAGTTGCAGGTTGTCGCCGTGGGTGAACACGTCGGCGAAGCTCGTGACGTTGCCCAGGGTGATCGAGGTGATGCGCTCCGGGTCCAGGTCGAGGCTGGTGGCGGTGCGGCTGCCCAGGCCCTGCACTTCATACTGCTCGTCGATTACCGGGGCGCGCCAGGTGCGGCTCCAGTTGGCAAACATCGCCACGTTCGGGGTGATGGTCCAGTACGCCGCGAGGCGGGGCGACCAACCGGTGTAGGTACGGTCGCTGTAGTCGTGGCCGATGGCCGGGTCCGGACTGCTGTAGTACGGCGCGTCGTTGGCTTCGCCGCGGTTGCGCACATGGTCATAGCGCATCGACGGGGTAATGGTGACATCGCCCAGCGTCACCGCGTCCTGGATAAAGAAACTGTTGGTGTCGACCTTGCCATGGGGCATGAAGCCCGGCTGGAAGTGCCCGTAGTTGTATTTGGGGGTGTTGTAGGTGGCGCCGGGCATCCACATTTCGGTTTCCCGGGTGTGCTTGCGGATCTGCACCCCGGTGGTCACCGCGTGCTGCAACTGGCCGGTTGAAAACAGGCTGACGTTGCGTACGTCGAGGTTCTTGTCGTTGTAGGAGGTGTCCATCTTGCGCCCGCCGGTGGCCAGTTGGAAAAACGCTGTGGCGTCACGCTCGTCGGTCTGGTCGGTGTTGGACTCGGAATACTTGATGGTCAAGTCCACCAGCGGGTTATTCATCGGCTGGTATTCGTACTTGCTGCTCCAGGTGGTGTCGACGGTGTTGCGGTTGGCCAGGAAGCGCTTCAGCGCGGCTTCGTAGCCATAGCGGTCGATGTTGGCCTGGGTGGGCGGCGTCGGGTAGCTGGCGGCGGAGAAGGGCGTCCAGCGCTGGCTGTTGGAGCGTGAATACGACAGGCCCAGGCTGTGCTCGTCGGTGAAGTGGGCGTTCACCTTGAACAGTTTGCCGTCCACATTCTGCGCGCTGTTGGGCAGGCGCTTGGGGTTGATCGGGTACTGGTTGTTGTCGTTGGGCAGGGTGGCGGCCAGCTTCATGTCGCCGCCGTCGCGCTGGGTCAGGTAGGCGAGGGCGTCGAAGCGCCCGTCGTCGGTACGCCCGTAAACTGCGCTGCTGTAGACCTGCTCATGGTCGTTGCTGGAGTAGCCGTACTTGAGCATGGCGCCGCTGTTGCGCCCGTCCTTGAGCAGGTCCGGGGCATCCTTGGTGGTCATGTTGACCGTACCGCCAAAGCCGCCGTTGCCGCTGAAGGGCGAGTTGGGGCCTTTCTCCACTTCGATGCTCTTGATCAGTTCGGGCTCGATAAACACGGTGCCTTGCTGGTAACGCTCAAACCCGCTTTTGGTGGCGCCATCGACGGTCAGCGGCACGTCTTCGGCATCGCCGAAACCGCGGATATTGATGGTCTGGCCGCCGGGCTTCAGCGAGCCGCCCTGGCTGATGCCGGGCAAGGTTTGCAGCAGGCTGGGGATGTTATTGGACTGGTAACGGTCGATGTCGGCCTGGCTCAGGGTGGAGCGGCCGACGGTGGTGGAGTCGACCTCGTTGCCGGTGCCGATCACGCTCAGGGCTTCCAGCTGAATCGCGCTGCTGTTGGTGGTCTTGCCTTCTTCGGGCCGTACCACGTAGGTGCTGCCGACCTTGAGCAACACGAACTCGCCGTCCTTGAGCAGGGTGCGAATCGCCACTTCCGGTGTGAAGTCGCCGTTGAGGGCCGGCGCCTGGACATTTTTCAGCAGCGTTTCATCGAACAGCAGCTGGATTTTCGCTTGCTGCGCCACCTGGCTCAGGGACGTGGCCAGGGACTGGGCCGGCAGTTGCAGCTTGAACGACTCGGCCTGGGCACTCAGGCTGAAGGCCAGGCAGGCGGCAATGGCGGTGGGTCGAATAAACAGGTGCTGAACGTGGCAAGGCGCGCGAAACATGAAATCCCCCGGAGTAGCCAAATGGCCAAAAAGGTGTGCGTATCAAACGCAGACCCGAGGAAGACGCGGCAGGAAAAATAATCCTCACATGCGAATGCAAAATATTCTCAAACAAGAATTTCGCGAGGTTATTTGCGCGGTTCGATCCGGATATTGCCGTCTGCCAACGCCACGGTTTTCACCGGCAACAGGGCCGGCAGCGCGTTGAGCAGAGCGTCTGGATCATTCACATCCAGGTTGCCCGAGACCTTCAACTGCGCCACCGCGCTGTCCACCAGCAACGGCGCCTGGGGCCGGTACAGGCTCAACTCGTCCATCAAACTGGCCAGCTCGCGATTACGAAACGACACATGCCCGCCGCGCCAATCGGCGACCTCGCCGGCGGTGAGGGTTTGCTGCTGCAAGGTGCCCTTGGCATAGCTGAACGTGGCGCGCTGCTGGGCGCCGAGCAACAGGGCGGGCACCTTGGCATCGGCGTCGAACGCCACTTGGCCGTGGGCCACACTGACCACCAGCTGCTGCTTGCTGCGCCGCACGTCGAAGCCGGTGCCTACCACCCGCACATTGGCTTCGCCGGCCTGCACGAACAGCGGCCGTTCCTTGTCGGCGGCCACCTCGATATACAACTGGCCCTGATCCAGGTGCACGATGCGCTGGTGACTGTTGAAGTCGACCCGCAAGCGCGTGTTGGCGTTGACGTACAGCGTGCTGCCGTCGGGCAGATGCAGGGTGCGCATGCCTTTGGCATGGGCCGCGACCTGGGTGTGGAACAGCTCACGCGGGGCGCCGATGTTGCTTGCCAGTACGGCACACACCAACGCGGCAGCCACCGCCAGGGCGGGGCGCCACACGGGTGTCTTGCGTACGGGCGGCGGTGTCGGTTTGTTCAGTTGCTGCAACTGGGCAAGGTCAGCCCACAGCTGTTCGAACTCGGCATAGGCGCGGGCATGGGCCGGCTCGGACTGCCAGGCGGCAAACGCCTTGCGGTCGGCGCGCGCCGTGTCATTGCGGTTGCGCGCAAACCAGCTGGCGGCCTGGGCATCGATCGAGTCGCTGGCCTCGATGTCACAGGTGTCGATGTCGCTCAGGCGGTTCATTCTGGCTGCTCCTTGCCGTGTTCTTGTTGAAGTCGCTGCTTGCAATGCAGCAGGGCAAAGGCGATGTGCTTTTCCACCATGCTGACCGAAACTCCCATGCGCTCGGCGATCTGGGCCTGGCTCAGGCCTTCGAAGCGGTGCAGCATAAGGGCTTCTCGCCTTCTGGGCGAGAGTTCAGCGAGGACTTCTTTCAACTGTTCCAGGCGTTGCAGGCGTTGCGCGGCGGCCATGGGATCGTCTCGCGGGTCGCTGACAGACTCGGCATCCAGTTCGGCCTGTTGCTGGTGGACGGTGTGCCGCACCTTCTGTTTGCGCCAGTGATCGCGCAGCAGGTTGCGCGCCATCTGGAACAGAAACGCCCGTGGCTGCTCGACCTCAGCCCGGTCGCGGTAGTCCAGCCATTGGGTGAAGACATCCTGGGTCATGTCTGCCGCGTCGCTGGCGTTGTCCGTGCGTTTGCGCAGGAAATGCAGGATATCTGCATAAAACCCGCGAAAGGCATCGGCCGACAACGGGTCGGGCTTGGGACGAGACATGGATATCCTTCTTGACGAAGCACGACGTAGAAAAGTCGCGAATGATATCGAGAATTATTGTCATTTGTCTCTATCGAAATACACGCATCAGTGTGGGAGCAGGCTTGCCTGCGATGCAGGCACCTCGGTTTGTCAGAAATACCGAGGTGATGCCATCGCAGGCAAGCCAGCTCCTACAGGGGGTTCACCGCAATGTGGTCAGTAGCTCTTGAAGCTGAACCCGGCCAGCCTCACCCAGCGGGAACACCGGCAAGCGTGGGTCCCCGCACTCCAGCCCAGTGAGCCGCAAACCGGCCTTGATCGTCGCCGGCAAGCCGCCTTTGAGGATGAAGTCCAGCAACGGCAACTGGCGATAAAACAGCTCCCGCGCTTTCTCCAGGTCATTGGCCAAAACGGCTCCATACAGATCCAGATTGAGCTGTGGAATCAGGTTTGGCGCTGCCGTGCACCAACCCTTCGCGCCCGCCGCAAACGCTTCCAGTGCCAGCGGATTGCAACCGTTGTAGAACGGCAACTGGCCCTCGCTGCGCCGATACAGCTGGTGCATGCGCTGAATATCCCCGGTGCTTTCCTTGACCATGGTCACGTTGTCGACGCTTTCGACGATGCGCAGGATCAAGTCCACCGACAGGTCTGTACCGCTGGTGGCCGGGTTGTTGTAGAGCATGATCGGCACGCTGATGCTGTCACCGATGGCCGCATAGTGGGCGAGGATTTCCGCCTCGCTGAGTTTCCAGTACGAGGCTGGCAATACCATCACCACGTCCGCACCGTGGCTTTCGGCAAACCGCGCGCGGCGCACGGCCTTGGCGGTGGTCAGGTCGGAGACGCTGACGATGGTCGGCACGCGCTTGCCGACCTTCTGGAGGCTGTAGACGGCGACGTCGTCCCACTCCGCATCGCTGAGGTAGGCGCCTTCGCCGGTGCTGCCCAACGGTGCGATGGCGTGCACGCCGCTGTCGATCAAGCGGTCGATGGAGCGCCCGAGGGCGTCCAGGTCAAGGTGCTGGCCGTCTGCACTGAACGGGGTGATGGTGTAGCCGATAATGCCGTGAATAGAAGGGCTGGACATGGAAAAGTCTCCGGTCGAAAAAGGGGTTCAGTTCAGGCAATCGGCGTGTTGACGCAGGTTCTGCCGAGCGTAGTAGTTGAACGCGGCGCCATGGCGCTTTGGCTTGGAAATCCAGTCATGGGCTTCGCGTCCCAGCTCCGGCAGGATCGGCTTGATCGTGCCGGCGGCCATCGCCAGCAGCTGCAATTTCGCCGCGCGCTCAATCAACTGCGCGATGACACAGGCTTCCTCGATGCTCGCCCCGGTGGACAATTGACCGTGGTGGGACAGCAGGATGGCGCGCTTGTCGTCCAGGGCGGCGGTGATGATTTCGCCTTCTTCGTTGCCCACTGGCACACCGGGCCAGGCTTCCAGGAAGGCGCAGTCTTCGTACAGCGGGCACAGGTCCATGTGGGACACCTGCAGCGGCACTTCGAGCATCGACAACGCCGCGATGTGAGTCGGGTGAGTGTGGATGATGCAGTTCACGTCCGGGCGACCGCGGTACACCCAGCTGTGAAAACGGTTCGCCGGGTTGGGCATGCCATGGCCTTCCAACACCTCCAGGTCTTCGTTGACCAGCAACAGGTTGCTGGCGGTGATTTCATCGAAACCCAGGCCCAGTTGCTGGGTGTAATAAGTGCCCGGTGTCGGGCCGCGTGCGGTGATCTGCCCGGCGAGGCCGGAGTCGTGGCCGTTTTCGAACAGGATCCGGCAGGTGAGCGCCAGCTTTTGCCGGTCGGTCCACGTATTATCCGCCAGGGTGCTTTGCATCTGGGTCAGTGCTTGCTTGACCAGTTGGTCTTTCGGGAGTGCTAATGTCTTGGCCATATCAGTGTCCTTGTTCGTCGCAAATGACACGAAAGAGACTATATGACACAAAGTGTCATTGGCAAGCATTCATCATCGCCTCTTTAATGGATTAACCGCTGCACATGTCTATCCGTTTGAAAATACTGAGAAAAAAACTTGGCGTGACCCTGGAGTCGCTCGCGGAAAAATCCGGGATGACCAAGAGTTACCTGTCGAAAGTCGAGCGCGGGCTGAATACGCCGTCGATTGCGGCGGCGCTGAAACTGGCCAAGGCGTTGAACGTGAAGGTCGAAGAGCTGTTCAGCGAAGACAACGTCAGCCTGGACAGCTACAGCCTGGTGCGCAGCCATGAGCGGCAGGCCTTGTCGGGCACCGATGCGTCACCGGGGTATGCGGTGCTGGCCCATCAGGTCAGTGAGCGCAGCCTGCTGCCGTTCATCATTTATCCGCCGGCGGAGTTCACTGACAAGACCTTCAAGGAGCATTTGGGGGAAGAGTTTTTGTTTGTGCATGAAGGCCAGGTGGAGGTGGATTTCATGAGCGAGCGGGTGGTGTTGAACCGTGGGGATGCGCTGCATTTCAATGCGCAGAAACCTCACCGGATTCGGTCGGTGGGGGAGGTTCAGGCGCAGCTTTTGGTGGTGGTGCACAGCAGCGACGAGTGATTTTGGGTTTGGGTACATATCCGTTATTTGGGTGATGGCTTCGATGGGTTCCGCTCTTACAGCGGGTCACTTTTGAAAGGAGCCGGAATGCCGGCCCAGCCAAAAGTAACCAAAAGGCTCTTGCCCCACCACTCGGCACCTCGCCTAGGCTCGGTGTGCCCTCACTCCGGCATTACTCCGCGGGCCGCCGCGACGGGGCGTCCCTGCCCCGTCGCGGCTAAACCGGCGTCCTGCCGGTTTACCCGCTCCGTACTACCTGCGTTCGGCCAGCGTGGTTTAACGGGGCGCCTAAGATCAAGATCAAAAGCAGATC